>JBPCWA010000202.1:0-5950 GCA_051009975.1 Hyphomicrobiaceae bacterium
TCCCGCGCGCGATCCCCATTGTGTTGTCGTCTGCCGTTATGGCGCATTGCTCAGAGGTTTTTGACGAGATTCGATGGCACAATCATGAGCATGTTGTCGGAGCCATGTTTTATTTTATTGTATCATCCGCAATGGGCGCGCTGGCCAGAACCGAATCACATCGGCAGAGATTGCCGGCCGAGCGGGTGGTTCTGAAAAAGGGCAAGCCTTTGAACATTATTGGGCAAAACATTGCGCGCTTCTCCCAGAATATGTTGGAAACACGTATCGCAACGCAAACGCCGGAGAGGAAAAAGGACTCAACGCACCCCGCTCGGACTCACATAGTCGCTATGGCCATAGAGTGTCCAGCCATCTTTGATTTCGTCATGCACAGACGTTGACAAGGCACCCTTATGTTCACTCGCGCTGTTTACGGGTCAAACCTATCACCAGGATCTATCCTGATTACCTGATTAGAAGCACTGGTTTATCCTATCTCGGAGCTCGGATATGTGCGTGGCAAAACACCTACCAGTCCAGCGAATCTTAGCACAGCACAAGACCGTTTCAGGCCAGGTTGTGTTGCCGCCTTGAGCCTCGCAGAGGGTGAGCGGGGGGGGGACGCGAGCCGTCCAGACTTTACTGGCAATGACGTCACGGAATGTTCGGAGCAATGGGAAATAGCGTTTGACCTCCCGAGGATCTCCTCAACTTTTTAGCCATGCTGTACCAACTTGTTGTGTCGTCGGGAGACGTATTTTTCAGCTTCCACTATCGCAAACAAGGCAACACCGATAGCCACCGTGATTAGGCCATCAACTGGTTGCAAGGCCGCCGTTCCGAACAGCGCCTGGAGTGGCGGAACATAGGTCAGTGCAAACTGCGCCAACGTGACCGCGCCTACGCCGATCAAAACCGCGGGCGTTCCTTGAATGCCCTTCAGGTTGAATGAGGCGCCGCGCGGGAAGCGAACATTAAATAAATAGAAGATCTCCATCGCCACAATGGCATTAACAACCATGGTGCGGGCAACTTCCACCTCTAGGCCGCGCTCGAGTGCGAATGCAAAAACACCAAACGCGCCGACAGAGAAGAGCAGCGACACGAATGCCACTTGCCAGATTAGTCGTGCTGAGAGAATCGGTTCATCAGCACGTCGCGGAGGGCGTTGCATCACATTCGGCTCAGGTGGTTCGAACGCCAGAACCATTCCAAGCCCAGCTGCAGTGACCATATTAATCCAAAGCACTTGCAGCGGCGTGATCGGCAGTGTGAGGCCGGCGAGGATAGCGACTAGTATGACCACCGTCTCCCCAAAACTCGTTGGTAGTGTCCAGCTAATGACTTTTGTAAGATTATCGTAGACAGTGCGTCCCTCGCGAACAGCCGCGACGATGGACGCAAAATTATCATCGGCGAGCACCATCTCACTCACCTCTTTGGCCGCTTCAGTTCCCTTCCTCCCCATTGATACACCGACGTCTGCCCGCTTTAGCGCTGGTGCATCGTTTACGCCATCACCCGTCATTGCGATGATATCACCTTTGGCCTGCAAGGCTTCGACCAATCTCAGCTTGTCCTCCGGGCTGGTGCGCGCAAAGACCTGCGTACGCTCAGCCACCTGGGTCAACTCGGAAAGCTTGAAATCCTCCAGAGCTGCCCCGGTCATGACGGAGCGAGCGTCGCCAAGACCAAGTTGCTCGGCAATTGCTGCGGCTGTCGTTGCATGGTCTCCGGTTATCATTTTTACGGCAATACCCGCGGCGCGGCATTCGGCAATCGCCGCTTTGGCCCCCTGCCGCGGTGGGTCAATCAACCCCACAATACCGAGCAGTATCAGGCCATCCTCCAAGTCGTAGTGATTTAGTGTCACCTGGCCCTCTGGTACCTGGCGCTGAGCTATTGCCAACGTTCGCATGCCACGTTCCGCCAATCCCTGCACACACTCATTCCAGTAATCGACATCGATTGGAGACTTGCCATCGAGCGTGGCCTGATATCTGACCAGTTCCAGGAGCCGCTCAGGTGCGCCCTTGACAAAGAGCATATTGGCCGTGTCGACCGAATTGAGCGTCGCCATCGTGCGGTGAGAGGCATCGAACGGAATGACGTCGAGCTGAGGATGCGTCAAGCGCAACGTCGCACTATCGAGACCCGCCTTTTTGCCGGCGGCAACGATCGCCGCCTCCATCGGATCACCGACAGCCGTCCAAACACCATCATGCTCTCGAATGGCTGCATCGTTGCACAATAGCGATGCGTTCAGTAGGTTCATCAACAGAGCATCATCGATTGGATTGATCATCCCACCCCCGCACCGGAAGACGCCTACTGGTGCATAGCCCGTACCCTCAATGTCGATTATCTCGTTGGCCAGGGCGATACGCGCAACTGTCATCTCATTGCGTGTCAGCGTGCCGGTTTTGTCGGTGCAGATTGCGGAGACAGACCCTAGCGTCTCGACAGCGGGCAAACGCCGGATGATGGCGTTGCGCGCCGCCATGCGTTGAACGCCAACCGCTAGGGAAATCGTCATGACGGCCGGCAAGCCCTCCGGTATGGCGGCAACTGCCATTGCGACGGCAGCAAGAAAACCGTCGGCGACCGAATAGCTACGCACCAGGACCGCAAACGTCAATGCCAACCCCGAAAGCGCCAGTATAACAATACTTAGTTGGCGGGCGAAGCCATCCATGCGCGCAACAAGGGGTGTGACGAGTTTGGGCACAGTTGCGATGAGGCGCGTGATACGGCCTAGTTCCGTCGCCGATCCCGTGGCAACGACAACGCCGACTCCGCGTCCAGCCGTTAACAGCGCGCCCGAGTACGCCATAGAGGCGCGTTCGGCGAGTGCAGTGGTTTCGGCGACAGCCGTGATTGCCTTGTCGACGGGCACGGATTCACCGGTAAGCGTCGCCTCATCAATTCGCAGCCCGTGCGCCTCGATCAGTCGGAGATCCGCTGGCACCCGGTCGCCGGCCGCTAGGACGAGAATGTCTCCAACAACGAGGTCTGTGGCCGGGACGCTTATACGATCGCCCAACCGCACGACATTGGCGGCGGGGTTGATCATATCTTGGATTGCTTCGAGGGCACGTTCAGCGCGGCCTTCCTGGATCAGGCCAATCAAAGCATTGAGGACAATCACGCCAAGGATAACGGCGGAGTCGATGAATTCGCCAAGCAGGCCAGTAATGAGCACCGAGAAAAGCAAGACGTAGATCAGTAAATTATTGATCTGTGCCCAGCAGCGCTGCAACAAATTGCGGCCCGCAGCTTTTGGCAGTGCATTAGACCCAAATTTGGCAAGTCGTTCAGCAGCTTCTTCTCCAGAAAGGCCGACGGCACTTGAGCCAAGCTTGTCGAGGCAAGCGTCTGCATCAAGACTGTGCCACGAGGCTTCAATGGAGCATTGTTGGCCCGCCTCTGGCGCAGGCGGCCAGGCATCGGTCTTTTCGCATTCAGCTGTTTGCGCACTTACTCTTGACGAATTATCCACGACGTGACCGCATTGCCCGATTGGAATGGTGCTCGCAAAGTTGGCGCAGGATTGCGGGTGCGAGGCTGCGGCCATGGCACATTAATTGCGGAATGCAATGCAATGCAATGCAATGCAATGCAATGAAGTGTCAACAGTCACAACCGCCCTGTCCCGGGGATAGGCAATCTAGCCGAGATGCTAGATTGCGTCTACGCCGGTAGGTCAGACCTCAAGGCTATTTTATACGTTGAAATAGCGAGCGAGCTGTCTGGGTTGTAATTGGATTAATCACTTGCGAGGACTTCACCTTCCCTCCGAAGCAATTGTTTCTCGATTGGAATTGGGGAGTAGATCACCTACTGGGCCGTGCGCGCTGTCGCCAAGTCGAAGTCAGACGTGGTGAAGTCGTCAGCCGACAGCGAAAGCACAAACATAGGGGGAGATCATATTGGTTGCGTACCTGACACTTTTGCCATGTGCTGTTGCAGCCTTTGCCGTGATAGTTCTGCGACAAACCGTGTTGACGGCTTCCATCTTATCATTGAGCGCGGCCCTCGCTTTGTGGGTGTTCGGCATATTCTCCTCTTCGCAACCCGACCAACTGTTTCGAGCAGTGGCTGACGCCATTGTTCTATTCCTGCTGGTGGGGTTTGTTATCTTCTCCGGCATAATGTTTGTCGAAGCAACTACCAGAAATGGTGGTTTAACGGCTCTCATCCGAATTATTCAGTCGCTTCGTCTAGCACCATCGCGAGCGATAATTCTCATTACTGCTGGCATTGGCATCACGATGGAGTCATTGACCGGTTACGGCGTCTCAATGTTCGTTACGATCCCTCTCCTAGTTAGGGTCGTTGGTAGAAACGCAGCCATTTTTTTGGCACTCATCGGCATGAGCCTTATGGCTTGGGGAGCCTTGTCTGTTTCAGCGTTGCTTGGCGCCGAACTTGCTGGTTTGCCACAAACTGACTTATCCGCTGCCATTTTGACAACCAGTGGGCCAGTCGCAGCGACGATTCCTGCACTCTGCCTATTGGCTGTTCAGGACCGAAACTTCTTCGACGTGAGCTATGGCTTGCTCGCCGGCTTTGTCTTGTTAGCTGGCATCGCCCTAACATCCCATTTCGTCGGTGTAGAAGTGGCAGGTGTCGGCGGTGGTTTGGCTGTGATCTGCTTATCCCTCATCTTTGCATCTAGCAAACGTTTCGCCATAACTATGGTCAGGTCTCCCCAAATCTTGCCATATGGCTTTTTGGCAATTGGTGTTGTTTTGCAAAAGCTGTTCGTGCCTCATCTGAGCGCGGTCGGCATTGATTTCGCGATTGCAACGGACCGGGTATCATTTGATATCCTCGCCTCACCGGGGGCCGCCTTGCTCATGGCCGTTCTTGTTTCAATTATGATGCGACGGGCGAACGCAGAGGCACCGGAATACCCATCGCTTTGGCTCGATGCTGTAATGAGATGCTGGCCCGCGCTAACCAGCATATTTTTCTTCTTGCTGGTCGCAAGGTTGTTGGTCGAAATCGGAAGCGTCGATGCGCTTGCCGGACAACTTGCCCAGCTCGGACCTTTCGCGGCAGCGGCCTTGGTCGCCACATTGGGAGGAGTTGGATCCTACATTACTGGCAGCGGAACCGCGTCAAACGCACTTTTCATGCCGAGTGCGGCCGCCACCGGCCAAGATCTTGATTTCTTGCCATTGTTTTCCGCGCTCCAACACAGCGGAGCAGCTCATGTTGCTGTTGCATCTCTGCCGATCATTGCGATTCTCCTAGCAGCCTTGCCAGACAGGAAACCCAATGACGCGAGCACCGCGACGCGCATGGCTCTTGGACTGGCATTCGTTTGGCTCTTGTTTGTCATCTCAAGCGGAACCTTTCAGATCGCGATGGCCCTCTGATCTGACCATAAGAGCTCTTGCCTCAATTTGGAGAGTTAATTTGACAAGGATCCTCATTGCACCACTAGACGAAAAATTGCGCGGCGCATGTGGTCGATGACCGTCGAGCGCTTTATGCTTCAGGACAGACGTGCTGCCCACAAAACCGAGATCGAGATGATCAATGGCGCTGGAGCAAAGTTTTACCCGCGATGCCAGCCACAACTTGGCCAGTCACAACTTGGCCAGTAACAGTTTCGACAGTCACCACCTAGCCTGTCACAACCTAGCCTGTCACAACTTAGCCTGTCACAACTTAGCCTGTCACAGGCTTAGCCTCTCACAATTGATCCTGTCGATACATTGCTCGCCAACTTGCGGCTGCGAAGGCTCAAGCTCCGGTGGCAGGTGATTTTTGCTGCAACGCAAGAGTAGCATTGCGCATTCATCGCGACGCGTGTCGGCATGTCTTAACGGAATTTTGCGGCCATTCCAACCCTGCAAACCCGTGGCATTGCTTGATGCAGACCATATGCTCCGGATGATGGCGGGCTGGTTGATTGTTCTACCCTGAAAAATACTACTATGTCGCCATCGTTATATGG
>JBPCWA010000203.1:0-11230 GCA_051009975.1 Hyphomicrobiaceae bacterium
CACGTGGACTTGGAAATTTTCAAGAGTTGTTGTGATTCCAGACAGCGGATCTGCCTCGTCGACATACTAAGACATTGCGTCGTCTAGACCAACTCTCCTGTGCATCTATCAAGGTTGTAGTACTTGAAAAGTCATCGATTTTGGTGACTGCATCAATCAATGACCAACATATTGCAACAACCGATACCTGAATTGACTGAAGATACTGCTCGAATTACTCAATAATGAGCTCTGGTTTGACCTCAGGTGTGACCTTGATCTCATCGACTTTGGGTTCTCGCCCTCCACGCAGAATGGAGTTGCCTTCATAGAGCGTTCGTTGGTCGACTGCCGGAGGGTTGAGCCAATCTTCCTCCGACATTTGCCCGCTCTGCCCATAGGCATCCAGGGCATTCTGGTAGGTTGCCAGGCGGACATCTTCGGCGGAAATGCCGCGTTCGAGAGCAAGTTTCGCGGTTTTCGCCACGCCGAGAGGCTCGGAGATGCCCCAATCGCAAGCAGAATCTACGATAATCCGCTCGGCACCGTATTCGCGCAGGATTTCTACCATTCGAACATTACCCATCTTTGTACTGGGGTAGATGGAAAAAGCGGCCCAGAAGCCCCGGTCCAGAACTTCGCGTACCGTTTCCTCATTGTTGTGGTCGACAACGACCTTGCTCGGGGCCAGACCATGCTCCTCGCACACATCCATCGAACGGGTAGTCCCGCGCTTCTTGTCGCGATGCGGCGTGTGGATCATCACCGGAAGTTCCAGGTCCTTAGCCAATTCCAATTGAAGGCGAAAGTACTTGTCCTCCAAATCGGTTTGCTCATCATATCCAATTTCGCCAATGGCCACGACGCCTTCCTTGAGGGCGAATTGAGGAAGAATTTCCATCACGCCCTCGGCTAACTCTGCATTATTGGCTTCCTTGGAGTTCAGGCCGATTGTGCAATAGTGGCGGATGCCGAACTGGCCGGCGCGAAATCGCTCGAAACCGATGATTGCTGACAAGTAATCGATGTAGGTCCCGACGTGGGTACGGGGCTGGCCTATCCAAAATGCGGGCTCAATGACGGCGACGACGCCAGACGCTGCCATTGCTTCATAGTCATCCGTAGTTCGCGAAATCATATGCGTGTGCGGGTCAATGAACATCATTGGCGTTCGTCCTTCAGAATTTCTGACAGAGAGTGCTCGGTGCCACTGATACGACGTGGTGGGCAGGGAACCGATCGCGGATGCAGGCAACCGACCGAGAGACTAGGGTTCCGTTCGAATAGTCAGCCGAGCACTCTCGAGAAAATGAGCTACTTTGTGGAGTTTGCATGATCCAAACCGACTTGATCCCAAGATAGCTGCCCATTGGCAATGGCCATAGTTTCAGCTGACATTGACGACAATCGAAGTTTGGCTTGCTCGGAAGAACTGGCGTTCAACGCCAGAGCTGCTGCCTGCTTTTCGAGCGCGTTACTGCTGGACACCAAGCGGTCAAGGTCAGTTAATACTTCTCCATCTGTAAACGGACCTATGCAGCGCCACAGCTCCGGCGTTACCGGCCGCGAAGCTGCCCAACGCTCGTGCGCATAATCTCGCAAAATGCGCGCTAATTCCGGGTTAGCTCGTTGATCGAGGCCTTGTATCGGGTAGAGGGAGCTCTCGACAAATAGGGCCTTGAGAACCATATGATTCCATCGGTTCTCATCGAAATGCTCTTTTGGATAAGGGTTATTGTGTGCGATGGCCTCGAAGATTGCACGCATATTCGTTCTGAGACCCTCTCCAACTTGAGGTTCGAGTGCCTGTTGCTCTGGATAGAGCGGCAAGCCACTGTAAAGAGCGACGGCCTCCGCAACGTCGGCATGCCGACACAGGTTCACGAAGCTCCGATGGAACTCGTTTGAGGCACGACCGGCCGTAGTGATAATCAGAACTCGTGCAGCCATGTCGACGCTCCAACTCTGCGGTTGCCAGCCAGGCCTGGCTTCGGCCGCTTGCGCCAGATCCGCGTCGTTGAGTTCGAGATCAAGTTTTCCTAATTTCCGCGGCACCATGCCGAAGGCTATTTGCAGGTTTCGAAGGGAGGGATCGGCGGCAACCCTGTCGAGCTGCTCGGCAAGCCAAGACCGCCCGCTGTCTGGTAGTTGCCGATCCAGCCACGTCCTCAACAGCTGTAAAGCCCTATCAGGCATTGTTCGGCACCTATATCTCCACAACGATAGTTCAATAATCGCACTGAAGTGAGAATTGTTCAAGCTGGCGGATTTTGCAATAGTCGACCGTCTTCGCCCACCAACAGCGTCATGCATGAGCAAAGCCAGTCTCGATTTCTGATCTTGATTCCCAATTCCCGGCCTGTGCTGCCACTCTCAATCCGCTCTCAAACCGAGAAAGGCCTTCTGATGAACAAAACCTTGGTTATTTTGGTCGTTGGTCTCTCGCCGGATTTGGTTGGCGAACACACGCCGCATTTGAGGCGCCTGGCCACGCGCGGCGGTCAGCGCGGGCTCAAGACAACTACGCCAGCCGTGACGTGTACGACACAATCGACATTGCTGACCGGTGCCCCGCCATCTGTTCACGGCGCGGTCGCCAATGGTTGGTATTTTCGAGATCTCGCTGAAGTTTGGTTCTGGCGGCAGTCAAATCATTTGGTTGATGGTGAGAAAATTTGGGAGTCGGGACGTGCCCGCGATCCAGATTTTACGACCGCCAAGATGTTTTGGTGGTACAATATGTACGCGTCTGCCGAATGGAGTGCGACACCGCGTCCAATGTACCCGGCGGACGGTCGAAAAATTCCTGACCACTATACATACCCGGGCGGTTTGCATGATGAGCTTGACCAGCGGTTCGGTCAGTTTCCGCTATTCAAGTTTTGGGGACCGACGGCAAATATCGAATCGAGTGAATGGATCGCGCGGGCGACACTGCACGTGATGGGAACGCGTGATCCGACGCTAACACTCACTTATCTTCCGCATCTGGACTACAACTTGCAACGTCTCGGCCCCGACCTGACGCATCCGCGTCTCATCGCAGATCTGAAGGAGATCGACGAGTTATGCGGCGAACTTATCGAGGTCGCCGAGACAGAGGGACGAGAAGTCATCGTTGTTTCGGAGTATGGAATTACCCCGGTTACAGATGCCGTCCACATCAATCGAGCATTGCGCCGGGCGGGATTGCTGGCAGTGCGGGTTGAAGAGCATGGGCGCGAACAACTGGACGCAGGCGCATCTGATGCATTTGCGGTTGCAGACCATCAGTTGGCCCATATCTACGTCAAAAAACCCGATCAGATTGCAATTGTTCAGTCCCTCATCGCTAATTTAGAGGGCGTCGAGGTGGTTTTGGACGAGGAAGGAAAGCGAGCGTACGCCTTGGACCATCCACGTTCTGGGGAACTGGTGGCCATATCTCGTGCCGACCGATGGTTCAGCTATTACTACTGGCTTGAGGACGACAAGGCGCCGGACTACGCCCGCACCGTCGATATCCACCGCAAACCAGGCTACGATCCGGTCGAATTGTTTGTTGATCCGGCAATTCGTTGGCCGATGCTGTCAGTCGGTTGGCGGTTAACCAAGCGCAAACTAGGTATGAGGCAACTGCTCGATGTGATTTCATTGAAGGACACGACGTTGGTGAAGGGATCTCATGGCCGCGTTACGGATGACGGCAACTATGGTCCACTTGTCATCTCCTCTCGCGGAGATCTATTGCCGGAAGGTGATGTTGAGGCCGTGGACTTCAAGAAACTGGTTCTTGACCATGTTTTTTCATAAGTGCGGAATTGGAATTGGAATTGGAATTGGAATTGGGATTGGAGATTTGCAATCAATTTCACGTCCCAGAGACATAGCGTTGAAGGAATAAAGTAAGCGCGAAGCAGCCCACGGCGATCGCGGCAGTCATCGCTTCTCCTGTAGTCGCAATGAGCAGGGCATCTAAAAGCGAAATTCCGGCGATAAGGCTGACCACAGCGCGCGGAATATCGCCTTTGCCGCGACGCCGGATGAGCCAAAGCGCAACACCAATCCAGCCAGCTAAGGCAACCAACAACACCGTAGCGATAGGATCAGCGCCAATGTGCGTCGCGCCATAGAGTAACGGGGCCGAGAGCAAGGCAAGAGGCCAAAGGTTCTCAACGCGACCGAAGTTTTCTTGCTTGGCAACGTACGTGAGGCCAATCAGATAGAAAAGTAGCAGGAGCGCCCCCAACCACAAAGTTGTCGGTGGCACGGCCGTGAAACACAAGGCAGTGGTCGTATACACGAGTACCCGGCAAAGCCCCATAATAACGGGACTCAGCGGATTTGCCTTGTGATGCCAATTGTAGAAAACAATCATGCTAGCAAGAGTGATCGCACTGAGCGAGGGCCCGAGCCAGCTATTCCCTGGTCTGATGGCTACAAAAATGACGAGAATTGCGCCGGCAGCCAGCATCCCAAATCCGAGCCCAAAAACCACATTGCGGCTAATCTGACCCGAGGGAATCGGGCGCTCTGGTCGCTGTTCGGCATCGATTTCCGCATCGAACGCGTCGTTGAGATACATACCGCCGACATAGAACAGTGACATCGCCAGTATCAGAACGCCGGTGCGCCAATCTCCAAGCGAGGCACCGGCCAGCGTGCCTGCCGCCAGGACATTGCTCCATACGGTGGGCAGGTTCGAGACGCGGCCAAGCTTGAGAGCGATGTCCCATCTCATGCCAGTAACTGATCTTTGACCCATGCGATTTCGCGCGCGATTGCAGCGCTGACAGAGACGTTACGATACTGTGGCGGCAGGACATCCCAAGTATATGTTTCCACCTCGAGATGGGGAGAAATGGGGTTTGAACGGTGCAACGCCAGAATTTCTTTCAAGAAGAATTGGGTCGTGCCGAATTTCTCCATGCGCTCCAGGAAGACTGGTACATGAAAGTGCACGCGCCATTCTGCTCCGGACGCTAGCTCGGACTGAGCAAAGGCACTTTGGAGGTCTGTGAAACGCGTGAGTTGGCCGGCTTTGTTCTGGATGACTTGGTGCAAGTAGACGGGCTCGTCAAAGTTGCGCAGCTCCGCCAGTTGGTCTTCGTCGATACGGGAAATGCGCAAGGCGGAACTCAGTTGCAGTTTTGAGATCTGAATCCCCGAGTCCTGCAATGCGGCAATGCTGCGTTTTGGATCCTCATACTCAACAGCGGCATGGCACACGTCGTAGCAGAGACCGATATGATCGCGCAAAGCCTGGGCGGCATCGCCCTTCGCTAAGTCCGTCTGGGCGATGAGGAGGCTTTGTGCTTCGTTGTTGAATAGGCGATTTTCAAAGAACTCGACCGCTTCGGCGATCGTCTCGAGCATGCAGCAAGGTTCTGGTTCCAACGCAAGCGCGATGTGCTTTCCGGTTTGTCGTTTAATTTCGATCAAGTGAGCGATGTGCGCAATGAGATTTGCCGCAATCGCGTCTTCACGGCCTTTGGCCCAAGCTTTGAAGGTACCCGGCACCGTACTGATGCTGCCGATCTCGTTTTCAGGAAGTATGGCGGACATCGTATCCGCTAGCGCATTTGTGTAATTCAGCCGAACAGCCTCGCTCCAATCTGGACTGTAGACCTCTTCTTTTACTTTCTGACCGTGAAACGCCCCGTATGGGAAGCCGTTGAACGTAACAACGTTACAGTCCGTGGCGCTCAGGAATTCCCTCAATTCAGCGACGAACTCATCACGTTGAAGCGCCTGGCAGGCGGATCCGCCGATTCGCAGGCCAATCCCGAATGTCGTGTCTGGGGCGACGGCTGCCTTTATGTCGGGAACATGCTGTTTGAGGCTGGCTATGACGTCCGGCCAGGCTTCGCCAGCATGAATATTCGTGCAGTAGGTCAGTTGCCCGAGAGCGCCGCTTTGGTCCAGTCTCATTAGGGCTCCTGTCGTCCCTTCAGCCAGGCAATCGCCTCACGGACTAGCCCGGTATCCATTTCGTGCAGTTCGATGCCGCGTCCGAGATCCTGAAGCAGTGTGATCGTCAACTCGCCACCCAGATGCTCTCTGAATTCCCGCAACCCTTCAACGATGGTCAAATTGCCGTTCGCGTCTGTCTTGCCAAGCACTGGGTGCCATAGTCTAAAACCGATGTGTTCAAGAAGCACACAGACGCGTTCGTCCAAACCAGGCTCTAGTAATCCCTTTAGAACCGAGTAGCGGGTATCGAGTGCTATACCAATCGCAACGGCCTCGCCGTGGCGCACGTGATAATTTGTCAATCCTTCCAATTTATGTGCCGACCAGTGACCGAAATCCAATGGTCTGGCACTACCGGCTTCAAAAGGATCTCCGCCTTGACCGATCTGTCGCATGTGCAACTCAGCGCATCGGCGGATCATTTTCGCCATTGCATCGCGGTCAAAGATAGCAAGATGATCGCTGTTGTGTTCCAACCACTCGTAAAATGTACGATCGCGAATGAGGGCCACTTTAACGGCCTCGGCCATGCCAGCGATCTTGTCTCTCTCTCCCAGACTGAGTGCGAAATTGAGATCGTTCAACACGGCGAATGGTGGCGCAAACGTGCCGACAAAGTTTTTTTGGCCGAACTGATTGACCGCATTCTTAACTCCGACGCCCGAGTCATTTTGCGACAAAACCGTCGTGGGGATGCGGATATGTCGGACCCCACGATGTGTCACGGCAGAAACAAGGCCCACGGCGTCAAGAACAGCGCCACCTCCGATCGCGATTGTGAAGGAGTGTCGATCGATATGGTAGTCGCTAAGGGCACGTTGCATGTCCTCGACAAAATGGAGCGTCGACTTAATCTTTTCTCCGCCAGGGACGATGATTGGATCTCGAACGAGTTCGATGCTGGCCTCGTGGTGCTTGGCATACTGCTTTATGCGATCCAACAGTTCCTGTTGTGCATCGGCGAGGCCCTGATCGACGAAAACGAGACAGCGGTGGCGTTGCATTGGTTCGATGCGGCACAGCGCGTCACGGATTGTGGGGTTGTTTGGATTGAATATGTCTTCCGTAAAAACGACTGGGAACTCATAAGTCACTGAGAAATTCTGCGTGTAGGTGACGTCTGAGACTTGCTGCTTTGAGAGTGTTTTCGAAGAGCTAAAATCGGCTTGCATGACGTATCCCTGAAACAGCAATAACCATTGGGCAGCTTGTTCTGTTCAAACGCGAAGTGTCAACGAGTACACGTTAACGACTACATGTTCACGATTACATGATAACGAGAACACGTCAGAGAGCGCAACCATAGCTGATAGCGCCTGGGATCACTTCAGACAACGATGTCACTCGGATACTGGCGGCAATCACACTTCTGATGCTGTGTGGTGGTTTCTGACGTAGTCGGGCGTTTGCAATTGCTGCGAGTGGCCGTTGGTCAGATTTGGCGCCGAAAGTACTGCGCGCGGCTGGATCAGCGCCCAATAGTCAACTCCATTGACCAATTTAGCTCGCCTCTCGCGGACTCGCGGATGAGTGTGGTGCGATATCGTTCGGAACTCATTATCCGCTGGCAATCATCGCAAGTCGGTTTACGGTGGCCGCGATGATCTCAATTGGATCCTCGAAACTGGAGGAGTTGGCATCTCAATGTCAGAGTCCAAACCGCCTGTGCGCCTGGCCGCCGATATTGGCGGAACATTCACCGACATCGTGTTGGAAGTGGGTGAGCATCAGTTTGCTGCAAAGATCCTCACCACACCAGATGCACCGGAATTGGCCGTTGTGAATGGTGCCCAGATCGTTCTCAGAGAGGCCGGGCTCTCATTCGGCGACGTGAGTGTGATGTTGCATGGCACCACTTTGGCGACGAACGCAATTATCGAGCGAAAAGGCGCGCGGACTGCGCTAATTGCAACGGAAGGCTTTCGAGATGTCATCGAGATTGCGGATGAGAGCCGTTACGATCAATATGACGTTTTCATAGAAAAGCCCTCACCACTGGTGAAACGTGCCTATCGCTTCACCGTTCCCGAGCGGCTTGACGTCGAAGGGCATGTGCATCTGCCACTGGATGAAAATGCCGTGCGTGTCGTCGCACAAAAATTGCGGTATTTGCGAGTTGAGGCGGTGGCGATAGCTTTTCTCCATTCCTACGTCGATGACAGTCACGAGCAGCGCGCAGGCGAAATTGTACATGATGTCAACCCCGACATTTCAATTACGTTGTCGAGTGGTGTTTGCCCAGAAGCCCGCGAATATGAGCGGACGTCGACGGCGATCGCAAACGCGTACGTGCAGCCACTCATTGCCGGTTATTTGCAGCGTCTCGCCGAAGCATTCCGATCGAAAGGTTACAGGAATGACATTCATTTGATCACGTCAGCGGGCAGCTTGGCCAGTCTTGAAACCGCGCGGCAAAACCCCGTGCGGCTGGTGGAATCCGGACCTGCAGGTGGCGCGATATTGGCGGCTGGTATCGCCGAGGCACGCGGTGCGGAACGCATTTTGTCCTTCGACATGGGTGGGACAACAGCGAAGATCTGTCTGATCGAAGAGTTCGAACCTTTGAAGGCCCGCATATTTGAAGTTGATCGTGCATCGCGTTTCATGAAAGGTAGCGGACTACCAGTCCGTATACCCGTAATTGAAATGGTGGAAATTGGAGCTGGAGGCGGTTCGATCGCGAAAATCGATGCCCTCAGGCGAATTCAGGTCGGCCCTGAAAGTGCGGGCTCGCAACCGGGTCCTGCCAGCTACGGATTGGGCGGTACAGAGCCCACGGTCACAGACGCAGACTTGGCTTTGGGTAAGATTGATCCCAGTCGCTTTGCGGGCGGTAAGATCGCCATTCATCCTGCTCTCGCTTCTGGCGCCATCGAGAGACATGTCGGCGAAACACTCGGCTCCGATGTTGAAATGGCGGCCTATGGCATTTCCGAGATCGTTGATGAGAACATGGCGAACGCCGCACGGGTGCATGCGGTTGAACGTGGTGTATCAATCTCCGATCGTACCCTCATCGCTTTTGGAGGGGCAGCGCCTCTTCACGCAGCTCGCTTGGCCGAAAAGTTGGACATCGCGCGTATTATCATCCCCAAAGGAGCAGGCGTTGGGTCGGCCATCGGCTTTCTGCGAGCACCGGCAGCCTACGAAATTGTTCGATCAAGATACGTTCGGCTGGACGATTTCGATGTCGACGGAGTCAACGATCTCCTGTCCGAACTGACAATAGAAGCAACAACGCAGGTAAAGTCGGCCGCTGGCGCCCGACCGCTCGTCGAGAGCCGAGGCGCTTACATGCGTTATGCAGGTCAGGGCCACGAGATCTACGTGCAATTGCCGGAACGGGCTTTGGCTTGCGAAGATGTAAGTGAAATCCGCTCTCGTTTCGAGATCGAGTATAAACGGCTCTTTGCCCGTTACATTCCCAATGCTGCAATAGAGATTATGAGTTGGGTGGTTGCTGTAGCCACACCTCGGTCGGAGCAAGAGGCCATTGATGAGATAGTGGCTGATCGCCCTGCCACCTCAGTGGGTCACCGCAGTGTTTTCGATGCGGGGCTCGGCCGGCGCGTGGAGGCTGATATCTTCGAGCGGGATCAGTTGGCTCGTGGCGAGCGTATCTTTGGTCCAGCGATCGTTGTCGAAGAAGGGACGTCGACCCTCGTCACTTCACGCTTCGATGCGCATGTGGATGGTGGAGGCGCATTGGTCCTCACGCTCAAGGAGGTTTTCCCATGACAATCCAGGGACCCAGCGACATACAGCAACAGATTATGTGGAATCGGTTAATCGCGATTGTTGAGGAACAGGCGCAGGTGCTTTTGCGGACGGCCTTTTCACCGATCGTTCGGGAGGCCGGCGACCTTTCGGCGGGCGTGTTCGACAAGCAGGGTCGCATGTTGGCACAGGCGGTGACAGGTACGCCGGGACACGTGAATTCGATGGCCGAGTCAGTGAAGCACTTCATTGCCCACTTTGGTATCGATACGATGAAACCCGGCGACGCCTATATCACCAACGATCCTTGGATGGGTACGGGGCACCTAAACGATTTCGTTATAACAACCCCGTGTTTTCATCGCGGCGAGCTTGTGGCCCTATTTTCATGCACCAGCCACCTCATCGACATTGGCGGTATCGGTTTTGGTCCGGATGGAACCGATGTCTTCATGGAAGGGCTCTACATCCCATTTCTGAAACTCATCGACGAGGGGCGGGTCAATGACACTTTAATGGAAATGATCCGGGCAAATACACGTCTTCCCGTTGATACTGTTGGCGACACATACTCGCTCGCAGCCTGCAATGACGTAGGTTGTCAGCGGCTGACGGAAATGATGGATGAATTCGATCTCGATGTTCTCGATGATTTAGGCAACCACATTATCGAGAGGTCTCGTGCCGCCGTCCTGGCGGAAATTGCCGCACTGCCAAAGGGGCGTTGGACGAACACGATGGTAACGGATGGTTATGATGAGCCCATATCGCTGGTTGCGACAACCACGATAACGGATGATGGCATCCACGTGGACTATACCGGAACCAGCCCTGCTGCAAATCGGGGTATTAATGTGCCGCTCTCCTATACGACGGCCTACACGGTTTTCGGGTTGGCCTGCATTGTTGGATCTCGCATTCCGAATAATGCTGGGTCATTGGCGCCGCTCACTGTTTCAGCGCCGGAAGGCACGATCGTTAATGCGCCGAAGCCTTCTCCCGTGTGTTCAAGACACGTGATTGGTCAAATGCTGCCAGATGTCGTCTTTGGCTGTCTGCACCAGGCGATTCCAGATCGGGTGCCGGCTGAAGGCACATCATGTCTTTGGAATCTCAATGTGCGTGGCAAAGTGGCGGGAGGCGAAGGCGGAAACTACGGTTTCTCGATGGCGGTCACATCAAACGGTGGTACTGGTGCGCGACCCCATTCTGATGGACTATCGGCGACCGCGTATCCGTCGGGCGTCAAGGGTACACCTGTCGAGATTGCCGAGCAAATAACGCCGCTCCTTTTCTGGCGCAAGGAATATCGGCCAGACTCGGGGGGCGCCGGACGGAAGCGTGGTGGACACGGTCAAATCATCGAAATTGAGAGCCGAATTGGTGAACCCTTTGAATTGCTCGCCGCTTATGACCGTATAGATTACCCCGCGCGAGGACGAGACGGTGGCCGCGAAGGTGCGCCAGGAGTCGTCGCTTTCAAGAGCGGCGAGAAGTTGAGGGGGAAGGGATTTCTACTGGTTCCTCCCGACGAACGCCTCCTCGTTATGACACCCGGTGGCGGTGGCATGGGGGATCCGAA
>JBPCWA010000204.1:0-4118 GCA_051009975.1 Hyphomicrobiaceae bacterium
GCGTACAGCGGTTTCCGGCGCTGCAGTCCGGCGAAATCGACATGCTGTCACGCACAACGACGGTTACTTTAACTCGCGATGCGTCGCTCGGCCTAAACTTTGGCCCGACGACTTTCTACACCGGCACGGGCTTTATGGTTCGTAAGTCTGCGGGCGTGACCAAGGTTGATGGCCTGGATGGTGCCACGGTCTGTGTCCTTCCTGGATCGACGACAGAAAAGAACGTTGCCGCATTGTTCAAAGCGAAAGGCATGACGTACACGCCAGTTGTTATCGAAAACCAGAAATCGATGGTTGGTGCCTACTTCTCTGGTCGTTGTGATGTGATGACCATGGACCAGGCCGGCCTGCCAGGTCATAGGCAATTCGATGCCAAGAAACCGGAAGATCATCTCATTCTGGACGGTGTGTTCTCTAAGGAGCCGCTGGCAATCGGTGTACGACAAGGCGATGACCAGTGGTATGACATCATCAAATGGGTGACCTACGCGACATTCAACGCCGAAGAGATGGGTCTCACGCAACAGAACGTCGACAAAATGCGTTCATCTTCGAAAGATCCTGACATCAAGCGCATGATCGGTGAAGGATCCAAAATTGGCGCCAAGCTTGGTCTGGATGGTGACTGGGCTTATCGGGTCGTCAAGCAGGTTGGTAGCTATAAGGAAATCTACGACCGTAACTTCGGTAAAGGTTCGCCACTAAATCTGCCGCGCGGCGTCAATAAGCTTTGGACCGAAGGTGGCTTGATCTACGGTTATCCAATCAAATAGTTGATCCAAGACTTTGGCGGGTCGGCGCTCTCTCTCGGGCATCGAGCCGCCACGGTTGTCTTAACGAGAATTGTATTGGAGCACTTACCGAATGGCTGAGCAGACCGCACCAGGTGAGGCATTCGAAAAGCCTAAGCTCAGTCTGAGTGACATCCTGTACTCGCAGGCCGTGCGCGGTCTTGCCTACCAAGCCCTTCTGGGACTGGCCGTCATTTTTTGTGGTTACTATCTCTATGCCAACGTCACTGAAAACCTGTCACGTCAAGGCATTGCGACGGGATTCGACTTTCTGTCTGAGTCATCAGGCTTTGATATCGGCCAATCCGTTGTGCCGTTCGATTCGGAAGACAGTTATGGTCGTGCCTTGTGGGTCGGCATTCTCAACACACTGACTGTTGCTGCGTGCGGTATTGTGCTCGCCACTTTCCTTGGCGTTGCGATGGGCATCGCCCGGGTTTCGACAAACTGGTTCGCAGCCAAATTTTCGTCAGCCTATGTTGAAGTCGTTCGCAATGTGCCGGTCGTGCTGCACGTTATCTTCTGGGCCGCGTTCCTGCGCAATCTGCCCGGCCCCAAACAGTCGTGGACCCCCTTTGAGGGCCTTTATCTCAACAATCGCGGCTTGATTTTCGCGACGCCGGTGCCGCATGCCGTGTATACATGGGTCGGCATCGCCTTGATTGTCGCTATCATCGCCGCTTTCCTGTTCGCCCGCTGGGCGCGCAGACGTCGCGAGAACACGGGCAAGTTCATTCCAACACTCTGGCCGATCGTTGGCATTGTGGTCGGCCTGCCATTGATAACCTGGATTGCTGGCGGCGCGCCCCTGACATGGGACATGCCGATCTTTCGCGGCTTCAACTTTAGAGGTGGCGCATCGTTAACGCCTGAATTTGTCGGCCTGGTAGTCGGGATAACTGTCTATACAGGAGCCTTCATCGCCGAGATCGTTCGGGCAGGTATCCAATCAGTGGCCTCCGGGCAGATTGAAGCTGCCCGGTCGCTTGGCCTCAGGTCTAGCTGGATAATGCGTTATGTGACGCTGCCACAGGCCTTACGTGTCATCGTCCCTCCGACGACCAGTCAGTATCTGAGCCTTACGAAGAACTCATCGCTGGGTGTCCTGATCGGCTATCCGGATCTGGTCAATGTCGGCAACACGACACTCAACCAGACGGGGCAAGCGGTTGAGGCGATTGCTATCATGATGTTGGTTTATCTATTGATCAGCCTCACGATCTCGGCGGTTATGAATGTCTATAACCGTTCAATCGTCCTGACGGAGCGCTGACGACATGGCAGAAACAACACTATCCAGCAGCATGCCGTCGCGCCGTCCAAGCGAGGACGCGCCCCCTATCGAAAAGATACCGGTGCTGCGATGGTTGCATCGAGACTTCTTTGGATCACTCTCCAGCACACTGACAACGATTATCTTCGTTGCAATCGTTGCGTATGTCCTGCCTGGCTTCACCCAGTGGGGCCTGATTGATGCTGTATGGGGCAAAGCCAGTCACGAAGAGTGCCGCGCAGCAGCCGGTGCGTGCTGGGCGGCTGTCGTCGAGAAGCATCGCCCGATGCTCTTCGGCGTCTATCCTTACGACGAGCATTGGCGTCTTGTGCTGGCACTCGCGCTCTATCTCGGTGCGGTGCTCATTACCGTTCAACGCCGCTTCTGGAAACCATGGCTCCTTTTGCCACTTTGGACAATTGCCTTCATCACAATCGGCATCCTGTTGTGGGGCGGCGTGTTCGGGCTGACCTATGTCGATTCCAGCCAATGGGGCGGCTTGCCGCTGACCATGGTCCTCTTTACCGGCACTGTCGTGCTGGGATTGCCTATCGCGGTGCTTCTAGCGCTTGGCCGGCAGTCGACATTACCGTTGGTCAAAACCGTTTCTATTACGCTGATCGAGTGCCTGCGTGGTGTGCCGCTCATTACAATTCTGTTCGTTGCCGTGAATGTGTTTCCGCTGTTCCTGCCATCCGGCCTCGAGATAAATAAGCTGTTGCGCGTGATTGTCGGCATGGCAATCTTCTTTGCCTGCTATCAGGCTGAGGTTATTCGCGGTGGACTGCAAGCCGTGGCCAAGGGGCAAAAAGAGGCGGCTGAATCATTGGGCCTCACTTACTGGCAGACGACCAGCCGCGTGATCCTTCCACAAGCGTTGCGAATCTGCCTGCCGGGCATGGTCAACCACATCATCGCGGCCCTTAAGAACACGTCCTTTGTCCTGATCATCGGTCTGTTCGATATTCTGACTGCGACGACAGCCGTCATGGAAGATCCGTTATGGCGGCGGTTCTTTGTTGAAGCGTATCTGTTTGTCGCGCTGATCTATTTCGTCATGTGCTTTGCGTTGTCGAAGTACAGCCAGCGACTGGAGGGGTGGCTTAATGAAGGTCGCCGCTACTAGCAATTCGAGGATTCTGAGATAATGCAGGATGTAACCCGTGAGCTCGGACCGGCCACCGACAACGGTGCTGATCAATCGGTCATCCAACTCGTCAATGTGTCGAAGTGGTACGGCGGCTTCCAGGCGCTGCGCGGTATCAATCTGGAGGTGGCGAAAGGCGAACGCGTTGTTGTTTGTGGCCCGTCCGGTTCAGGCAAATCGACTATGATCCGCTGCATCAACCGGCTTGAAGTTCACCAACGTGGAAAAATTATCGTTGATGGAATTGAGCTGACCGACAACCTCAAGAACATTGAAGCGGTGCGCCGCGATGTCGGCATGGTTTTTCAGTCGTTCAATTTGTTTCCCCATATGCGCGTGATCGACAATCTGACGCTTGCGCCGATGCTGGTGCGCAGCATGACGAAGGAGCAGGCGGAAGAAACAGCGCTAGGGTTTCTGGAGCGAGTGCAGATTGCCGATCAAGCATACAAATACCCGGGTCAGTTGTCCGGAGGGCAGCAACAGCGGGTTGCCATCGCTCGCTCGCTTTGCATGCAGCCGCGCATCATGTTGTTCGATGAACCGACGTCTGCGCTTGATCCCGAAATGATCAAGGAGGTCCTCGACGTGATGGTCGAATTGGCGGGCGAAGGCATGACGATGGTGGTCGTTTCGCACGAGATGGGATTTGCGAAAACCGTGGCTGACAAAATGGTCTTCATGGATCAGGCGGAGATAGTGGAAGTCGCTCCACCATCAGAATTTTTCGATGCGCCTAAGAGCGACCGCACCAAACTTTTCCTGAGCCAGATCCTAACTCACTGACGGAGTGTCTTGAGAATTGTCCACGCTCAGCTCGACATCAAAGGAACGAGCAGGAGAGGCTCCAGATTGGGCGGCGCTGCGGAACGCGTTCCCACTGCTCAGTAACTTTGCGTATCTAGAC
>JBPCWA010000205.1:0-3525 GCA_051009975.1 Hyphomicrobiaceae bacterium
ATGATGGGGGGCGAACGTCGCCCCGAAATGGCAGAAGCGCACTTTAAGGCCGTCGCGGACGCGACTGATCTCCCGCTGATCGTTTTCAACTACGCGCGCTGGACCAATTTGGCCTACCCGTTGGAGACGATCATTCGTCTAGCCGAGGCCGTTCCATCGATCCGCGCCATCAAGGACTGGACAAGCGAGCCGATGGAGCACGAGCGAAATATCCGAACGCTGCAGTCGTTGCCCAGACCGATCAATGTCCTGACCACAAACAGTGCATGGTTGTTGGCGTCCCTTACTATGGGATGCAACGGCCTCCTGTCAGGCGCGGGCAGTATTATTGCGGACCTGCAAGTCGCCATGTTCAACGCAATCAAGCGAAATGATCTTGCCACCGCTCGTGCGATTAACGAGCGTATGCAACCGATCACGCAGGCTTTTTATGCTGCGCCGTTCCTCGATATGCACAATCGCATGAAGGAGGCGGCCGTACTGCTAGGCCGTCAGGATCGCGCGGTGGTACGCCCGCCCTTAGCAAAATTATCTGGCACTGAGATCCAGAAAATCGGCACGGCGCTCAAGCTTGCAAGACTGTCTGAACATGGTGCCGAAGGTCTTGATCTCAGCCTCCAAGGCCATCTGGCGGCCTGAAAGCTCGCCAGCACATAAGTGTCGCAGACGACCGGTCGCAATCGTCGGGTTGGCGGGCGCCTTTATTTTTCGCAAGTGATAAGCGCGTCACTGGTCCCGGGCGCACTGGGCGCGATGATTGTTGCTTTGTTGGCGGATGATTTGCTAGAAGTCTCTGGCAAATTTAGGCAATCTCTACGTCTGGAAGGACACGACCAATGGACATAGCTACTTTGATCATACAACTCATCAGTGGCGCCGCGGGTGGCAATATTGCCGGGGCCTTGTTCAAGAACATTAGCCTGGGAACCCTAGGCAACTCCATTGCGGGCATTGTTGGTGGCGGTCTCGGTGGTCAAATCCTCCAAGCCCTTTTGGGAGCTGGAGCGGCTGGTGCTGGCGCGGACGCTGGTCTCGATATCGGTTCCATCATATCGCAAGTTGCAGGTGGCGGTGTCGGTGGAGGCGTCCTGATGGCTATTGTTGGCGTTGTTCGCTCGATGATGTCCAAGTCGTAAGTGCTTCGCGTCTCTCCTGACGACACTTAGTTGGACAAAAGGCGCGAGACGGTTGCAAGCACATCTCGGTTGGAAAACGGTTTGGCGATGTAATCATCAGCACCTAGGTCCAGCGCAAGCTGGCGGTCGGCTTTCTGCCCCTTCGCGGTTAGCATCAATACCTTTGGCTGGGTAATTGAGGAATCATTCCGTAGTGATTTCAGCACGTCGAAGCCTGTAGCAAATCGCATCATTGCGTCTAGAACGATAAGATCGGGCGCGACGCTCCTAATCATATGGAGCGTCGATCGGCCATCTTCTGCGCTCACGACGCGATAGCCCGCTCGCTCAAAGAGAAAGGTCAGGGACTCCACAATGAATGGCTCGTCTTCAGCTATTAAAATCGTGCGTGTCACGCACTGATACTCCTCGTTACGCCGTTTGTCTTCCTCCCGACAATTTCGGTTATATGATGAGACTAGCACCGAATCCGGGCCAATTGTTCATTTTTTCGATTGGTCTGGAACAGGCAGAATTTGTGCGTAGGCGCGTTGTTCACAGTGCGATCTCGGGCATAGCCGACAGCTGATTCCAGCCTCGGTCGCGAGTGCGGGGTCGAGCGCGGCAAAGTAATCTCCATAGACAACGCGATCGGCATAGTTTGCGTTGCAGGCCAGCATGATGCTGTGAGACTGCGACGGACTTGAATATGAGCGCGCCTCTTTCGGAATGGCCCTTGCCATCATCAAGAAACGCCGATCGTCCGGTAGGTGAATCAGCTGAGTCGTAATCTGATCTGGCGATGAAAAGGCACGATAAATCGCCCACAGAGGACATGCGCTGCCATGACGCGGTAAACGCAAATCCGGAAGGCTGAAACGTTTCGAGGTGTTCCCGGCAGGGTCGGTACGCATGAACGCAAATGGAACGGCGCTTGCCCCGGGCCGTCGCAGCGTCACAAGTCTATGACAAACCTGCTCGAAGCTCGCATTGTAGCGGGTCATGAGTACTTGAACGTCGTATCGCAGCTGCTCGGCATCTTCGAGAACGGGGTCATAGGGCAGAAGAATAGCGCCTGCCCCATAGCGCGCCAGCGCATGAAAGGCACGCGTCCGCGCCTCGTCCGAAGTGAGCACCTTGTCGGAGAGTAACAACTCGATTTGTGCGCGGCAGCACCGTGCGAAGAGGACCCGCGCCAATTGAAATCGCAAAGTCACCGGCGGTAGCGAGGCTCTGATGGTAAGACGTTTCGCGTCTTCATCAAGTTGGTAATGAGAGGTCAATCTGTCTTGCGTCGAAGGTTGTATTTCGCTGTCGTCGAAGATTAGAGACAGTCCGTGGTGCTCAGTTAGCTCGTCAGCGAGCGCGCGTTCGTCGACCCGGCCTCTGCGCTGCAGGCGATCAAAAAGTGCTTTTGCCTCGATCTCGAGATCAGGGAAAAAGTTGTTGTGGTCGATAATGAAGTCATCGACCTCGCCAGCAGGAGCTGTTGATCGATTTTCTTGTTCGCGCTCGCTCATGAAATGGAACAAGCTGCGCGCGGTGTTGCTCAGGTTCCCACTTTCCTCTGCCAGCAGCGACGTAAATCGACGTCGTTGCTCTTGGCTCAAATCGCCATGATCATGAAGGATCTCGGCGAAGGATCGGATAGAAGTGATCTTGGTGAGAATTTCATGGCTCGTTTCGAGCACATAAGGGTCGCGGTTGAGCTGATCCGAAAGGGCTTCTACGAGTTCGATATTGCTTCGCCAGGCGTTGTACAATCGTATGACTGCTCGTGCCCAGTCCGGGTCGCGACTGACGATGAGCTGCGCACCCTTGTCCGATAACATCAAGTCCTGGAACAGGCGCTCAGAAGATAGTTCGCTCAACTGCTGGACCAATCGCGCATCTTCTTGGCCCGAGAGCTTAGATACATCAAGTCCCAGTTCGCGTACCAGTCGGTTGAGTAGGGCGCCGCCAATCGTCCGCTTATTGTGCTCTATGAGGTTGAGGTAACTGACCGATATGCCGGCGGTTTTGGCAAGCTTTGATTGGGTCAGGCGTTGCTTTTTGCGCGCCTCCCGCAGCCGAACGCCGATCGATGTTGTAGCCATTTGCGTCAACGTCTCACGATTGCACTTGCCGCAATTCAGCGAAATTTACACTTTTACAAGATCGTATAGTTCGATGTGGGAATTTTGACAAGAAAGGCAAACAAATACAAAAGGATAATATCGCTTTCACAAGATTGCGGATAGGAGTGATGGATGGTGGATCCGGCGAGTTCGGTCGAGCTTGGTTTCGACGAGTGCCGATTTCCACTAATCAAACCAAAACTGGGAGGACGATCCGAATGAGTCTGTTTGACAAAAGCGTTAGTCGCCGCAGCATTTTGAAGTCAAGCATTGCGGGTGCTGCTGTCGCAACT
>JBPCWA010000206.1:0-3271 GCA_051009975.1 Hyphomicrobiaceae bacterium
ATGGCTGGCATGTATACACCTGTGGCCCCGACCGCTACATGAATGGCGTGACAGAAGCCACTTCACGGCACGGGTTTCCGGAGGAAGCGCAGCATCGGGAGTACTTTTCTGTACCCGAGCTGCCGGACTACGAGAACCACGACTTCACGCTGCGACTTGCTCAGTCGGGACGAGAGTTTTTGATCCCAGCCGACAAGACAGCGACTGATGTTCTTGCTGCAAATGGAATCCCGATTGACGTGAAATGTTCTGATGGGATTTGTGGGGTATGCAAGTGTGGTTTGATTTCTGGCGATGTCGAGCATCGAGATTTTGCGCTCTCAATGAAGCAGCGAGAGGGCGCGATAATTCTCTGCCAATCCCGCGCTGCACAACCAGCTGGTGTCATCGAGATTGATCTTTAGTGTTGTCGTGCGGACAAGGGCCGATTGTCTCAAAGGGTGACTTCAAGTCTGTCTCCGTCGCTGAACCCTATGGTGACGGAACCTGGCGCTTGTGCAATCTTAAGGAAGATCCGGGAAAACGAATGATCTGTCCGACAAACTGCTAGAGCGACTGAGATCGCTGAAGCAGGCTTGGGATACCTATGCTACGGAGGTTGGTGTCGTCCACGGCAACTAAACATCGGTGCGACCTCGACCAGGTCCGCGTGGCAAGACGGTCAAATGGTGCCTATGTCGCTTTGTCTGATGGCCACAAGACGGCTTAGACGTCCAGTGACGACCGCTTCTGCTGCAGAAGATTTGAACTCAAAGCGAACACAGGGCGTGAGTTAATTGGAAGAATTTCTGCCGTCCTGCTGCGTTGGTCGCACGTCACGAGAGTGACCCACCTCCGCCATTTAACCAGCGCTAGTGTTGGGTACGTCAACAGATCTTCGAGGTAGAAGCCTGAGGTAAACTTGCTCTTAAGAGACCCCAACAGCCAATTTGCGCCTTTCGGCTTGCCGGCTTAGTGACAGAGTGATCAAATGATGGAGAGTTTGTGTTTTGAGTGAAGGAGAAGCGTGTCGTGACCGTTTATGTGATTGCTGACGTAAAAGTAACAGATGATAGTTGGATCCCGGACTATGCCGCTAACGTCCACGATATTGTACACAAGCATGGCGGTAAGTATCTCTCTCGATCGTCAAACATTAAGACTGTCGAAGGCGAACCGCTCGATACGACACTCGTTGCCTTGATTCAATTTCCGAACATAGAAGCAGTACAGGCGTTTGCATCCGATCCTGACTATGCCCCCTTCGGTCAGGCCCGACAGGCCGGCAGCGTCAGCCGTTTGCATGTAATTGACGACGTGGATGCTGCCGGCACGATCCCATATCTAGGGAAAGCCGAATAGCACTGCATCCGCGGCCTCCAACCGCCAACGACAACAAAATGGCCTCCTGGGCCCTGTGTCTCAAGGCGTCGGAAGATGTGACAAGGCGAGCCATCAATGGGATGGTATTTCGATTGACGCGTGACTTCGATGCCGCCGCGAAGGAGGCAAAGAAAGCGCGTCAATTCCCACCGAGTGATCCGGATGTGTTCGTCGCAGTTTGCGTCGGTCCTTGTTGGAATTGGCGACGACAAGGCAGTTGTGAATACGCTACGTTTGGCCTGTGCTCTCGATCCGTACATCAGTTCCGTTTTCGCGGGTTCTTTGCAATCGCAATCGAATTATGCACCGCGCGAATTTGCAGCCTCGAAACCGCTGCACAATAGTGTTTGGATCGTTCCCCACGAGACGTGCGATGTCATGAAAGTTTCGTGCGTGCTCTTGGCGAGTTAGGCTGAAGGAGGAGGCCCGGAAAGCACTTGCCACGATGCGACTTGCCACGATGCGACTTGCCACGATGCTAAGCGTCAGCCCGAAATACACGTTGCTAAGGACCTTCCCGCAGTCGCATAGCCCAGGTTCGCTGAATTTGTGGTCCCAATGTCTCTGCCGGTGAATAGACGCCGGTTGTCTCGCAATCTAACTCAAAGTTTAAGATCTGTCGCATCGCGGGAGCGCTGCAGACAGCCGCGCGGATTAACTTCATGGGGTGGACCATGTTCATTTCCAAACGATCAGAAGACCTGCTATCATTCGCAAGCCGTATGCACCAAGATTTTGTTTCCTGCAGGCGTGAAATGAGGTAAGATATTTCCCGTCAATTGTTTTTGAAGTAAATTTTTCGATTTTCATTTTCTACCATGAGGATTTGGATGTGACGGTTATTGCAATGCCTCGTGAATTGGCGACCCGTGGAAAGGATGTGGCGCTTGGCGTGGCCGAAGAATTGGGTCTGGAGGTGGTTCATCGGGAATTGGTAGAACGCGATCTTGCGGGGCGTATGGATGTCGATCAGGGCGCCGTTCACCAGTTCCTGGAGGGGAAACCGTCACTTTGGAATAGATGGAAAATTGATCGCAGAAAGCTCTCTCGCTACACGGCAGAAGAGATGCTCGACCTCGCGACAAAGGGCAATGTCCTGATACGCGGATGGGGAGCGGTGACGCTGTTGCGCAGTGTGCCCCACGTTATCTGCGTTCGTGTTTGCGCTCCGACGGAATTTCGCGTCGAGGTATTGATGGATCGCCTGGATCTAAAGTGCGCCGACACTGCCAGGCGTGAAATCGAGAAAAATGATGATGCGCACATGCTTTCGGCGCAGCGACGGAATGTGCACGATTGGACGAATGCAGAGAATTTCGACCTGATATTGAACACAAAACGAGTTCCATTGGCTGATTGCGTTGCACAGATCAAGCAACTGGCGACGTCTGACGCCTTCTCTGAAACGTCGCAATCCAGGAAATTGCTCTTGGATATGCTCACGGAAGCATCAAAAATACTTTGTCACTCCACGATGACGCTAAACTTCTCGACCATAACCCGGATGAACTGTTTAAGCCGCGTCTTAAGCCGAAGAGAACGGCTTAATCTATTTTTCATTTCTCGCGCGGGCGTGTTGCTGAGCAGTCGATAGTTACTTTTGATCCACTCTGAATCTGGAGAAGGTTCCGACTCCATGTACGTTTCGGAACAAGATCTTGCGTTGCGTAAGTGGCTTGCAGCCTGGGCTCCACAATCGATCAACTGACTGATTTGTGCGAGGAACTTGGCAAAAGGCTCCACGCAGTCGGACTCCCGGCGGAGCAAGTGGCACCGTACCCCACACGATCCGCTCGGAAACGCCGCTCACCGACCTTTATTGGACCAAGGCAGCAGGTGTTCGATCCTATTCATTTGCCTCGGACAGCTGCGCTCACTAGATTGGACGGGATCCGCGGCCCAGTGTTGT
>JBPCWA010000207.1:0-2802 GCA_051009975.1 Hyphomicrobiaceae bacterium
GCACCACTGCGCGCCAAAATGGACGGTGTTGCGAGCCAAATGCCGACCGAAATGCCTGGTTTTGAATGATGCGGATCCTGCAAGAAAAATGGTCGGCAATAGGATGAGGAGACAAATTGCGTTGCGATAGAATGCCGAGTGGTGTGGCTGTAGTTCTGCAGAGAGCTCTCGTCCCGCGATGCCCATTGCAAGTAGGGATGACAACATACCGAGCATCCATGTAGCTGCCAGCGCCAGGTTGGACGCTTGTGTTTCAAGGGGACTCTGTTCTCGCGACACCTGGTTTGCTCGTAATTCTGATGATCGACCGTCGACCGTAACCACCCTTGGTAGCAGGAAACAGCCCGACAATTAAACGTCATGGAGTGTCCCGCCGTCTGGCCGCCACGCAAGTTGATGACCCTTGCGCCACTCAAAGATTTGGATCAGAAGATCTCCTGTGGCACAATCGACTTGGAAGACGTATCGGCCGGCTCGCTTTCCAGTTGATGCGTCGCAACCAGGAGCAAAACGAAGCTCCTGGGAAACCTTGTTGGACGGACAGAAAGGAAACTTGGAGAGACGCATGATTATCGCAGTTGTCGAGATTCCTTAGGGTGGCCCGAAGAAAGACCTGGACAAAGTACTCGGACAAGCTTTGGAGTCGACGAAGATCTATCATGAGGTCAAAGGGCTAAAGCGCAAATATTTTCTCAATGGAGATGGCGGTGGCGGCGGGATTTATGTATTTGAGACACGCGAGGACGCAGAGATTTGGTTTCACGAAGGCTGGGCAGATTGGATGCTGGAGCGCTTCGGGGTCCGTCCGACCCTTAGTCTCTTTGATAGCTATGTGACACTCGACAATGACGCAGGTGAGGTTCGCGTGAATGGTCAAGCCGTTCCTGCGCCCTGGAAATCTCACGCAGCTGAGTGATGGCGAAGGTATTGACGACGTAGTTTGACTCAGGACTGATCGATGGTTGCAATAATCCGTCATCACGGGGGGGATAACGGAAAATCTGCCGAATACTCGCAGATTGGAACTGTTTCTGATGACTATGGGCGGACCCGAATTTAAACCACACTAAAGTGGGGCAAAGGTCTGAGCAATCGCAATAGGTGGTGTGTGACGATGGAAGGTGCAATTCGAAGGCCTGATGCGCCCGGTCATTTTATGGTATTGAAACCCATCAAACGCCGCATCGTCATCCGCCTGCCTGATGGAACGAAGCTCGCTCAATCCACGCGTGCGACAAGGCTTCTGGAAGCGGGAAAGTCGCTCTATGATCCTGTAGTTTACCTTCCCAAGCAGGATGTGTTGGTCCGGCTCAGGAAACAGGAAAAGTCTACGCACTGCCCGCTCAAAGGCGAAGCGCAGTACTACCTGCTGGAGAACGCTAAAAAAATCACATCAGATCTTGCTTGGAGCTACGAAGCACCGATTGAGTTCGCCCAGGACATCAAAGGGTTGATTGCATTTTATGCCGACAAAGTCATCATAGAAGAGCACCCGGTTTAAAAGCGTGGTTGCGAACGAAAGAATGACTTGAAGCGGCCGGCACAGTCGATTCCATTCCTCTTCATGTCACACTCTTCGTCACGGCACCCTCTTCTTTGGGTTACTCTGTGCGCTGGTAAGCGTCATAATGAAATCCAGAGATGTGATGGACAGCCCCATTGTCCAAATAGGTAATGCGTAAGTTAGCGCCCCGATATGTCAGAATCCATTACACCCAGAATACCCAAATTGGCGGCGGTCATGTGCGCCGACGTAGTTGGATATTCGCGGTTAATGGGAGAGGATTCAGCAAAAACACTCTCCGCATTGAGAAAATTTCGGAGCGACGCTCTTGGTCCAATTGTCTCGGACCATAGTGGCCAAGTCGTAAAAAGCATGGGAGACGGCTGGCTCATAGTGTTTTATTCGGTGGTCGACTCCGTTCGCTGCGCCACTCGACTTCAAATCGATTTGACTGAAAACCCAACCATCAAACTCCGTATTGGTCTTCACCTCGGAGACATTGCAATCGAAGAGGACGATATCTTCGGAGACGGGGTTAACATTGCCGCGCGGCTGCAAGACCTTGCTGATCCCGGAGGTGTTGTTATCTCAGATTTGGCATGGCGCAGTCTGGACAGGAAACGCGCGTCCACTTTCACCGATCTCGGCGTCCATCATCTCAAAAATATTGTGGAGCCTGTGGGGCTATTTGGTTGGGGAACGACGTCAGTCACACCGCAGGTCGACGTGCCGCCATCGAACCAATTCTCAATAGTAGTCATGCCCTTCCACAATCTATCCCACGAGTCGGAACAAGAATACTTCGTTGACGGTATTACTGAAGACATCATTTCCGAACTCACCAAGATACCAGAATTACTGGTGATCGCCCGCAATTCTTCTTTCGAATACAAACGCAAATCCGTTCCTGTGAAGGATGTCTGTCGAAAGCTGGGCGTGAAATATGTCCTCGAGGGTAACGTTCGAAAATCGGGTCCGAGCCTTAGGATCGGCACCCAGCTTATCGACGGTGTACTAGGAAGCCAGCTGTGGTCAGAACGTTATGACCGAAGGTTAGAAGACGTATTTGCTGTGCAGGACGACGTAACAGGTAAAATTGTGCAAGCGTTGGAAGTAAGACTGCTTGGCGACTTGCGAGCAGGTTTTCCTCAGAAACCGACGCACAACAGCGAGGCCTACGATTATGTCTTGCGGGCACGGGAACAGTATAGATTCTTTTCCCAAGATCAGAATGCGAGCGCTAGAGAACTGTACAAAAACGCCATTGCGCTTGACCCATCATATGGCGAAGCTTATGC
>JBPCWA010000208.1:0-3445 GCA_051009975.1 Hyphomicrobiaceae bacterium
TGAGACAGCCGCGCTGGACGTTGAGATCAACCACCGAAACACGCATTTGATTTTACGTGGGCCTCGGACGTGCTCTTCTTTGTCTGGGCCTTCCCGCAGCTTGCCCAATGCGGCTTGCGCTGATCCCGGTCATTTGACGCGTCATTTCCTGCCGTTCAGCGGTAACTTCTGGCCCACGCTGGGGGCGACCAAGCCACTCTGTTGCGACCGTTAGGAAACATCATAGTCACGCGTTCAACAAGGCCGTCGCAGACCTCTTCGCGCCTTCGATTACGGTTGAGCTCAAGTCAGCTGCTGCCTAGCGTTAGGAGATATAAACCGGCCGCAACGGCAACGGCAGTGGCAGTGGCAGTGGCAGTGGCAGTGGCAGCTTCTACACAGCGGTCTTTCGACAAAACCAGGGCAACGACCGAGTTACGCACAACGCTGACATTACGAGTTTCATGTGCCAGGCTTGCTTGAGTGCCTAATCGTAGACAAAGGAAAAGGGGCCAGACCGTGAAATTTGAAGAAGAAATTCAAGATCTTGAACGCTTGCGGGACATTTTGCCGTTTGAGGAGACAGCGCCCGCTGCGCTCAAGGTATCCGATAGGCTAAACAATGTTGGTCGCCACTTCATCGAGCTTACACCGTTCATTGTCGTTGGAACGAAGGACAAAGATGGGCTAGTAGATGTCTCGCCAAAGGGTGACCCGGCAGGCTTCGTCAAGGTACTCGATGACAAAACCTTGGCCATACCTGAGAGGTTAGGCAATCATCGCGCGGACGGCTTCCGCAACATTCTTACTGACCCGAATGTTGCCATTATTTTCATTGTTCCAAATCACAGCTTCACTTTACGCGTTGCCGGAAAAGCAAGGATTGTAAGGGATCAAGCGCTCTGCTCCCAGATGGCTGTAAATGGGAGGCTTCCAAAACTCGCACTTGTCGTCGATTTAGAAGAGGTATTCATGCATTGCTCCAAATCCTTGATCCGATCAGGCATATGGCATGATGAAACTTGGCCTGAACGAGGATCGGCGCCACGGCTTGCGGACTGGCAAGTCTCTGTGGTTGACGATGGCCGAACCGTTGACGAAGTTTTCGCGAAGCACGACCACGACGAAAAAACAAGGATGTATTGAACGCTAGGATAAATGGCTGCTTTGGGCCCAGGACGGAAGACCTCCATCGCCCCCGACACACCGCGGCAGCGAGTCCGCTGAACCGCGTGCGAGCCGACGACAAACGCTATCGACTTGAATGACCGCCGGAAAATCAACTATCCTTAACGCCATGGCAACTAAGGGGTGCTTTATGTCCGATGTGCTGGCAGATGGGTGGGAAGCTTATCAATCCTGGCCCCCGCGCGCGCTGGCTGATCCGCGCCGTGCAACTGAAACACAGCTCAAAGCAGGGTTCGTCGAGATCGTCACCGCCGAAGGGCCCGTTCTGGCTCTTCGAGTACTGCAAGCCTATGCAAAGGCAGGTGGGGTGTCGCGACTTACGCCGTCTTTCCGACCGAAAATGATCCGGACCTTGCAATTGCTCATCGACGGCGGCGAGCTGATCGCTGTCGATGAGTACGGTTGCGCAGAAGAGGATCCAAGTCGCTTTGTGCTGCGCACCCCCGACCAGTCGACCGTGCGCCCCCGCACGCTCGGTGACCGTAGCTTCGACGAAATACCACCATCTGAGATTGCAGAGCTCGCATTGGAAATCCGCATTCGTCACGAACTGATCGGAGAGGAGGAGCTGACCCGCAAGGTTCTTTCCCACTATGGCCTCAAGCGCTTGACAGGTTTGGTCAAGCGGCACATGGACCTCGTGCTGACAACATATTTTTGACGCGGCTTTATGAATATGGTGCACAACGCTTCATTCACACCCGCCAATTGTCTGTCTCGCTTGGGCTTAAAAGGCATGCAGGAACGTGGCCACATGGAGGAAGGAATGATCGCTGACACTACAGTGTTCAATCCTGACACCGCCCGACAGAGTTGCCCTGTTCGAACCTATGACTAATCTTCTTATGTTGTTTTGCAGTCGGCACTTAAGAAGCATGGTCGTGCCGTCACGCGCCATCATGGCTCGTTCCGATCGCATCATGAACGGAAACTTCAGTAGAGGCGTGGACTGCTGCGATTGTGCCAAAACCCTTGGGCCCGGTCGCGATGGCCGCGAGCTCCGCCGGTTCAGCCTGGATGGAGTTGAGCGGATCGCGTTCTGACGTCCCCCCCCCACCAGACATCATCTTTACAAAATCCGCTCCGACAGCGAGGTTGTTGCGAGTCGCGACGAGCACGGCATCTCCCCATCCGCAAGCGTAGCGAGGCCGAGTGTTTCGAGATAGGATGTCAGGCCCCGTACACGTTCGGATCCCACCGCCAGTCCCCATGACCGGATGATGCGCTCACGCAGGTATGCGCCCAATAGAGTATCGAAATCCGTACCATTGATGTTAGCTTCAACGTGCATTGGTGCGAGATACTCCCTCCCACTTCCGCCAACCCGAGACGCAAAGCCTGTTGAACAAATAAATGTTATCAACCAAAGACATTTTCCGCCACCTGCCTGCCTTGCGCCGGCTCACTATACCGCCAGAACAGTCGAGAATGCGTTTGAGTGATGAACGCTTCGCGGAGCTCGATGCACAGGCCGAGGCCGAAGGCTAGCCGCCGGGTTGGCGAATGGAGCATGCTGCACGCGAAGCCAACCGGCATGCGATTCTGTCGGGACGGTGGGATCAGGACCTCTGGGTATTTGCCTACGGCTCATTGATCTGGGATCCTGCTGTAACAGTAGAAGAATACCGTTCCGGCAAACTAGATGGCTGGAGTCGCGAATTCTGCATGCGATTGGAAGGTGGCCGTGCTACCCGAGACCGGCCCGGCCTGATGGCCGCTCTTGATAAAGGCGGACACTGCGATGGCGTCGTCTTCCGAATATCTGCTGCGCTGGTGGAACAGGAAACCGACTACATGTGGCGGCGCGAAATGTTTGCAGGCGCATACCGACCGATCTTTCAAGAGATAGCCACTCCTCAAGGAAGCGTAGAAGCACTTGTGTTTGTGATTGAGAAAGCTAACCGCCGCTACGCACCAGGAATACCCAAAGATGAGGCAGCCAAGATAATCGCGGCTGCCGAAGGCGATTTCGGCCCAAACTTCGACTATTTGGACTTGCTCGTGCGAAATTTCGACGAACTTGGCTTCAATGATTATGATATGCGCCAGCTACATGCACTCGCCGAGAAATATCGCAGTGAATTGGCGAATACCGCGTGATGCCGAGGGCGCCGGCTGCGAAGTGCCCCAAAGGGAACGATCATTGGTCGGCGATCGATCCGAAAACTGTGCTGTAGCCTAAGTAAACGGTCAATTCTTCTCACCTTTGATACTAGTGCTCTGCTCGGCCAGGCGCTGGGCGGCTAAGGCATATTCGACCGTCCGCGGGTCGCCGTCC
>JBPCWA010000209.1:0-2658 GCA_051009975.1 Hyphomicrobiaceae bacterium
GACCTTGCAACTTCCGTTTTGTCACAAACAGCTGTCGTCCGGGCGTTCGAAGCAACCTACGAAAGCCGCTTTGGAAGACGCTTGGAAGGCATCGGCATGCGAGTCATCAACTACCGCGTAACCGCTATCGGCAATCGGCCAGCATTTGATTTGCGTGGCCTAGGACCACCACAAGCTCGTCCTTCGCGTGAGTGCATCTTGCATCATCGAAACGTCTACGCCGGCGGCGCATGGCACAAAGTCCCAATTTATGACCGCTTGGCAATAGCAACGGGGGAGACGATCGCTGGACCATGTCTTCTCGAGCAGCCCGACGCGACGATCTTCCTTGATCCAGGATTGGAAGGTCGCATTGATGATTGCTGGAATGTAGTTATCAAAAGGAGCGGAAAGGAGAGCAGCGAATGACCGTCGTCTCGGCCCAAACAGCGTTACTGATAGTCGATTTGCAGAACGACTTTGTGCATCCTGAAGGCGCTTACGGTCGCGCTGGTCAGAAGTCCGACTCGATCGGGCGGCTACCGGATCGTGTTAGACCTGTTGCCGATGCGATGCGGGCTGCTGGCGGGTGGATCGTAGCCAGCCAATTTACCTTGGTTCCAGGCAAGGCAGGCGAGCCGTTCATCTCGTCTCATCTCAAATCGCTCAGGCCGTTTTTAAAGGCCGGTGATTTTTGCCCTGGCGCTTGGGGACACCAGCTTGTGGATTCTTTGCAGCCGGCCGATCTGACGGTCGAAAAAATTGCCTATTCAGCGTTTTATCAAACGCGACTGGAATGGGTCCTGCGCAAGGCCGAAATCTCAACATTGCTCGTTTGCGGCATTGTCACGAATGGCGGTGTGGCATCGACGGTACGTGACGCCCACGTTCGCGATTTCCGCACAATTCTTCTAGATGATGGTTGCGCAGCACTTCATGAGTCCTCTCACGTTGCGGCCCTGGCCGCACTGCGAACGGTGTGTGATGTCAAGAGCTGTGCCGATGCAATGGAATTGCTAGGGGCGCCCTTATGAGCGCGGTGCTTGCCGCCCAAGGCATCTCGTTTGACGAACGTGTGCCCGTAGCAGTCATTGGTGCCGGAGCCGGTGGCCTTGTCGCCGCGCTTAAGGCGAAAGCTGCAGGCGCTGACGTGATTGTTTTGGAACGTGATTCCAATCCGTCTGGCTCGACCGCAATGTCTTCAGGATTCATTCCCGCACCTCGAACACGATGCCAATTGAGTTCAGGTCTACCGGAAACTGATTCGCCGAAGCAATTCGCCAACGACATTCAGGTCAAATCAAAACGATCTGCCGATGCCCGCCTCGTAAAGCTCGCGACGGAAACTATCGGCCCGACACTCGATTGGCTGGAAGAGGACCATGGTCTGTCATGGGAGCTGCTTGACGGTTTTCTCTATCCTGGACACACGCGGCACCGGATGCACTCGCTCCCAGAACGGACTGGCGCAGCTCTCGTTGCCCGCCTGCTTACAGCTGTGGACACCGCCGAAGTCCCAATCATTACGTCGGCCCGCACGGATGAAATTTATGCAAACGGTATGGTCGTGCATGGCATCGGTGTTTTGAGGCCCGATGGAACGCGCGAGCGCATAGGTTGTAGCGCGCTCATTCTTGCGTGCAACGGATATGGCGGAAACAGTGCGCTAGTGACTCGACATATCCCGGATATGGCGAACGCACCATACTTCGGTCACGCGGGAAATCAGGGCGATGCCATACTTTGGGGCGAAGCTATGGGCGCCGCTACACAACATCTGAGCGGTTATCAGGGGCACGGCTCACTCGCACATCCTCACGGCATCCTAATCACTTGGGCTCTAATGATGGAAGGTGGAGTGCAAGTGAATGAAAGTGGCAATCGATTCTCGAACGAGCATCGTGGATATTCTGAGCAGGCTGCTGTCATCCTCTCACAACCGAACTCCGTCGCCTGGTCGGTGTTCGATGATCGTCTACTTGAATTCGCTCGCGACTTTCCAGACTTCCAGGCGGCCCTCGATGCCGGCGCTGTAAGAACAGGTCGCACGGTCGCTGAACTGGCCGACGCAATCAGCGTCCCGACAGCAACTCTCGCGGCGACCTTGGCCGACATCGAAGCGTGCCAAGCTGGTCGCGCTACAGATGCCTTTGGTAGGGATTTCACAAACAATCCACCTCTTTCGCCACCATATCACGCAGTCCGCGTTACCGGTGCTCTATTCCACACCCAAGGGGGACTTCTCATCGACAACGAGGCCCACGTTCTTCACCGCGAGGGCCACCGGTTTCCAAACCTTTTTGCGGCAGGTGGCGCCGCATGCGGTGTCACTGGGCCCGGAGGCGATGGTTATCTTTCAGGCAATGGACTACTAACTGCAATTGCATTCGGCGCGATAGCCGGTGAGTCTGCGGCACGCCTCTGCCAAGCCTAAAGCCTAAATATTAATCCAGAGGCCAAATTCTGGTTTGCTGGCAAAGTATGCCCCTCCCCCGCGAATGTAGCATTTCGCGACGAATTGCTTGCGGTTGATAATCTCCCCTATGCCGACCGTTGTGATGATGGCGGTCTTTAACTCCAATGTCGATTGGATCGACTTAAAATTATTGATTTGCAATAGGTTATCAGAAGCTGTCCGAACTTCACAAGCGATCATTGCCGCGCTGAAGGGAAACTGCA
>JBPCWA010000210.1:0-6739 GCA_051009975.1 Hyphomicrobiaceae bacterium
AGGAGGCACAATCCAACTAGACGGTCTTGACTTGACGAGTATGACCGCAGACCAACGCCACCGGCTGCGTGGCAAGCGGATTAGCATGATTTTTCAAGATCCGCAGACCAGTCTCAATCCACTATTGACAATCGAACATCAGCTGATTGAGACGATCCGGTATCACTTGGGGCTGGAAGCCAGCACCGCCCGCGATCGAGCCGTTAGCTTGCTCGAAGAAGTAGGGTTCGCCGATGCTGCAACCCGAATAGGTGATTACCCGCATCAGTTTTCGGGTGGCATGCGCCAACGCGTCGCAATCGCCCTGACGCTCGCCTCGGAGCCAGATCTTGTCATTGCCGACGAGCCGACGACTGCCTTGGACGTGGCAGTGCAAAAGCAAGTTCTGAAGTTGATCCGCAAGCTCGCCAAGGAGCGCCAAGTCGGCATGCTCTTCATTACGCATGACATGGGCGTGATCGCTGAAATCACCGACACAGTTTCCGTGTTGCTTGATGGTAATTTGGTTGAGGCGGGTCCGACTGCGGCAGTCCTAAACAGGCCAGTAAAAACTTACACGAAGAATCTTATCGCGTCGGTACCCCGCATCGATAAACGCATCGAACGGTTTCCGGACCTGGTGACCTCCCAGCGCGCTCCGGTCGACAATGAGTTTCAGGTGGATGGCGCCACTGCGGAATATGCCTCCAATTGGCTACTATCCGGCAACAACGTGGTGAGCGGGAGTGACGCCAATGTACTGGAAGTCGATGATCTTTCTGTGGTCTTTTCGTCTAAACGAGGTCTGTTCAGCCCCCGCCGTGAACTGCGGGCAGCCGATAAAATAACTTTTCGAATCCGCGCCGGAGAGACTCTCGGAATTGTCGGCGAAAGCGGGAGTGGCAAATCTTCGCTCGCGAAAGCCATTGTCGGCATCCATCGAGCGGAATCTGGTCGCGTGACCCTTTGCGGTGAGGCGTTGGAAATGCGCAACCGCAGGCCCCGATACGATCCGTCCCGACGTCAGATTCAAATGATCTTTCAAGATCCATATTCATCATTGAACAATCGTTGGCGGGTCGAAAGCATCATCTCTGAGCCCATCAAGTTCTATGGCCTGGCAAGCGATCCTGGTGAAATTCGAAGAATTACGGCCGCGATACTATCTCTGGTGGGATTGCCGCACGCATCGCTTTTAAGATATCCGCACCAGTTCTCCGGTGGACAGCGTCAACGAATCGCCATCGCACGGGCGCTGGTAGCACGCCCAACACTGCTGATCTGTGACGAGCCCACGTCAGCACTTGATGTTTCAGTGCAAGCCCAAGTGCTCAATCTATTCAAGGATATCCAAGCGGCCTTTGGCCTGTCTATCCTGTTCATCAGTCACGATCTGCCGGTCGTCCGTCAGATGTCCGATCAGATCTTAGTCATGCGCCAAGGAGAGGCGATAGAAGCGGGCGTTTCAGAAACCTTTTTTGCCGAACCGGCTCACCCCTATAGTCGTAAGCTGTTGGCCGAAATGCCGTCGACCGAAATGCTGGCTGACCCTAGCGATCTGGCATAACCGGCCCTTTAGCCTTTTGGCCTTCTGGCCTTTTGGCCTTCTGGCTTCTCTAATTTACTCTTACCCAGCGTAGGATGAAGAAGTTATCGGTTCGTTGGGTCAAAGTGATGTTGTCGCTAGACCCCCACACCAACGGCTGGACGTAGAGCGGCACATAGGCAACATCATCATAAATGATCCTGTGCACCTCATCGATCATCGCCTGACGCTCAGAGGCATCAAGCTCTTTTTGAAGCTTAGGCAATAGCTCGTCAACGCGCGTATTGGAATAGCCGCCGAAGTTCCAACTGCCGAGCTTCTTCGCCTTATTGGGCGTCGTCACAAGGAATCGGATCGGGTGTTCAGCATCGAAGGTGCCAGGCGACCAGCCTAAAAGATACATATCGAATTTGTCGGCCCTGAGCTCAGGCCAGTAGTTGCGTACAGGCATTACCGCAAGCTTTGCCTGAATACCGACCTTGGCTAGCATCGACGCGACAGCCTGGCAGATTGCTTCATCATTGATGTAACGGTCGTTCGGGCACATGAGGCCAAAACTAAAACCATTCTTGTAACCAGCGTCTGCCAATAACTTCTTTGCTGCTGCGGCATCATAGGCCATACGATCTTTAAGGCTCTGCGAAAAACCGCGCATCGCCGGACTGACCAATTGCGACGCCGGTGCCGCGTTGCCGCGCATAACCCGATTGATCAAAGCATCGACATTGATGGCATGATAGACAGCTTTGCGCACGCGCGGGTCTAGGAACGGGTTCTTGTCATTCGTTTCATCCGAGTACTTGAGCGTCGCCCGATCGTGGCCGAAACCGAGCATAATCACGCGAGCCTCCACACCTTCGTGTACTTTGAAGCCAGCCGTATTCTTGAGACGTGGCACATCCTGTAGAGGGATCGGCTCGATAAAATCGATCTCTCCGGAGATCAGTGCTGCGATACCCGTCGCCTTCGTTTTGATGGGCCTGAAGATCGCGCGGGTGATGTTGTGTTCCGCGTTGTCCCACCAGTTCGCATAAGGCACCAGTTCAGTTCTCACGCCCGGGTCACGAACGGCAACCTTGAAAGCACCCGTACCATTGACGTTGCGAGTAGCATAGTTCTCCTTTTCTCGACTGGGACGGGCTGAGTTATTCGATTCCGACCACCCTTGGTCCATGATCATGAAATTGGCAATTGAATCTGGAAACAAAGGGTTTGCCGCCTTTGTTAGAAAATCAACGGTGAAGTCATCCACTACCTTCACGTCTTTGATTGGCGCAAACCATGATCGCACGTCGGAGTCTTCCGATGATGCTCTCTGATAAGAGAACACTACATCTTCAGCGGTAAAATCGGTACCATCGTGAAATCTGACGCCTTTGCGCAGATTGAAACGCCAGCCGTCTGCGCCAAGCGGCGTCCAACTTTCAGCCAACGCCGGCTCAATTTTCATCTGTTTGTTGCGGCGAACCAGACCCTCATAGACGTTGTTAAGAAAACCCAACACTGGCGCCGAATTGGTCGCGTGGGGGTCCATGGTTTGAGGATCCGTGGCAGATGCCCAGCGAAATTGCTTTGCCAAAACGGGAGATACCACGACGAAGATCGATGACATGGCAGCGATAGCACCGAGAACACCGATAGCTTTAACTTGAAACGTCATTGATGCTCCCTGGAATTTCCTGATGAGACACTTCCACCCTAGTTGCCGATTGCCACCGCATCAAGTCATTGTGGGGACGTACTAATTCGCGAACATTCTTGCAAGGTACTTGACCGGGTCCTGCAGATCCAGTTCGCCTGCAGCAAACCCAGCGTCGACAATTTGAGAGTGGATCAAAATCAGTTACGCGCGATCGCTGTCAGTCGATCAATCTATATCGGCGTAGTCGTACAAACGCCCTTTCATCGATTGAGATTGAATGCCGGGTACCCACAAGCCACATGCTAGCGACGAAATATTCTCTCTGCGATATTGTACAAGCCTAGAGCTTACTGCAGGATGATTCCCAACCACACGATGACCGGCCCTTGCTGATGCTGCGACCCTTTCCTAGTCGACACCTGCGAATTTCAATTTGGAATTGCCAATCGAGGAGACGAAGATATCTCAATCTCCATTTCCTGATAAAACGCATTTTTGTCGGACGAATATCCAAACTTGCAAGAGGTCTTTCTTTGCCGCCTCGCTTCAAAGGACAAAGCTTCAAGGCTCATAATACCATAAGATACATACTTTTTCTGCCCTGGTCGAACAACGGTGTGCGAATTCCCGGGTGACAAAAACTGAGCAGTGCCAGTTAACGAATTCACCCGAGCCGTACCCACTCTTGCTCTATTTCTGACAACATTGAAAGTTTCTGATACGACAGGTTCGAGCAACTTGAAATTCATAAAGCTACAGTTCGTGATATTCATATGAACAGTGTCGCGCGAATTGTTCGCAATCGAAAAAACAAGGTTGGGCAAGCTCATTTGCCTCAATCCTCTAAACTTGTAGTGACTTATCAAGTCTGTCGAAATTTCATCGAAACCAACCAGTTCAACAGCCAATTTTGATTCAGAAACAGCCGGAGCCGATGCAATCATTGACGGACCAACCAAATAGGCCTGAGCCAGCGCATTTATGTCGATGCCAGCACCTCCATTGACGCACGCAAGATAAATGAGCCGCTGCCAAACATAAAGCTTGTGGCTTTCGGGGTAACCCATCAGTGCGTCTTTGGTTACCTTAGCATATTCACCATGAAGACCGGCAACGCCTCCGGTTAGCTTGCCGACTATTCCACCAAGCCGCCCCTCGATCTTGCCCTTAAATGATTCTTTTATATTTTGCGCACTAGTCGGTGCCAAGCCTTTGCATTGAGTCTCTGCTGGCAGGTTCGAGCGCGACGCAGTCGGCTCATTTTTGGGTGATATTCTCTGGGTTTCTGAAATGCGAGTTGTCTCTATCTCGACTTCTTTCGACTTCACGATCTCCGGCTTTCGATCCTGAACGTCAGTCTCTTGTGAGAAGAAGACTTGACCGGTCAGGGACGAATGCTCCCAAGGAACCTGACGCTTGTTCGTTGCTTCCATCACCTCTCGACGCACCTTGATCAGCGTATCGGAAACACTGTCGCCAGGCGTTCCTATGTGATTGACGAGTGCGGCTGAGAACGGGGAATTTCGCCCTGTTCCATCAAGTGCCACATTCCCCGGCTGGGTCGAAAAGCTGATAAGAGTGCCGAATCCGGATTCGATCGGCGCAAGGCCCCGGCCAATGTTGATTGCCCGAGTGCCCATTGCCCGCGCCAGGTTCCGCGTAAGTGGATTGTTCCTGCAGGCGTCGAGGAATATCAGATTGGTCGAGCCTGCGCGTTCCATCGTCCGCTGTACCAAATCGGCCGGCACGAGCTCAAAGTCGACTCCGCTCGCATCTTCTAGTTTGGCGTCGACCGGGACCAAATAGTTCTTGCCAGTCACTTGGATGCCATGTCCGGCGTAGAAGAAGAGCCCCACTTTGGCCCCCCGAAGTGAACGTGAGAACTCTCGAATTGCCCGATCCATGCCCATCTTGTCGAGGTTCAGACCGCGAACCACCTGGAAACCGAAACGCTCAAGTGCGTCTGCTATATCCGCCGCATCATTTGCCGGGTTCAACAAATCGCCAGCGTAGCGATAGGCAGCATTGCCGATCACGAGAGCCACTCGAGCTGTATTGGAACCTTCCACACGGCTTCGCTTCACTGATTGTTTTGCGTGTTCGAATGATCGCGTTCTGCGCCTATCGTCGCTCTTCATTCTTCGTAGTCGTAGGCGAGCAAGGGAAACGAATGTACCATCGGGAAACGCATCGATATAGGCCTCGATTTCCTCCGGCTTGTCCGTCCCTTTAACACTCTCCCAGAAGGTGACCTCAGCCGATGCAGCCGTCATGTCGCTTTGCATTTGCGCATTGATGTTTGCGTGCTGCACCGCGGCGACACTCATGACATCTCTTGGAGAATCTATTATTTTGAGGGGTTCCAACGGCCCAAACTTTTTGGGGCTGGCGCTCAGGCGCTTCGGGTTTGGTTGCTGTTGGAAGGCCTTAAACGTTAGCGCAGACATCAGCAGTGATGTTTTTAGCGCGCTTGTCAAAGTTTCACTCGGAGGACTAACAACTGTCAAGGTTGCCAAATTGCCTGCTCTCATTTCGTTCCGGATGTAGAACGAGCGCGTGCCTTTCTCACCCGAGATGACAAACCATCCATTCCGATTGACCCGATTATCAATTGTCGCACCGGAATTGACCAAGCGGCCGCGCAGATCTGAATACACTTCATTGAGCGAGGAGTAGGACGGGAAGTGCCGCAGCGCGATGAGGCTGGCTCCATCTTTTGACACGAAGTCAGCACCGCCGCTTACAGTGCGCTTGCGCCGAAATACACCTCTCGCGAGGCCAATACGTGCTCCACTCTCGTCATCGACCAACACTTCAAATTGCATTTCAGCAACCCGTTGGCGAGCGAACTCTTTCAATAGACGAAGTTGATCCGGCCTCAACCTTCCAGTTGGAGAAGCACCGAGCTCTCGCTGGAAGTCTTTTATAGCAGAGATGCTGCCGGGGCCGATGAGGCCATCTAACGGGCCTTCGTACAGTCCTTGCCAAACGAGCCATTCCTGCAATTTGAAAGGGTCCACGCGCGGGCCAGTCCTGTGCGTATCGCCTATCCTCCTGCTCCTTGCCCGTTCAAAAACTTGTGGATCTCGTCTGAGCCTTTCACCTCCTGGTCGTGTTCGCTCTCTCTCCTGATCTTGGAGGTTTTTCATAATGTTGAACATCGTGCCAAAGACCTGCGAAGGATCTTGTGCGGCTGTCACTGGAGGAAAGCAGAAGATAGCCAACAAGACTGGCACCGCCTGACAAAATGATCGTGCTGCAAGCCCCATCGTCGCCTCCCCTTTGCTGCCCGACATCTTCAGTCAGTCCGTCACGCGACGGTCGTTGGCCATCGGCGCTCGGCAACGCTCTAATTCATCATGCAGGGCGAACCGATAGCTACGATGCAACGGCCGACACCATCGCGCAATCAAAGCTCCAAGCCGATAGCAGCTCCCAACCGCCCAATGAGTCGCTCGAAGCCATCTTGTTATAGACAAGGGATAAATCTCAGGGAGGCGTAACTGCATTTTGCCCACAAGTGAGCGACTAGCGTACAGCCACCCTCGTTTATTTGGTCGGGGGAGACAGAG
>JBPCWA010000211.1:0-7650 GCA_051009975.1 Hyphomicrobiaceae bacterium
CCTGCTGGTCGAAGGCTTCCGTGTACTTGGCCAGCCCATGACGTGCTAGCCAGCTTGCGACAGGATCAGCCATAGAGCACCCTATCGGCTCCGCTAAACGCGCCAGAATTCAGACACTGGCATCAAACAGGTGATTTGTCTGTTGACTTTCTGCTAACTTTTTAGTGTTTCTTGGTACCCGAAACCAAGTCAACAATGTCTTCCTATAGACCTTGCCTTCTTTCATGACGAGCGTCTCACTACCAATTGCTTTTAGCCAGATTTCCCTTGCGCTTCAAGGCCAAGTTGTTAGCCCTGCATCGAATCTGTTTGTGTTGATGATGAGCGTCTGTGGCTCAAACGGGTCCTGGGCTACTGCTGATCCCAGTGTGAACAATAAGGTCGATGCAAGTGCCCAGACTAAATGTCAGTTGAACTTCATCATCAATTTTATGATACCTGAAACCGACCATCGACGCGGGGCTTAAGACCAGCTGTGACTCAATTTTAGGAGGCGTGCGTGTGAGCAGCCACGTCGGGCTGATGAAGGAGTTTCGCCCCTTTGGTGTTGCTGTCACAGTCACATCAGAGATTGGTTGCCATCGTTGTCACCAAACGCCTGCTCTCGATAAAGGCCAAGCGCCCTCATCACCGGAATATCGTTGAGACAGAAGAGGCAGGCATCGTCCGTGTCGGCCCCGTTGGCATGTTCATGCCAGGCCCACGACGGCACACAGAAGATGTCGCGTTCCGACCAATCAAGGCGTTGACCGTCTATGACCGAATGTCCCGATCCCTTCGCCACCTGGTAGAGATAGCTCCCCGTGTGGCGGTGCGCCTTCGTCTGTTCTCCCGGTCGCAGCATTTGCATCGAAGCGCCCATCGTTTGCATAACTGGTCCATTCGTAACAGGGTTGACGTATTCCATCATTACCCCGTCATACGGAGATCCGTCTGTCGCATGCGCGTACTTTGAAAGAGCCTCGTATGTCGACTCCCACTCGTACTTGAACATCGGACTATAGGCCCTTTCCCAACCGCTATTGCTCGGGCTGAGGCCGGGGTTGCCCCAAGTCTTGGTCATGTCGTCAACGGGGTAGGCCACGGGCTCGCTGAGGTTCGGGTGAACCTCAAAAAAATTGGCTTCTAGAGCGTTGACAAGGGGAATATCCAGCCCGTCCTGCCAGATGCAAGGCGTACCGCTTTCCTCAACCGCGTGCTCATGCCATGTACCATTTGGTGTCAGCACAAAATCGTTCCGGCCTAGCGTCATCTTGTGACCGTCAACGACCGTATAGGCACCTTCTCCTTCCATAATGAAGCGGATCGCCGAGGAAGAATGGCGATGTGCCGTTGCTTTTTCTCCGGGATTCATGACTTGTAAACCGGCATAGATCCAGCCTACAGCCGCCGATACATCTCGTCGGCCTGGATTATTGAGATAGATGACGCGTCTTCCGGCCTTTTCTGGCGTTACCAGTTGCACGGACCGCAATACATGCTCACGCAAATCAGCATAGCGCCATAGGACTGGAACGGAGTCACTCTTTGGCTCCCATGGCTCGATTTTGTTTGCTACGGTCCAGAGAGCACCTGCTTCGAACTTCTGCAGATCATCGTAGTACGCCAGAAGCTCGGGCGTGTCTTCAACATTTGCACGACCTGCAACGTCTTCTCGATGGTTCTCATTTGTTCGGCTCATCTGCAGCGTCCATTTCCAGATTGCGGGGTGTCATCCTCTTGCGGTGCTCGAACATGACCTCGCTGACAGTTCTCCTTGACGCTCAGCGCGGAGCAGCCGTCGTCAGCGGCGACACGTCTCTCGATTAGTCGAATCACTCTAGTGAACGGGCTTGTCGAGTCGGCATTCGTCTTCTCTTCAGTCCCGTGCACTCAAAAGAGGTTTCAAAAACTGCGGTCAGTTCGATCTCACCAATATGCTTGGAGAATGATGCAACCCGGACGCTGGCTTTGCAAGGCACTCTTTTCACAATGGTCCCCAGAGATTTCTCTGGCACCGCCTCGCGTGATCTGACAAGGGCGCTGGTTCTCAAACAAAAATTTGCGACCGGCGCTGTGTTCCTCCCGCAATGATCCAAGTCATTGTAGTGGTCAAAAATTGCTGCCGTGCTGCAGCCGTCTAAAACGTCCGCAGTTTCACGCAGACAACTTTCTGCAGTACGAGCACAAAACTTGGGAGCAAAATTGGACCTTGGCCGGAAGGGGAGCTCTTTGAGGGAACAGCATAAGGGGGCTGTAGAACAAAAGGTGCGCTATGAATCTACAATCGGTCGTTCGCGTTCTTGCAATTATCGCGACCTTGCAAGCCGCCACGCTAGGTACCCAGTCGTCGGCACAGCAAGTCAATACTGTCCGGCTCTATGAGAACAAATGCGAGCGCTGCCATCGCACACGCTCCGGCCAGCTCTTGCATGGCATAATCACATTGAAAAATGGCACACTTGTCGGATCAAGATCGGGGCGCTCCGTCAAGGGCATCCTACGGAACCATTTTGGAGTTAAGCTGTCGCCAGAAGAGACCAACGCACTGATCAACGCACTTCGACGACAGCCAACGTTATAGGCAATTCATCGACAACCTCGAAGTTCGCTCCCACGCCGTTGGTCAAGCATGGAAATCTTGTAGAACCAGACACGGCGCACTTCCTGAAACAGAGCGGCGCACATGTTGTGCCGACAAACATCACCTTAGATATGCTGGTGAAGGTCGGCGCGGAACTCGGGCCATTGATGATTTTATTACGACATAGCTGAAGGACTTTTCGATCCCAATCCGTTCACAGCAGATTACGCTCAATGGTGATTTGGCAGCCGCCCACAAGCGCTGAGACATATTCTAGAAGATGGTAAAAAACGCCACTGATGTGACCGGCCATCTCCAGCCGATTGAGTCGTTGCAGACAAGAACTCAGAGAAAACCCAATAGCTTCTGAGACCCGCGCGTTCGTTATCCGGCCATTCTTTTGAAGCTCGGCAAGAATCTTGACGTCGATCAGAACCAGCTTGTCAGACAGTCGCATAAGCGATGCTGATCCTAACCGCTCATTTCTGCCTGATGAGCTTTCACCATATCCGCCATGGAGTTGAACGTGAAATCGGTTGACGGCATTTCGCCAGGATTCATCGTTGCACCAAAGCCTTTCTGGTCATGTCGGCGGTAGATCCAGCAGTTCGCTAGGCCAAATTCCTTTGCCGGCGCATGGTCATGAAACATGCTTTCTGCGGTATGGAGTATGTCATTTTTTGGAATACCTAGTCGAGCAAGGCTGTCGATCATGTATTCGAAGTTGCGTGATGCCGGTTTGTATGAGCCGATATCTTCGGCCGTGTATCGGGCATCGAAATCGACTTCAAGCTTTCTGTTCGAATGGGCGAAGCTGGCATTGTCCACATTTGAAAGAATGATGAGCTTGTAGTAGCGCTTGAGGTATTGGAGTGCGCCGGCGCTGTCGGCGAATGCCGGCCAATGTTGCACTGATCGACCATAGGCCAGGCCATCTTCCCAACTGACCGACACGCACCACTCCTCGGCCAAGCGCTTGCAAACGACGGCGAGCAGGTCGGAATAAATCTTGGCCGGCGTCTGACGCTGCGTATTGGACTCATGATAGGCATGCGCCTCAAGAATTCGGTCGCGCGTTAATGACTGGCTGACGCGACTGGTAAGCGGCTTCAACCCCGCCACCATACCACTCTCCCAGTCAATAAGCGTTCCGTAGACGTCAAAGGTCAGTGCTTTGTAGTCAGTTAAGCGCATTAGAACATCCTTTGCATGCAGGCGTCATCCTAGGAGATTGTCAGTCGCCGAGCGGGTCTGAAGCTGTCGGCGATTGCGCGGAGAGCGTCATCACTGGCCTGCTCTTGCACCACGCATTGTGCTGTCGCCGGAGCACCATCGGATTTACTTCAAGACGGCGATCGAACTCAATATGTGAGTTACTGAGCATGACAGTCTCCTTTTGTCGAGCTAAGGAACTGACGAAGCGCCGCCAAGAATTTCACAAATCCGTGCGGAGGAGTTGCTGTTGTTCGCCCCGCTGAATGCAGAATCCACCAATTTCGCAGGAATGACCGCAGACTATGTTCAAGACGGCGGTCCTCCAAGTAGCGCAACGTCGGCAATATCGATAAGTCGAAGCTGAGCGCAACGCAATTGCGGGTCGCCGACATCACAGACCTTTGCCCTCCGATGAGTTTATTTCTCGTCTCCAAGTTTTCGACGTATTGCCCGATCTCAGAAGACTTCGAGGCGACCATCGCCCCAAAAGATCTCGTATCCTACGACGAAAACTGGGCAGCCGAAAAGTTCATGCTTGTTACTGGTCGATTAACGATATTGACCCTCCGGTTCGGGAAGTCCGTAGTGCGCTCGTAGCGTTGCGCCCCCGTAGGCCGTCCGAAACAGACCACGCTTCTGCATGATCGGAACCACTTCCTCAATGAATGTCTCGAGCATCATCGGCAAGATCGGAGGCATAACATTGAACCCGTCCGCGGCTCTATCTTTGACCCAGTCTTCCATGAGGTCAACGAGTTGTTCCGGCGTTCCGGCAAATGTATGGTGTCCACGTGCGCCTGCTAGCTTTGCTAGTAATTGACGTAGGGTCAGCTTCTCTTGGCGTACTAAGTTTATGATCACCTCGGTACGGCTACGGGCAGCCTCGATCGTTTCCGGATCTGGAAAGTCCTCTGGAGAAAGTGTTCGGTCGAGATCCAAATGCGAAAAGTCATGACCACCAAAGCGCGCCGACATTCGCTTGCGGCCCGCCTCGGGATTGGCGAGTTCGCCAAGTTCATCGGCAAGTCTGCGAGCCTCGAACTCGGTTGACCCGATAATTGGACTGAGCCCCGGTAGAATCAATGTGTGTTCGGGGGCACGTCCTTCCGCGGCCACCCGCGTTTTAATATCTCTGTAGAAATGCTGAGCCGAAGATTTCGCTAACTGCGCTGTAAAGATTGCTTCAGCATGCCGGGCAGCGAATGCTCGACCCGACTCTGACGAGCCTGCCTGTACCAATACAGGTCGCCCTTGAGGACACCGGGGCAGATTAAGTGGTCCTGAGACCTTGTAGTACGTTCCGGAATGGTCAATTGGCGCGAACCGCCCAGGCGCGACAAAGACGCCGTTCTCACGATCGTCCGACACAGCGTCCGGCGCCCAACTGTCCCACAGTTTTTTTGCAACCGTCATAAACTCCTCACCACGCGCGTAGCGCTCCGCATGACTGATCGGCGATTCCGCGCTGAAGTTCGTTGCCGCCGTCGCCATCCACGACGTGACGATATTCCATCCGATACGTCCATCGCTGATATGGTCAAGTGAGCAGAACTGTCTGGCGAGGTTGAACGGCTCCGTATACGTTGTCGACGCTGTTGCGATCAGGCCGACGTGGCTCGTGACTGCTGCGACTGCTGCCAGGGTGGTTATCGGTTCAAGCCCTGTGCGCGGTCCGTTAGTTATGTCTTCGGGCAAAGCGAGCTGATCGGCAAAGAAAACTGAATCAAGAAGTCCCTTTTCCGCTATCTGCGCCAGCTGCTGATAATAACGAACGTCATAGACCGACATTTTTGTCGCCTTGGGATGGCGCCAGGCAGCTTCATGATGTCCGCGATTATGAATAAAAAGGTTCAGATGCATGGTTTTCGACATGGGAGCATCTCGTTCGCCTCATCAAGTTCCGGTCAACTCTTGACCTGTTGCTCAGCATCATAGTCCAAATTTTTTCGGATCAAAGGGATAGCGAGTAGATATCGCGCTTAACCTGCAAGAAAAACACGAATGATAGTGGTGACCGCTATTTGGACAAAAGAACTTTGCCAGCCATGAGCCCCACCGAGGACGGAAATTGGTTCTTGGCCATCATAACGGCAGTCAGGAATAGAGTACTATCACCCGTTCGATGACCGGTGGCAAAGGTGTGGTCCTCACGCTGCACAATACGCTGCACAAGCTGGGGATTAGAAGAACATTTGGATTGCCCAGTATTCAAGACGACTGGTCGCACAGTGCGCTCTACGATCACAAAGACAAGTCCCGCGCTATTCACACCCAGTCGCCAACACGGTGCCGCATGGGTGGGTCTAGGACACACGCTGGCGCATGGCGATCCAGCGGTTTGCCAATCATATTAGAAACCCGTACAGGCGACATGCCCGATATCGACCACTTCAGATAGCAGCCTCAGACAGGAACTGAAGATGACAAAGTGCAGTATCCCATTTGACACCGAAATCGGTCGACAGCTCAGGGACGCAGCAGCGGATTGCCGAATTTTGCTGATTTCTGGTCTGCCGAGCACGGGCAAAAGTCTGATGCTTCAACAGCTCATTATACTTGCAAACGAAGCCGGGCGGCCGGTCCACACGATGCAATGGGACGATGCTCGTTCAGCCTTCGAAACGCAGGAATGGCTCTATGTTTTTCCTGAAATTAACAGCGTTACACACCCTGGCATTAGAAAAGCAGTCGGGCTTTGGGTACGCGGAGCAGTTTGGAACTGGTACAACGTGCACGGTACGCGAAACAATCTGCTGATTGTGGAATTGCCAGTCATTGGCGGACGTTTCGTTGAGTTGTTGCAACCTCAGGATGATGCACCCGAGACCATCTTAACGTCCAAGCATACGCTTGCATTGGTCCCAGTTCCTACCAATGAGATGCGTAGAGCCATTGCTGGCATCCGCGCAGATACTTCGAGCTATCCGCGCAATAAATTGGAGGCCCGTGATGCTCCGCCCCATATCGTCGAGTCGCAATGGGCCGAGGCTCACCAACTCTACGCGCACTGGAATACATTTGAAGACTCGTCCCAAAATGATGTGCGGTACCAAGAGGCCATGTGCCGTTCGATGTTCGAGCATCTTTGCCGCTATCGACATGTACAGGTGCTAACGATAGATCGCGTATTCCCGACCACGGGATCAGTCTATGAGCGGATCGCGCCCACAAAGCCATTGCGGGCGACTTCCAATGAGGTGATCGCTGCCTTCGCAAAATTGAAGTGTCTCTATCCTGGTCAATCTGCTGAACGGGCTACTGAAGACTGGTCGGACTATTGAACGATCAAACATTAGACACATGCAAGCGTTCTCGTTTCCGTCAGCCAAACACTCTGACTGTGTTCGAAGGTCATCCCACACGCGGTGGGAGGCTTGGCTCAGCATTACGTTGGAAAGAACTCTTCAAATTTCTGAGCGCACCGCGGGACCTCCGACCAACGCTGCGCCGATCGCATAAATATGTAGCGGAACTCAAAGCGTTTGGGATCTACCCAGCTCGGATTGTCGAAAGTTCCCGAATCAATCATGCGATGGTCGGCTAAGCGTTCAAAAGTAAAACCGATATTCGTGCCGCATGTCGGGCAAAAGTCCAGTTCAAGCCAGCGCCCCGATTCATCCGATACTGATTGATAGTGGCTCGTCTTGCCAGTGATTTCGACTTGATCCTTCCGAAAAAGAGTTTCCACGGCGAATGCACTGCCCGTTCGTCGCTGGCACCAAGTGCAGTGGCAGACTGTGACCCGCATCGGATTACCGCGAGTGATGTAGCGCAATGCTCTGCACAGGCAACCTCCTTCGTGAATACCCACCATTAGTCATATCCTTCAGAGTGTTTGTACAATCACCATACGGGTTACTCAATGATCCGGA
>JBPCWA010000212.1:0-5510 GCA_051009975.1 Hyphomicrobiaceae bacterium
CTGCTATACGTCATGATCGTCTCGCAAGGCTTTCTAGGTTATGCCTTGACATCAGTCATGGGGCCGATCGTAGCCGAGATATTCGAGGGTCCGCACTACGGCAGCATCTTTGGCGCTGTAACTGTAGCGCTCCTCGCAGGCGGCGCCGCCGGTCCTTGGATAGCCGGTTATATTCACGACTGGACAGGCAGCTATGCCCCGGCATTCTATCTTGCGATCGTCCTCAGTGCAGTTTCTTCTGTCGCCATATGGATTGCTGCGCCGCGGAAAGTCCGATGTGTTGCGGGCCAAACGGCCAATCAGCCCCGATGAAAGACATCCGTCACGTTGCTGTCGCATTCAGCCATGTAAAACCACGTTCAATCTCTGTCTAAAGCAGTCCACATCTGAGCACTTGAATACCCGTTGCAGCCTCCGTTTTTTAAACCGGCCAGGGTAAGGAATTGGTCTTCACGTTCGTGAAGAACTTCCTCGCCTCCAGAACGCCTTCTTTAACCCCGTTTCCGGAGTCTTTGATGCCACCAAACGGTGACATCTCGATTCGATAACTCGGTGCTTCCTTTATATCTACCGTGCCGACATTCAACCCCTCGATGAATGCGGCAATGCGGTCGAGTTGGTTGGTACACACTCCTGCTGAGAGCCCGAAAGGAGTGGAATCTGAGATCGCACGGACTTCATCATCGCCGTTGGGAACTCGCACAATTGGCACCACTGGTCCGAACGTTTCTTCGAATATAGGGGTAACGGACGTCCACCACGTCACTAGTGTTCACCTTGCGCCCGCCGATCCGCATCGATTCTTCGATCCGGCCTTTGCCACTCCCTATTTTACTCATGTCGCCTTATCCTTTGGGTTAAAATTATCCATCGACCGAAAAATCCTTGCATTCAGAAAACCACAAGATCCTCGGTTTGAAACGGGTACGAGTGATGAGAGGTGCGAATCTGCGGCGCCATCCAATCGTGTCGGTTCGTTGGCGGTCACCGTTCGCCAGCCTTGGAAATGCGATCGAATACGCGACTTGGCGGATGGCCAAAGTTGCTGCGAAAGGCCGCGGCGAACGCGCTTGGGCTCGCATAGCCGCAAGCCCGAGCAACTTCACCTACTGTCACCCCACGAGCCAGTCCCTCAAGAGCATAGTGGAAACGAACTTGGAGGCGCCAGGCTGCAAACCCCATTTCGAGTTCCCCACGACAAATTCTTGCCAAGGTACGCTCAGAAGCGGCGGCAATATCCGCATAATGGGCAAGGCTCCTGTTGTCGCCTGGGTTATCAATTACGTGTTCACATACCCGAAGCAAACGAGGGTCAGTCGGCATGGGGATGCTAAAGTCCAATTTCTTGCAGCGGCATATTTCGTCCAGGATAAGCTTGCCCATCCACGTTCCTCGGTCACTTTGGACGTAATTCTCTGGCTCCTTAACAAGCGCGGCGATAAGTTCCTTCAGCAAGGCCTTAGGGGTAATGACCGCACAATCCTTCGGCAAATCAGGACGGGATTCCGGTACGATGTACAGCGTCCGCATGTCGACAGTGTCGCGCATTACTACCGAGTGAGAAATTCCTCTCGGCATGTAAAGCGCCCGCTCTGGCGGAACGATCCAGCTGCGCATGTCGGCGCGCACGCGCATCGTACCTGAGGCCGCGTATATGAGTTGGTCGCGCCTGTGGCTATGAGACTCAATGACAAAATCAGAGGGAAAATGTTTCCGCATTGCCGCGACTGCAACCGGCAAATTTTGGTAATCTTCTGGAATGGTAGATCGCTGAACCATATCTCTCGACCTCTCGAACCCGGCCGGTGCTCGCTTGGCGGAAACTCGATGAAACATGGCATAACATCGATTATTGGCCACTGCTATGATTCAATCCAATTGACTAGATCGCGTGCCGTGGAGCTGCATTACCCAAGATCGACAGACCTCGCCAGAGCCCCGTGACGGGACGGAATATTAGAACGCAACATTGGGACGACATATTGGGAAAACACTCGAATGCAATGCTTGGACGCGATGTTAGAAGGTTAAAACGTTAGGACGTTAGGACGTTAGGACGTTTAGAAGGATGCGTTAGGACGCCATGGAAGATCGCAATCACTTTTTCTTCATTAACATTGGTCACTTTCTCGATCATCTATTCTTGCTCATTTTCGCAACGGTCGCTGCATTGGTATTGGCTCACGAGTGGGACCTGACTTATGCGGAATTGATCCCCTATGCGACACCCGGATTGATCGCATTTGGTGTTTTTTCTCTGCCAGCGGGTTGGTTGGCCGATCGTTGGAGCCGCGAAGGAATGATGTGCATCTTCTTCATAGGCATTGGCTTCGCGTCCATCGCCACATCATTTGCGCAGAACCCAATGGAAATTGCCTTCGGCTTATTCTTCGTAGGTATGTTCGCAGCAATCTACCATCCCGTCGGCCTCGCTCTAATAGCACGTGGCGGCAAATCTATGGGTATGGATATTGCCGTTAACGGAGTTTGGGGCAATATGGGCGTCGGCTCCGCGGCGCTTTTAACAGGCTATCTCATCGACCAGACGGATTGGCGGGTGGCATTTTGGTTACCTGGAGTTGCCTCAGTGTTCCTCGGTCTGGTGTACCTCTATTGTTACCGGAGCCGTATTCTCCTGAAGAACGCGACTTCTGCAAAAGTTGTCAACTCGTCAGACGCGTCGAGCACTACCACCGACAATGTTGCGTGGCGTGCCACGGTTATCCAAATATCGATCATCATTCTCTTCACGACAGCTGTTTCGAGCGTCATTTTCCAAGGCACAACGTTCACGCTGCCAAAGGTATTCGATGAACGTCTATCCGGTTTGGCGACCTCAGCAACTATGGTCGGCTGGCTGGCCTTCATTGTCTTTGCTGTTGCCTCGTTCGCGCAAGTGGTCGTCGGACGACTGCTGGATGTTCATGGCCCTCGCACTGTCTTTGTCGCTGTGGCGATCATCCAGATAGTCTTCTTTTCTATGATGCCCGGCCTCACGAATTGGAGTGCACTCGCCGTCGCGCTAGGGTTTATGTTAGGAGCATTCGGACAGATCCCAATCAACGACTACATGATCGGAAAGATGGCGAAATCGGAACTGCGTGCGTCGATTTTCGGCACGCGATACATCGTCAGCTTTGCCGTCTGGGCTGTTGTCGTGCCTCTCATCGCTTGGGTGCACCACAACTGGGGCTTCGACCTATTATTTTATATCCTCGCGGGCGCTTCTACAGCTATCTTATGTGCGGTGCTGATGTTACCGAGTCGCCTGCCGGAGGCAGAGCAAACTCAGCACTAAGACCCCCCGTCGCAAAATGAAACAGCGGAGTCGCAGCTCGATCATTCAGATCATAGTCACCGAGATGCGGGAGGCGATTGCTGGACCTAAGCAAGAAGTGAAACCTTGAGCAATGGCATGTCAAAGCTCTAGGCACTTTCCTTGATGAAGTTTCCGGACTGCAGTTCGCGAATGGCCTGCCGCAACTCGTCTTGCGTATTCATGACGATAGGTCCGTGCCAGGCGACGGGTTCTTGCAATGGCCTACCGGCCACGAACAAAAAGCGAATGCCGTTCGGGCCTGCGTCGACAGTGACAGCGTCGCCTGTACCAAATCGCACCAAAGTACGATTGCCTGAGAGGTCACGAACGTTCAGTTCTCGACCAAGATACTCTTTTTCTACTCTAACGCCGACCGGATCGGAGGCGTCGGTAAACCGCCCCTCTCCTTCGAAAATGTAGGCAAAGGCATTCGCCGACGTTTCAACCGGTAAAGACTTGCGCGTATACGCCGGAACAGTGACGTCAAGATATAGGGGTTCGGCAGATATACCTTCAACCGGCCCCTTGGTTCCCCAGAACGAGCCAACAATGATGCGCACCAGCGTACCATCATCGTCTACGATCTCAGGAATGTCTTGCGCCGAAATATCTTGGTAGCGTGGTGCAGTCATCTTTAGGGACGAAGGCAAGTTGGCCCATAGCTGGAAGCCGTGCATTTGACCGATATCATTCCCCCGTGGCATTTCCTGATGCATGATGCCTGAGCCAGCCGTCATCCATTGAACTGAGCCGCTACCCAGTAAGCCCTGATTGCCAAGTGAATCCGCATGTTCGACGTCCCCCGTCAGAACATAAGTAATTGTTTCAATGCCGCGGTGTGGATGCCAAGGAAAACCAAGTTTGTAGTGATCAGGATCGTCGTTTCGAAAATCGTCAAGCAGGAGAAATGGATCGAATTTCTCTGGCTCTCCAAAACCGAAGGCGCGGTGCAAACGCACGCCAGCTCCCTCGAGCGTTGGACGAGCGATCGTTTCGGACTGAACAGCACGAAAGGTCATGTAATTGGGCTTCCATTGTGGCTGGTATAGATGTGATCGGTATAGAATTGGGCAGTCTTGCATCGTTTGATGCCCGATTTTCGTTCATGCGCTCCTGCTCTGCAACTGGTTGTGCCCTCTTCCTGTCGCATTGCAAACACTGTGCGCGCCGGGCATATGCGGCAAACAGATATTTGGAAGATGAGGTGCGTTGGCAGAAGGTCGGCCACTTGCCCAATTCCAGCGCTCTACTCGAAGAATCCACACGCAGGAGCTCGCAACTTAGAGCAAAAGTGTGGCCTCTCAGCAACTACAGCGAAATTTCAACGTGGTCAGGCGCGCAACTGACGAAGGTTGCCGAGGCTGAGGCAGAAGCTGAGACCGAGACTGATACAGACCAAATCAAACAACCGGCCTGGTTTTAAGTGACTAAGCCTGGCGAGCGATCGGCGCCTTACGCAATATAGGTTTCGCAGAATTGCAGCTGCCATATGCGCACCGGGCGACAGAGATACCGAAACTCGCAAAACCAAAAACGAAAAGGGAATGAAGCCGTCCGAAAGCGAGCCTGCAAATGTGCCATGCGTCAACATGCTGCCTGTCGGAGCGCTAGACCATTGCGCGCGAGTCGGCGATGGTGATGTCGTTGCTTGGGGGGGATGCCATGCATATTGTTTTCTACATTGGATCGATGGCGATGTTCGGATTATCTCTCAGATATCCGAAGAACTCTAGAGGACAACGGACACTTGCAGGCGCTTCCGTTGCAGCGGTACTCACTGGAGCAGCTCTCCAGACATGGTAATATCGCGCAATGCTCTAAGCAAAGTGTCGGTTGCCTCGCATTTGTGCACCGTTTGGATCGTGAGGATGAGAGCACGTTAGTGGCCTCTCCAAGTTGTCCGCCGCACGCGGCTTGCCGCGTCAATCGTGGCCGTTTTTTTGCAGCGCACTTCCGACTTCCAGCCGCCCCTTCAGTCGCTTGCTGACGACTGACGGTTCAGAGATTGCTTCGAAACGCCTCACATGAACTCTTTGGAGTGCTTCAATTGGGCGAGGCGATAGTCCTCTGCAACACCATGTACATGTGCTAGCAACCGGATTCGCTGAAGGGACGGTCAGTGACCAAGCGACGCCCGAGTATTCATGCCAACCAAGCCACCGCTTCCCGCTTGATATGCCATGGGTGGAAC
>JBPCWA010000213.1:0-4351 GCA_051009975.1 Hyphomicrobiaceae bacterium
TCGGTGCGGAATGCCTCAGACCTCTCAGGTGAACGGTTCCACACCGTGACGTCGTATCCGTTCGCGATAAGCGTGCGTGCCAGAGCGGCCCCCATGTCGCCAAGCCCGAGAACTGATACCTTTTTCACGATGCTATCTCCCCAATGGATGTCGCGTCCTTATTCCAAAATGCATAGCAGAAAATGGATGCCGCGTCCTCTAGACAAGCAAGATAAAGGCCGATGCCACGTGAAGGTGAAGAACTGACAGCAAATTCTGTGAATTGCGGATGGGGCCTGGACAGCCTCCTACGCCCTCGGGATAGAGTGGCTGATGTCGCTTATGGGTCAAAAGCGGCTGTCAGAGTATACAGAAATCATGTCTGCTCTCAGCTGTCTTTCAGACGTAAGACTGCCGCATTGAGCGTTCCGCAAGTTCAAGAACTTCACGTTTACACCCATCGTTTCGGACGGAAACCGCTGGCGTAACGACTTGTTCAGTTCTGCAAGGTGATGAATTGCACATCCTGCAGCTTACATCTGCGCGATAGTCATCACATCAAGACGGCACAAACTCTAAAGCCCTCAAGGAACTTAAGCCATGAACACGCACCGCCAGAAAAGCTTTACAAAAACAATAATCGGTTCAACGCAGCGCCTGTTCCGTTCCAACAAGAACAACAATCTGCTGGCCAGCGATCACATCGATCCCCGCACCATGAGAGACATCGGTTTCAACCCGGTCGGCCAGTTCTGAACGTCAAACTCCCCGCAACTCCCTGCACTCTATTTCCCCGGGTCACAAGCCCGGGGTTTTGTTTGTTGGACAGTCTTGCAGCTTCCACACGACTCTACCTGTGCACGAAGCAGCTTGCTGGGTCCCGTCGCACCAGAAACGGCAGAACGCCTGCCAGTGAGTCGCTCTGCGCCGTCTAAAGCCATTCTGTTGGTAGAGGCAGTTACCGTCGGGTTTGAGGTCCGCACCGGGTCAAAAGCAGACGGTTTGAACTAGCGTGGATAATGTCTGCTGTACCCCCGAAAGCTGCCTCTTTGCGGTGCGGCGTGGAGAGTCCGGAATGTGCCATTACCAGACTCTCGCTATTAGTAGACAGCAACCGCAATAGTGGCACAGCGCGATGCCGGTGGAGGAGCCGTCTACTGCATCATTGGCGGTCAGGTAGTCATTGGATTCATTTTCAATTCATTGCTAGTCTATAATTTGGGAGATGTTAGCGATGGAAAGGCGCTTGAGCGCTATATTTGTGGCCGACATGGTCGGTTACTCGCGGCTGATGGAAGCCGACGAGATAGGAACGCTTGAGCGTCAACAATCCCATAGAAAAGAACTCATAGATCCCAGCTTAGCGAAGTTTCAAGGGCGCATCTTTAAAGAGTTGGGCGACGGTATACTCGTCGAGTTCAACAGTGTCGTTGATGCTGTTCAATGTGCTGTGGACATTCAGCAGGCAATAATTCAGCGGGAAACAGAAGTCTTAGCCGCGCACCGTATCCAATATCGCATCGGCATCAACCTTGGTTACGTCATTGCGGAAGGTAGTGACCTTTATGGCGATGGGGTTAATGTCGCAGCGAGGTTAGAGCGGCTCGCAGATCCTGGGGGCATCTGCATATCCGGCACGGCGTACGACCACCTTAGGAACCAGATTGACGTTGGCTATGATGCCATGGGCGAGGTTCGCATCAAAAATATTGAGCGCCCAATTCGCGCTTACAAGGTGGTGATTGGGCCTGGCCCAGTAAGTTCAAAGGCTGATCGACAACTTGGTCATTCAATAGGAAGCCACAAGCAAATCTATGGAGCAACAGCGGCGCTATTATTAGCGCTGATATTTGGTGGCACGTGGTTGTGGTCCGAGGCACAAAGATCAAATCCTTCCCGAGCTGTCCAATCGTTGGCGCCAGTTAACGCGCTGATTGCGAAACGCCAGGCGTCAGTTGCGGTATTGCCTTTTGAGAACAAAAGTAAGGAGGCGGATCAGCTATTTTTTGCCGATGGCATTACCGACGAGATCATCATCAATCTAACAAAAATCCCTGGCTTACTAGTAATCGATAGAGGTTCATCCTTTGTTTTTCGAGATAAGCGGTCAGATACAAAACACATAGCTGAAGCTCTCGGTGCTCGTTACCTTCTACGAGGCACCGTTCGCAGGAAGGGTCAGGACATTCGGATTTCCGCCTCGCTGGTCGAGGGAGAAACGGGTCAGCTGATTTGGGGTGATAGATACGGTACTAAGCTTGATAATGTTTTCGATCTTCAAGTAAAAATTGCTGCAAAGATAGCCTCCGAGCTGTCCAAAAAGTTTGAATCCGTAGGCCAACCTTCTGTTCGAAAACGCGGCACAGAAGATCTTCTAGCATACGACTTATTCCTCAAAGGCCGCGAATTATTTTATCGTTTTTCGAGAGATAGTATGTTTGAAGCGCGGATCTATTTTGAAAAGGCATTTAGCAGGGACAAAAATTTCGCCGAATGCCTTGCCATGCTAGCTTGGACTTACGCTTTTGAATACAATAATGGATGGGCAGAAAACAATGACGCGACATTGGGTAAGGCTTTTGAACTCGCCAAGAAAGCAACAGACCTGAACAAGCAATTGCCTGTCGCTAATTTTGTTCGAGCTTTGGTGCATCGAGAGCGTCGCGAGTACATTGAGGCGATGGGCGAGGCTCAACAGGCAATCGAAGCAGACCCAAATTATGCTAATGCATACATAATGCTCGCGACACTTCTGTACTACGGGGGGCGGCCTGAGGAAGGACTCGCAATGATCCAGAAGGCAGAGACAATTCATCCGTACCATCCATCCAACTATCCCTACCACAAAGGTCAGGCGCTATTTATTCTCAAGAGATATCAGGAGGCTGAAAAGGTTCTGAAACAAGGCCTGAGCCTGAATCCCACTTCTCAGCGAATGAGGGTGTGGCTCGCGGCTACCCTTGTCGAGTTGGGTCGTACAACTGACGCAGAATGGGAGGTGGATCAAATTCTACTAGACGATCCTGAGTTCAAACAAGCAAATTTGCATCATGTCTTCCCGTTTATTGATGCCGAAGCTGAAAATCGCTTTTACGGTGCCTTGAAGAAAGCTGGGTTCGAGCACCGGTTCTAGATACAACCCGTCACGTTATATTGGTCACTTGAGTACGACTGAATAGGGACCGCGAGGTCTGAGTTGGGTCAACAGGCGACATCGGCGCCTATTGAAACCATGTCTGCCTTGAGGGTGGAATCAGACGTCACACGGTGCTGAGCGCATGTCCGAGATGCGCCAGAACACGTCACTCTACTGAGTACAAAAGGAGCGGCAGATGTGCGTTCAAAGTTGCCGCTGGCTGAATGTCCGCGTTGGTTTGAGTTATCGTTCGATTGCATGAAATATCTGAATAGGTCAACAATTGCCCGCAACTTTGTGGGAAGGGGAATGCGCGATGGTTGATACAGTTGTCTGGGGACCGGGATTGGGTATCCAGGCCATGTCAGAGGTGCGCTGCAAGACCTCTTCGCGCAACAGTCCGAACTCTTCCGGATCGGCCGCCTTGATACGCGCCAGCAGTTCGTCGAGCAGGCCTGTCATATGGATTCGGGACCTTCATTTCTCGTCGCCCGGTCAAGCACGTAGGCAATGCGCCGGGCTATTTCCCGGTCCGATGCCGCGACCTCCCCGGCCACCGCGTCCATGGTTCTGCCAAAGTTTACATCGCCCGCCTGCCGGCCGCTCCATCCGGCAACGGTTTTCAGCCAGAAAATCTGGGCGCTCACCGTGCCCTCTACTGCGCTGCGGTACAGGCTGCCGGCAACGGCGGCATTTGCGATGTCATTGCCGTTTTCCGTTTCGTCGGCAAAGTGGTCTTGCAGAACGGCCTGTGAAAGACCCATGTGCCCGGCAATCCTGTCTGGCGCGACTCCGCACACTACCAGCATCATGACCTTGTGTCTGTCGCTGTCGGTTGGCTCAAATGCCGGCATTGTTGCGGACCAGGTTTACGTCAGCCGGTACGCCGGTGTCCCGCATCACAAAGGCGTTCCGGACGTGCCCAGCACGATCTCGATGCCGGTTTCGGCGTCGCCGGATGTACCGGTGTCGAGAATGCGGCGGATGCGTACCGGTTCCCAGCCATTGTAGCCGGGCAGGAATGTCAAGGGCACAGCCGCATCATCCGCGTCCATCCATACGGCCAACACCACGGCTGACGCGCCGGCAGGCACAGTCACGCGCACGGCCGAAGCGGTCCGGGGCAGATCGGCGGCGTCAGATTTATGGCTCGCTGCGTTATAGGTATAACCATCCCTGATGATCATCGGTGTCTCCATTTTGAGTGGTCGAACAGCTTTACTCAGCACTTCGTGC
>JBPCWA010000214.1:0-3631 GCA_051009975.1 Hyphomicrobiaceae bacterium
ACATCTCACAACGGCGCGAGGATCTTTTGCGCATAGCAGCTGATTTTCGGCGCAATTACTACGACGATCCTCGCTCGATTTTTATTCCTGGGCGTGATGGGCAGGAGCTTGACGATATCCTGGACGATCTTCTCGGAGGGGCCATTGCAGGAGCTGACTACTGGGATCGCGCGCGACGCCAACATCGTTGGGATGACCGACCTGCTGATCCCTGCCGGCGAAGTTCTCGACTCCCGCCATGGCAAGGTGGATTTGATCCATGGGGCAATGGCCCCGAGGATGACTTCGGGCACGATGAAGACTTTCGGACCGAAGGCGGCTTCTGAACCACCTCAGGCCATGGAAACTGCCCAACCAAAGACCTGATGCAACGAATTTACGCCGCTGCAGACCATGCGCGACGTTCCACCACATAAAATCCTGGCCGAGAGTCTGCATAACAGATCTAGCGTGCTCCTTGTGCGGAACGCGTATAACAGATCGGCCGAATGACTGGAGTTTGGAATTGAGTTGGTATCTTCTGCGTCTTTGGCCAGTGTTGCTTTGCGTTATTGCAAATTTGGCAAGCCTCCAAACTGCAACTGCACAGGCGCAAAAAACTGAGCCAGCCACTCAAAATTCTCCGTCGAAATCGGACACAGGGTCTAAGGCAAAAATCGAGCTGCCCGCCACGGTCTTAAAGCCCACGATCGATGTGGAAGAGCTGGAGCTGCGCTTGGTTCCCCTCAAAAAGAAAGAGCTCAAACAGCTCGCCGAGAAGTGGCTCGACATCGTTAAGGCCAAGACAGAACAAGTCATGGAGGCGCAAGTCAGCGTCGCCAAGACCAAAGGCGAGGCAGAGGCCTCCGCGCGAGAAAAGCTGACACATATAGTCAGCGAACGAAAAGAACTATTCGACAAGTATAGCTCGGTACTCAACGCTTGGGAGAAGAAGGGCGCAGACCCCAAAGCCATCACTGATTACTGGGCCTATCGCAATTCTATAATTGTCGAGGAAACTCGGACGGCAGACGTCAAGACATTATTCGCGCGAACCCTTTCCTGGATCTCCGATGAAGACGGAGGGATCAGGCTCGCCAAAGACATTGGCGTCGTCGCGGTAGCATTTGTTTTGCTTCTCATGGTTGCAGCAATTGCGCGACGGTTTGCTCGGCGGTGGATCGGTCACGTCCCGAATATTTCGAAGCTCCTGCAGGCTTTCTTGATTGGGGTAGTCTACTGGCTCGTTCTTGCCTTTGGCCTCATGGTTGTTTTGTCTGCCCTCGGCGTCGACATCACACCGCTTTTCGCGCTGATCGGAGGGGCCTCTTTCATCATCGCATTCGCCTTACAAGACACGCTTGGCAATCTGGCTAGCGGGCTCATGATCATGATCTACCGGCCCTTTGATGAGGGCGACTATGTCGATGTCGGTGGTGTTTCAGGCACCGTGAAGACAGTCAACATTGTGGCTACGACCGTAACAACGCCTGACAACCAGGTCATCGTAATCCCCAACAAGAATGTCTGGGGCAATATCATCACCAATGTCACGGCAAGCGAAACGCGCCGTGTCGATCTCGTCTTCGGGACATCCTACGACGACTCTATACCAGAAACCTTGCAGGTCTTAGAGGACACGGTCAATGCCCATCCGCTTGTCTTGAAGGACCCTGAGCCAACAATCCGCGTTCATGAACTTGCTGATAGCTCGGTCAATTTCATCTGCCGTCCTTGGACACAAACGTCAGACTATTGGACGGTTTATTGGGACCTAATGCGCCAGGTGAAAGAGCGCTTTGACGAAGCTGGAATTTCCATCCCTTACCCGCAACAAGACGTGTATGTGAGAGAAGGATCTTCGCCACTTGCGCGCAAAGAGCGCGATGCGACAAGCGAAAAAAAGCAAGGCACTACTCAAGCGAACCGTATTTCTGTCTCTGCAGGCGATGACGGATCCGAATAGCAAAAGTGCGAGGACCGAGGCCTGTGTCCTGTCTCCCATTTCGCAGCACCTCCATTATCTCGGTCTTTTGTAGAACTCAGACGAAATACTGCTCGCTTGCCTTACTCTTCAATGCACGTTTTTAATTGATGGTTGATCTACAGGCAGGAGCCAATTCGATGCAGCTACTGTACTTCCCGAACCGGCTCGGGCTGCAAACAAGAGCCCAAAGTCGATGCACCAGGCTATCAGGCTCATTTGGCGCACTCCACTGGATGCACCCTAATGCAGCGATCCCTAAGGCGAACAGGAACTAGCCCAACTCTGCCAATCCAGCAGTGTCCGCGACAAGAAAGCCAGTGTCTGGATCGCGCTTAATTAGATTGCATTCAGCGAGATCATTGATGCAGGCGGTGCACAGCTCGACATCCATTCCAAGAAGGCTTGCGGTAAATTTGCTGTCCATTGCATCAGAGACGCCGTGCAAAGCCCGTCCCTCCCGTAGCGCAACATCGGACAGAGCCAACATGAGCCGAGCCACCTTTTGCAAGGGCGTTACGCGATGCTGATCGGAGAGCATCTTCGCTTTTCTGACTAAGAATTCGCGTGTTGTGTCTCTCTCCAGTTGCGAACGCAGCTTCGGATCAAGCGCCGATAGCTCATTGCTAGAACTGACCTCGTAGCAGCTTACCGTGGTGTCAGTGAGAGCATGGGCAGAGGTGGTGTGCGTCTGCAAGAAACCTAGCCCAACGTAGTCGCTAGGCCCGGCAGTCATACAATCAATCTGGTTGCCTTCGTTATCGCTCACGACAACCAGTAACGATCCCGCCTCGATGCGGTAAAACATATCCCTCTGGTCGCCGACTGAAATTAGGGCTTCCATTTCTTGGAGAGCGAGATACTCGACAGCAGTGGAGCTGAGTTGGTTTTTTTTCCCCGGTGGCGCCCAGTAGCCCTCATCTCGCTGGTGCCAGTCGTGATCTGTCTGGTCGCTATAAACTGCAGAGAGCAACTTGAACACCGTACAACGCTTTACCACTCGAAACGATACCAAGCGAAATGCTCGGATAATGATTTGATCTACGTCACTGACGCACAATTGGATGCTCGTAATCCAAGCTTCAAGTCCAGGCTTGGTCTGCGACCAAATGGTCCGTTTAGGCATCCACTGGTGCTTCGTAGAGCTGCAAATCACCGGAGCAGGCGTTCGCTGATGTAGTTGCGAGGCTGGCTAATGCAGCCACTGTGACCGCGGCGTAAACGTTGGTGGAACTCATTCTCACGATCAGCTTCTAGAGATCGTATCTCGTTCCCAATGGAGCCAGTTGGCGCCCACGCAGTCGCCGATATTGCGCATCCTCAGGCTGTTCGCTTTGAGTAATGTGAAATCCTGAGCCGTGGTTAGACGCAAACCTTGTCTCAGATATGGAAACTCTAGCTCTCATATTACAGCCCTGACGGTTTATAACGACCCGAGCACAAGCAGTAGTTAAGCTCATCACAACAATAAGGTGGCATGGTCCGCAAGTCGCCGCGTTGATCGAGAGAAACATCTCATCAAGATGCCAGCGCACGTCAGCACAGTACCGGTGGCAAACCAATCCTCGGGCGCATCTCCAAACGCGGCAGCCGATATCTGCGCACATTGTTCGTGCAGGCCGCCCACATCATCCTGATGCGGCCCCACAACTGGGAGAAGTTCAGCTT
>JBPCWA010000215.1:0-4135 GCA_051009975.1 Hyphomicrobiaceae bacterium
TCCTTGTTGGAATTGGCGACTACAAGGCGGCTGTTAATACAATACGATTGGCCTGGGCCCTCGATCCCTACATCAGTCCAGTTTTCGCGGGTTCTCTTCTTTCTCAGTCGCATTTTGCACTGGGTGAATTTGAAGCCTCCAAGACGGCTGCACAATATTGTTTAGAGCGGACCCCAAGGGACGTGCGATGTCATGAAAATTTCGTACGTGCTTTGGCTGAGCTGGGGCCGAAGGAGGAGACCCGCAAAGCGCTTGCCAAGATGCTAAGCGCCGGCCCCGATTATATCGTCACTGAATACCTTCGGAAAGCGAACCGCAATAGACGCGACAAGGCTGCGATAAAGCGCTGGGCTGATGGTTTGCGCAAGGCCGGCGTGCCCGAGTAGAGGGGCCAATACTCGAGTAACGACTAAGGGGCTGCCGTGTCGGGCTGGTATGTCGGGCTGGCATCCATTCGGCAGAACTGTGAAGTTGAACCAAGGACTTCAACAGTGATTGATCAGCACAGAAGGAGCCTTCTTGAAGATGCCGGCCGTCATATCGAATGACCGCAGCTGGCCCGAAGGTTTAGAGCTCAGCCTGAGAAGCAGCGGGTTGAAAATGGAAGACGACTGGCGCATGCATAGCCCACGATGAGCCATCCGTCCCGAGCGGGACTGCAACGACGTCGATCGAGTACTCACGATGTCACTCATTTGCCCTCCGGTGGTTGTGGAAGGGGCATCCATGCTTTCGGCTCGTGCCCCTTTTTCAGTTCGCGACCGCCGACGACGGCTTCTTTCCACGATCCGTCTTTCGATTTGCTCAATATGTTCCAGTCCTTTCCGATCCGAACCAGAATTGACATATTGGTCGGCGCTGACTCTATGGGCTGCCATTTCTGGTTGGCTCTATCTGCAATGACTTGCAGAGCCCCAAGGTTTGCCTGCAACCGCTCGATCTCTGCGTCACGCTTTTCAATCTCGTCGAGCGCGTCTTTGAACCCGTTTGGAGATAATCCGCCTATGTCTAGCTTGTCCTCAAGCAAACCATCGAGCCACGCCTGTTGGGCAAGCAGTTTTGTCCGTATGTCGCGCATTTGTCCCCCCCCCTTTGATTGCGTCAAGTTGTACTTGTGGGCACGCGCGTCGGCGATTTCGGCCTGTGGCCCATAGATGATTGGAAGCTGGTTATATGGACTCCAGACGGCCATCGACAAGGGCTGGCGCGCGACAAAGCATATCTCCGTGCTTAAGGGCAAGAATGGCGGGCCGGTCACCGAGGCCGTCACTGCCGGTGACGTGCAAGGCTGGTACAAGACAATGGCTGACAATCAGGATCGGACCCTTGCGTTTATCGATAAGAGCGTAGCCGGCCAAAAGCCATTCTTCATCGCCTACTGGCCGCAGCGGATCGCGTTTGTGGCCAACGGCTGGTGGGGCCATTACCTTGACGGTGTGTACCAGATTGGCGTGGTGTAGGCACGCTCCTGCTGGCTTGTCGGCGCACCCTTTGGGACCTCGATACCGTAACGGTAGGCGTCATAGAGATACCAAGGCGGCGTCGGGATTTCAATCACACGTGTGTAATAGAAAGCCCGTTGGTCGGGATCGAAGTCTGGATCAGTCCAAATCGCGGCCAGTTCCGCTGCACCAATGGTATTGGTCCAATTGGAGTTCTTGATATCGACCGTATTCCCTACGGGGGGCAGCTTACCATTCGTATCGGGTTTGCGGCCATCGGACCAAGCGACATCATAGACCTTCTCACGGGTCTTGCCGCCGGAATCGATCCAGCCCTTGACGATTTGGACACGGTCAAGATTGGCACCGATTGGATCCCGTAGTGCATATACCATAAAACTGGGCGCTGTCCCTGCGGGCGCCTTCGTCAGATCCCCACCCATCGGTACGCCCTTGGCGTACCCGACGAATGCAGGCTGGCGGCTATTGAGATCCTGCTTGGTGTAGTCCCAGCCGCCAAAGAAGCGGACCGTTATGCGTGGTCCGGTGGTGGCATAGACTTCCTTGCGATCCATCGCATCAAAAATGGAGGCGCGGGTATTTTCCTTTGCCCAAACCGCTGTATAGCCTGACGCAACCTGCTGCCAGCTGAACAGTTCTCCATTCTCGTTCTTCATGAATGGATGGGTCAGCCGTTCCGGTGAAGGTTCGTAGCCAGCATGCTTGCCGAAGAAATTGTCCTCTTCAGCGGTGGCCAGGGAGGTATGGGTATCGGTGGCGCCCTGCAGGCCGAATTTGTATGGGTTCGTTCCGAATTTCTTTTCAAGAAGCAAACCGTTCTTCAGAGCTTCGCGCGCATATTCACCGGCAAGCATGTCGTTGGATTTCTGGACAGACAAATCTAAATTGCCGACATCCCAGGTGCCATAATCAGCGAATTCATCATCTGGCGACAGGAACGGATGTGTTTCGCCATCCCCTTTGATCTGCGTAATTTCATACATGCGCTCCCATTTGGCGCGCTGTTCGACATAAAATTTATCCAGTTTTCGCCCGGTAAACTGAGCCTCTACTGGGAACATGATGCCATTTGAGAGATTGCCGTTGTGTGCAAACGCTATGGCAGCACCTTTTGTATTTTTCTCGTAGTTCTCAAGATATTTATAGAGATCAAGTGGGTCCGGACTTCCGATCGGCGGGATTGTCGTATAGGGCAAAACCTGGCGAACACGATCTGCATTATCGCGGAAGACTACATTGCGGTGCAGGTTGTTGCCCTTGACCTGTACCGTCCATTCAAACCCGTGCAGTGTGGTGAAGCGCCCGGGGTCGTTGAATTTTTCGGCGGTGGTTATGACGTCATCCCAAACCGTAGCATATCGCCGTGAGCCAGGTGAATACTGGGCAAACAATTCAGGGTCCATCTTGCCCTGGGAGAAGGTAGCAATGAGATCCAGAGCCGCATTGACGGCTGCCTGGCCGCCTTTTGCAACCTCTTCGGACCAACGTTTGCCGTCTGGGTATTTCGTTGCATTTGGCGAACCCTGGATAACATCCACCGACATACCCATACCGTCGGAGTGGTCAGCAATGACCAGCCAGTCAAGCGGACGAGCAAGGCGCACCGGTTGACCAGAGGAAGCAATAACTTCCTCACCTCTAGCAAGACGATAGGCATCAGCTGGCCCGAGACGGTTGCCGAACATTCCGGCATCCATGGAAAGAGCCGTGTGAACATGCGTATCGCCCCACAGTGGGCGTTCGGCGAAATTTCGTTTTGCATAGGGAGAATAGGCCTTGCCGGTATAGGCTTTGGACAACTGGCCCTTAGTGGCATGGAATTCTTGTGCCAACGCACCTGGCACAAACAACCCCATCGCAAACAATCCCACCAACATCATTTTTCTTTGATCAATACGCAACGTCCATCCCCTTTTGATTTCTGGCATCGGTGAGTCTATCCGACCCGCTACTAAATAGGTAGTCACTGCTCTGTTTCATACAGACGCGCCAAATTCCTCACCTGACTGTCGCTGAACTCGACCGACCTGCCCAAGGTCGCGACAGCTACTTTTCTGACATAAACTGGACCGACATAACCCTAGCATCCAAGAACCGGATAAAAAGATCACCGCGTCGCCCCGAATTACAAACATGGGCATACGGCGAAAGATCAGATGACCACGCATCTGCCCCTCACGCTAACCGCCATGCGCGAAACGATCGCTTCGTTGGGGTTGATGCAGAAAGATGAGCTGGACGATCTAGTTGCGCGCGTGGCGGATCATTTGGCGCAACCAGAAACGATGACGATCTCCTCCTGCATGCTACAGCTGGTTGACCGAGTGAGTAATTGGCAAACGCCGACCAAAACAATAACCCGCCGTAGCGATGCGGCAGGTGCTTCCATGAGTTCAATGTGTCCTACCATGCCAAAAGCGCGCTTCCGGCATCCGTTTTGGCACACGCCATTCCCTCGAGACGAAAGAAACGCTCCCTATCTTGCTTCAGATCAACCTAACCGATCCTTTCGACGTCGGCTGCCAAATCTGGAGTAAGCCGAACTCTGTATGTGGCGTTATCACAAGTGAGGATCCAGACAGTCTGCTCCGGAGTCGAAGCTTGCTCGTCACGCTTTGCCTCTTCGGCAACGCCGCAGCTGTATCCTTGCCGGCGGATCTGAGCCGCTATTA
>JBPCWA010000216.1:0-2963 GCA_051009975.1 Hyphomicrobiaceae bacterium
TCGTGGTACTCGGTGCATCCGAGCAAACCATAGCGGTAGTCGTCGCAAGCAGCCATAATCGTATCGTGGATGCCTGGAGACGTGTCTTCGACGAAACGAAGGATTGCCCGGCGCCGGTTCGTCACTAGATCGTCACCGACCTTCGGGAAGATCGATGTGAGTGTTGCACGTAGATGCTCCATGGATAGAAACTCAGACAGATCTTCCGCCGAAAACGCCCAGAAGTCGACGACCTGATGTCCATGAGTATTGGTGATCTTCAGCGACTGCCCACAATTGAGACGCACTGCCCGCCCTCGTCGAGCCGGTATAACGCTCATTCCAACACCTCCCTTTGAAGACGTTCCAATCTTCTATCATCGTTCAGGCGCAGGAAATCCTGAATTTGGATGCCTGGAAGTGGCCTTTCTCGTCGAACACTCGACGATCGGCTTCGCACTACCTCGTCGATCTTCTGAGCATCTTGGCGTAGGAGAGCCCAAACTTGACCGACCAGCGGCGGACGGTCTCATACGAAACATCGATGCCGCGCTCAGCGAGCATGTCTTCGACGTCAGGAAAGCTCAAAGGGAACCGATAATACAGCCAGACGGCATGCTGGATGATCTCAACTGGAAAACGGTGGTGCCGATAGCTGAGGTTACTCATCGCTCATTGATAGCATAGGGGCGCGAAACGAGAAGTTGCCGTGACAGTTCCCGGAAAGGCATTCGCCGCCCCTACTCCTCAGGCAAACCAGCTTCGCGCAAGGCTTGCGCGTAGCGCTGTCTGTCACTCTCGCGCGCGTAGGCAACATGGCCATAGACATCTCTCTTGATCGAGCTTTCCGGCGCGAGCTCTAGTAACTTCGATATCGCAAGCCTTGCTTGCTCCTTTTCACCTAGACATATGTGGCACGCGGCCAAAAAGCGGAGAGCAGGGGAAAGGTTCGGGCGCTCACGTAGCGCCTGTTCCTCGCATGCGAGGCCTTCCGCGTATCGTTCAGCCGCAAAGTGCGCAATTCCCGCAAAATGCAAATAGGAAAAATTGAAAGCGTCTCTCGGGCTCATGCACAAGGCGAGGTCGACAGCTTCGATGGCTGCATCCGGTTGTCCGCCGAGAGCAAGTGCCGCCGCAATATTGCCATGCGCCAAGGCAAAGTTCTCGTTCAGATCAATCGAGCGGCGGTACCAAGCGATGGCCTCTTCGTACTTGCTGTTGAAGCACACGATGTAGCCAGCCGAAAAATACCCCCAAGGATCAGATTCATCCAAGAATATCGCCGTTTGCGCCGTCTGAAACGCCCGAGTCAAAGTGTCATCGATTTCGCCACCAAACAACACCTCACGAGCTTCAGCGAACGCGAGCACGCTATGCGCCTTTGCATAGCCAGGACTCAGGGCCACGGCTTGCTTGAGTAGTTGTCGCGCTTGATCATTATCTTTCTTTGTAGCACGGCCCAGATGCCACAGCCCACGTATGACGCACCCCCAGGCGTCCAAGCTTTCTGGTGGCTCACTCTGGATGCGTAGTTTTTCGGCGATGAGTAATTGCGGTTGGATAGCGCCTACGACGTTTCGCGTGATGTCATCCTGAACAGCGAATATGTCTGTCACTTGACGGTCGTAGCGATCGGCCCATAGATGGTTGCCGCTTGCACCGTCGATCAGCTGCGCCGCGATGCGGACGCGGTTGCCCGCCTTGCGCACGCTGCCCTCCACGATATATCGTACGTTCAGCTCGCGCGCGACCTGGCGCACATCAATCGACTTTCCCTTGTAGGCAAAGGTTGAATTGCGTGCGATCACAAAAAACCAGTGCACTTTAGATAGTGCAGTAATGATGTCCTCGGCCATGCCATCCGCAAAATAGTCCTGGTCCTGATCCTGGCTCATATTGTCAAAGGGCAGCACAGCGACCGATGGTTTCTGTGATCGCTTTGCCGACGGCATGCGGTCAGCTGTGACCAGAACGTTTTGCCGATCATCGCTGAGCCGAACGGCAAAGCAACGCACTGGTCTCAGGATGTTTTTGACTTCAACTTCCCCAAGATCCTCCAGGGCGATGTCAACGTGGTCGCGCACCTGATCGCGCGTCGCGCGAGAGATGCAGATCCCGCCAGGCTCAGCGAGACCTCCAAGACGTGCCGCGACATTGACGCCGTCGCCGAACAAGTCGCCATCCTGTTCGATAACGTCGCCAAGGTTGATACCAACGCGAAATAGTATGCGGCAGTTCTCAGGCACTCCGGCGTTGCGGTTGACCATGCCAATCTGCACATCGATCATGCACCGCAGTGCATCAACAACGCTCTGGAATTCGACCAGCAAACTGTCACCGGCTGTGTTCGCGATGCGCCCATAATATTCAGTGATTTTGGGATCGATGAGCTCGCTTCGATGACGTCGCTAGGCCGAAAACGTGCCCTCCTCATCTGCAGAGGTCAGTCGGGAGTAACCGACGACATCCGCCGCGACAATCGTCGTCAGCTTGCGCGTGATCTCGCTCGCCGCCATCCCCTTCAGTCTCCTGCGTGCAACAACAGAACGAATGTTACCAAACGCATGTGGGTCAATCCACCGGGCAGTTGTAAGGTCTCGACCGGGTTATTGGCGGGCCTGAGCACTTGCGGCAATGCACGTCTGCCTTACCCGCACGTAGCAGACATTCGTAGACGCGAAGGCCATGTCGCAGTTGGACCACAGCCTGAATCTAAGTCAAACGACGATGGTGCAGCGCGCTAAATAACATGTCGTCAACAACTAGCACTAAGTAAACAGGAACCCCAGCGTCGTATCGCTCGCTCGATGGTTTGGGCTTGTGATGCTCACTCAGGCAACTCAACAATCACGAGCGCAATCGCCAGAACTCACCTTTCCGTTATCTACTTACGTTTTACCGCGATCCAGATATATGTGAAGGCTATGCTGGTCATTGTCGGGCTACAGACGGGTGGCATTTCAACACTTCAATAGAATCTTTAT
>JBPCWA010000217.1:0-6120 GCA_051009975.1 Hyphomicrobiaceae bacterium
GCCGATGACCAAACCGGTTTGCGCGCACCTGAAGCGCGCGCTTGACAATGGTCGGTTGCAGAGCACGGCGACACTGATACGCGCCATTGAGAGTGTCTCAGATCAACTGACGTGGGTCTATGGGTACGACCGAGTACCAAGACATTTGCTTGGAAAATTTGCCTATGCTGAAATCCTTGGACCTAGCGGCCCACTTGTATCGACGCGGCTGATCCTGGGATTGGTCTTATTTGCACCCCGTTGTATCTATCCAGCGCACAGCCATGATGGCCTCTCTGAAAGTTACTACTGTCTCTCCGGCTCCGTGTCAGAGAACGATGACGGCGTTTACGCACCCGGCTCGATGATATTCAATCCACCCGGCCGCAATCACCGCATTACAGTCGACGCGCGTGAACCTTGCTTGCTGGCGTACGCGTGGGCGGGGCCGGAGGACAAACTCGCCAACCAGAAGCTTATATTTTCACGCGGACGTCCACGATCTCACGCCGAACCATCTGGTTTGTAGATGAACTCGCCACTTTCGAGGGCCATCAAGGGCCGTATTCATCGTGCCATTCCTCTTCGTTCTCTCTTCTCTAAGCTGCGACCGGACGGGCCATAATCGGCCGCAACTTTCCAAAATGCTCGTCCCAACCTTTGTCCAGCGCCTTGAGAAGATCAATTGCAGAGGCACCAACAGCCTCGGCTAGGCCTTCGTGAACCAGGGTCAGTCGCGTGCCGCCGGCCACGTCCTCTAATATCCACGTTACGGTCGTCATCGCGCCATTGAGTGGTTTAACGGTGAACGAATAGGCTAACTTAACGTGTGGCTCCCAATGCAAGACGCGCCCCCAGCACACTTTGTTCGCCAGACCGCTCTCGCCGCTTTCCATCAAAGCATAGTCCTCATTGGCCGACAGATCGGCGGCTGCCGGATGAAACCACTCGGCCAGTCGATCCTTCACCGTCAGATAAGACCAGACGACTTCTCGGCTTACGCTGAAAAATACCGTCTTAGTAATCGTATCATGTGTCATGTTCATCTTCCTTTCTTTCAATCGCAGATTGAAGGGCCGCAAGTCGTTCGTCCCAATATTCATCGAAGCGACTTATCCAGTCCGACACGGGGAGAAGGCCGTCCAACTCCAAGTGATTGATCCGCTCTCGCCCTCTCTGATGAACGGAAATCAAATGCCCTTGCTCAAGTATCGTCAGATGCTTCTTTACCGCCGCGCGCGTGATGTCGAATTTGGTAACCACCTCGCCTATCGTCATATCGCCAGAGCGAAGGTACACGAGGATGGCGCGGCGCGTCGGATCGGCAAGCGCTTTAAAAGTACCTTGAAATTCTGTGGTCATTCACGCTCCTTTTGCGATACCAAACAGTATCATTTATGCGATACCTATTGGTATCATGTCAATGCACATTTGACCTCAACGTGGCTGGGTTGGGCTAGCAGTGTTTCAACGCGACCGGTGGCGCAGGCGCTGGCCCACTGGGGTAAGGCCACCGATAAGGGACAAGGGATTCGCAGATGAGGATGCGGTTGTGCCGGAACAGAGTTGCCGAGAGCTATCGGCCACCCTGGTGCGTGCGGCAAATACAATGTCACCGACAGGCCAAAGGTTAGGCTGTTAGAGGATTGCGCTGCCGAAGCCCCCTACGACAGCAAGCTACAAGCGCAGCGCACAAATCAGGTATTGATGTAAATTGAATGTGGGATCCAATCTCAGGGGGCCCAATCCGTCCGCAATTGGCATCAAATCACTGTGGGTGTGTCAAACACCACAGGAAGATTTTCAGTGCGACATTACAGTCTGACGTTAATCCGGCGCAGGTCGCGCACTAGGATGAATCATGTTTGACGCCGCACAGAAATGTGGCCGCAAATTAAAGAGAGCACTGATGAACCCGGTTGACATCGTCGGTTGGCTCGCAGCCGCTTTCACGTTGGCCACATTTTCGATGAAAACGATGATCCCGCTGCGTCTCACTGCGATCCTCAGCAACATCGCTTTTGTTGCCTACGGCACGCTTACCGGAATATATCCCATAGCTGCTTTGCATTGCTTGTTGCTGCCTTTTAATCTTTTTCGATTGGTGCAGATAAGAGCTTATTTCAAGAGATTTCGGGAAGCCTATTCTACAGATTTCTCTCTCGAATGGATTCGCCCGGTGATGTGCGAGCGCACATTCAAAACCGGTAACATTATCTTCCGCAAAGGAGATCAAGCCGACTATTTCTACTATCTTGCGCAAGGAAGAGTGCAATTCCCAGAGATTTGCCGCAGCATCGGGCCAGGTGAGATATTTGGTGAAATCGCCTTTTTGCTCCAAGTCGCGGCCGAACAATGACGGCAATCTGCGAGGAACCTGTAACCGTATATGGTCTAGACGAAACCGCCTTCAAACAAGTATATTTCCAAAATCCCGAATTTGGCTTCTACGTGATACAGCGAATCGCGGGGCGACTATCCGAAAACGTTGCGCGACTCGAGGAAAAACAGGATCGAGGATTGCCAATTCTGGAATCCGAACCGGCAGGTGCCAGCAGCGGCATTCGCCGAGGTGCCGCATGGGCACGAGAACAGCAAAACGTACAAGAATGGCAGCGACGATCAAGGTCGACCAGTGCATGAGTTTACATTCTCGGCTTACCGCATGCACAGTCGCTCTCAGCTGGTTCGTTTTCCTCGCTATGGTAAATCAATCGCAAATCCTCGCGGCAAAACCGGCTCGCTATGATTGCCGACCCGCATTGCAGAACTTTTGTCGTAATGTTCACGTCGGATGCGCCGGCAAAACACGTATAAAAACGGCGATCTTCACCGCGTACATTGATCGCGAAACCGTGTTACTGATGTTTGAAGAGAGCCAGACGCCAGTAGTCGGGCTTTCTCACCGGTCTGACGAGATAGTAATTCGCTTTGGGAGCGGCGGCGATTGGATTCGCATTGAGCGTGACGGTTCGTTTAGCCATCGCACGTACCGCGATGGAACCGCTGCCATGAGCTATGGCCGGTGTCGCAAATTTCCCTGACGCGCGCAGCTTGGTCATTGGCGGTCTGGAGCGGGTGATGGGAATCGAACCCACGTCTTCAGCTTGGAAGGCTGCGGCTCTACCATTGAGCTACACCCGCTGTCCAGCATGCCAGCTTTGGGAAATCACCTACACGGACTTGGTGGAGGGGGTTGGATTCGAACCAACGTAGGCATAGCCAACGGGTTTACAGCCCGTCCCCTTTAGCCACTCGGGCACCCCTCCGGATGAGTCCAGCGTCGATTACCTCGCCCGCGCTCGCCTGGGACCCAATTTCTCCAATCGGCCCAGACGGCGTGTATATCTCGCTGCACTGGTCTAATGTCAATGGTCAATTGCAAGAACCTCCGTTCTTCTGCCGACTATACACATTTTTACCGGTTTCCGATCAGACCAAAGAGGAATAGTTCAGCATGCCCCGTGGAACGCAGCCGACGAAGGATAAATTTCATCGATTACGCGTTTCCAAATCTGCGGATCGCGGCACTATCAGACCGGCTCCATCGGCCGATCAGGTATCAATATATGGGATTCACGCGGTGGAGGCGGTGCTCTTCAATCCCCAACGTGATGTCCGTCGTTTGTTTATCACGAAGAATGCCGAGCGTCGATTGGCGACGGCACTTTCTGAAAGAGCACTTGCCATCGAGCGCATATTACCGAAAGATTTAGACAGAAGGCTTGGCCGGGAGACCGTACATCAAGGCGCATTAGCTGAGTGCACTCATCTTCCAGATGTCCCACTGGACGCGCTAGTTAAAGAGACTCGTGCAACGTCACGCCCTGTCGTTGTGCTGGACCAAGTGACTGATCCACAGAATGTTGGAGCCGTGTTGCGGTCCGCATCTGCATTTGGCGCAGCTGGCCTTGTCATGACCCGACGACACAGTCCCCCACTCGCTGGCGCACTTGCCAAAGCAGCCTCAGGCGCGCTCGAGCGCGTGTCAGTATGCCTAGTACAAAATCTGGCACGCGCTCTGGCTACCATGTCCAGTGACGGCATATCGGTATGGGGGTTGGAGGGTGGCGGGCCCACACGTTTTGAATCTATCATCGGTTCCCGACCCGCCGCACTCGTTCTTGGCGCTGAGGGCAAGGGCCTAAGGCAATCGACGCGCGCAGCTTGTGACCAGGTGTGCCATCTCGCCACGGACGGGTCTGCGAGCAGCTTGAACGTCTCGAACGCCGCCGCTGTAGCGCTGTACGCGCATTTGATTACTCGAACAAATGCGGCGTGATCACTCAGGAGCGGAGGCAGGTTCGACTACCACCGAAGCTTGCGTCGACCGATTAAATGATTGCGGCGATGGCGCCAATGACGTCTTTTCAGGCCCCAAGCCTGATAATAAGGCGGCGCCTTAATTCCTGGTCTCCGCCTTACTTTGTCCGCCGGGCGCCAATAGTAGGATCCATAGTAGGGATAATAGCGCCGTTGTTCGTATCGATAAGCGTGGCGGTCGCCGTCGTGAGTACGAAAATAGCCACGAAACGCTTCAACCGGCCGCGCTAGCGGCAGCAGAAAAAAACCAGCCAGTAAAAGGCATGCCGAACGTGATTTCGTCAGCATAACAAACTCCGCACTCATTTCGCTTATTTGCGATGTTTTATGCCACAGCCCGCAGGTTTGCCCCAACACACACCGATGAACATCGTTAAGTAATGATTGCATTAACCGGTGGAATATCAAAATTCGGAAAAGGCAATAGATGTGCACAGGTTCCACACTTTAACCCTATACTTGTCGACCGAAGACCTTTGCTCGTCGTTATACCGATGGATAATTCTTCTCTCTGCAATTGCCCGGCGACGGCATAAAGTAACTCTCTCTACTAACCCGTGATCAACTCCTTAAACAGAGCCAAAAGCTTTTAAGGAGAGCGGGATTGGACTGCGGAAAAAGCCAATCAACATTTACGAACGTCAAAGACACCGCGCCTATTGCAACATGCACGGTTCACCGGCATCTCAACCATGTCACCAACCGTCGCGCGCACCGCAACCCCAACTTGTTCGGCTGCGAGCGGATTGACTGGTTGTTCTGGAGGGCTCGGCTGGGTAATGTGAGGCTGTGGAGATATAGTTCAGGGGACCTGTCAGTCGCACGACGAACAAGTATCGCATAGCGTAGAGTGGTGAAATGAGACGCATCAAATTTGCAACTGGAGCCAAAATTCTGTCTGAGGGCGAAATTGGCGACACTGCATTCCTGATCATTACTGGTTCTGCTGAAGTCACGGTCGGCGAGGGCGCAAAGGCCAAGAACGTAGGAACGCTCGATGCCGGCGAAGTCTTTGGCGAGATGTGTCTGCTCGATCCGGGGCCGAGATCTGCGACTGTGAAGGCGCTGACGGACATTGAGCTGGGCGTGATGTCTTATGATGAATTCATGGCGACGGTTCAGGAGAACCCTGAGCAAGCGGTCGTATTTATGAAGACCTTGGTGCGCCGGCTCCGACAAATGAACGAGATGATGGCCAAAATTGACCCTGGCAAACGCCGCCTGAGAGATTTCTTCAAGGACTGGGCGAGAGGCGTTGACGTTCCTGATGCCGATTGGAGCGATGACCAAATCAAACGCTGGCATGCTGCAATGTACTACTATTAGTTGATTGCTTAAGCTTGGCACGAGACCAAGCTGCCTGTTGATCACTGGATCAATGCGGGTCAGCTTTGGATGGTAATGGCATAATTCCAGTCAAGCATTGACCAATTACTGATCGTCGTGCACCCAACCAACCAGTCTCGATCGCGGTAGTGGCTTCCCGGTCCAGCCAGCCCGCTCAGCCGCTTGCGTGATGTCGATTGACGGCCTCTTTCTGCTATGTCACAAGACAATGCCCTAGGGGCCCGAAAAGGCGCTGTGTCGCGATTAGCAGATGGTGGAATATCACCAATTTTCACTACTGTCGCTCTGAAGAACAGGGAAAGCCGCAATAGCACAGTTGGTAGTGCACCTGATTTGTAATCAGGGGGTCGGGGGTTCGAGTCCCTCTTGCGGCACCAGATTTTCCCCTTAAAATCAATGTCTTGAGCCAAGCGCCCACAATGCTGAGTTTTTGAGTGGAGTAGTTCCCGGTACAAATCCGGTACATCGACC
>JBPCWA010000218.1:0-2983 GCA_051009975.1 Hyphomicrobiaceae bacterium
GTGGGATTTGCAAAGATGACCGACGGACCTCATACGTGGGGTCTGACGACGGCACCGCAGCAGCATGCCAACAATCGCGAAATTCCCTATGCTCAGGCTTGCGTGATCGGCGGAGGAAGTTCAATCAATGCCGAAATTTTTACGCGGGGTCATCCATCTGATTATGATCGTTGGGCCAATGAAGAGGGGGCAGAGGGTTGGTCGTTTCAGGACGTTAAACCCTATTTCCTCCGCTCGGAGGGAAACACGGTCTTCAGCGGCGACTGGCATGGCACGGGCGGACCGCTAGGTGTGTCCAACATTCCTAATCCTCAGCCGATGACCAGAGCCTTCCTCCGGTCCTGCCAGGAGCGCGGCATTCCCTACAATCCCGACTTTAACGGAGCGCAACAGGCAGGGTGCGGCTTCTACCAAACAACCACTAAAGACGTGCGGCGCTGCTCAACAGCAGTTGGTTATCTCAGACCCGTAATGGATCGCCCTAATTTGACTGTTCGAACCGGGGTTCGAGTCAATCGCGTGATCATTGATAGTGGTCGTGCGATTGGTGTCGAAATTGTCGATAAATCGTCCGCGAAAGTGGTGACCGCTGGCAGCGAGGTAGTTATTGCCAGTGGCGCCATCGGCACGCCGAAATTGATGATGTTAAGTGGTCTTGGTCCGGCGGCCCATCTCAAGCAAATCGGCATCGAAGTAATGGCCGATCTCCCAGGCGTTGGCTCGAATCTGAATGACCACTTCGGTATAGATATCGTTGCGGAACTTGTAGGGCATGACAGTCTCGATAGATATAAGAAGTGGCACTGGGCCGCCTGGGCAGGTTTGCAATACTACCTATTTGGTTCGGGGCCAGTAACATCAAATGTTGTCGAGGGGGGAGCTTTCTGGTTCTCAGACGCCGCCTCTGATGCCGACTCGGCAGTGCCCGATTTGCAGTTTCATTTTCTTGCCGGGGCTGGCGCCGAAACGGGTGTGCCGACTGTTCCGCCGGGTGCATCGGGGATCACGCTCAATTCCTACAATTTGCGGCCGAGAAGTCGTGGAACGGTGCGATTGCGGTCGGCCGATCCGGAGGATCCGCCGATCGTGGACCCCAACTTTCTCGCAGAACCCGAAGATGTCAAGATCAGCGTTGAAGGAATCAAAATCAGTCGAGAGATCCTCAACCAGCCCAGTTTGCAAAAATTTATTAGCACTATTTGTTTCCCCGACGACACGGTAACAAAACAAAAGGATCTCGAAAACTACGCGCGAACGGTCGGTCGTACCTCCTACCATCCTACCAGCACCTGCAAGATGGGAACCGATGAGATGGCAGTTGTTGATCCCCAATGTCGCGTACGTGGAATTGAGCGCTTGCGGATTTGCGACAGCTCTATCATGCCGAGCCTTGTAGGATCGAACACGAACGCACCGACAATCATGATTGGCGAAAAAGCCAGCGACTTAATCCGAGGGAACTACTGATCCCACTCTGGTGCCCAGGGTACATCGTCGACTAGGCGGAAGTTCACGCGTTTTGACAGTTCGTCGATACGAGCTAGGTGAACAGAAGACAGTGTGAAATCCATAACGCAGAAATTTGCACGGATGTTTTCGGGCTTCGTTGACATGGTGTTGATGGCGATGCCGCGTTGCAGGATCCAGCGAAGCGCTACCTGTGCGGGCGACTTATGGTAGTCCCTTCCAATTTCAGCCAGTTCACGGTACTCGAATATCTTGCCTCGTGCGATCGAGCAGTAAGCCGTGAGCGGAATACCGAGACCAGCTGCCGCGGCCCGCAGGTTCGATTGGTCGATCAAGGGATGGTATTCTACCTGATTGGCGACGATCGGAGCGTCGAGCACTGATAGGGCTGTCCGCATTTGTGCGATCGTGAAGTTCGATATGCCAATATTCCGCGCAAGTCCCTGATCATGGGCTTGCTGTAGCAATTCCAACGAAGGGACCACATCGCCACCAATCGTTGGCCAATGAAGAAGCAGGACGTCGACGGGTTCGCCTCCGAGGTCTCTGACGCTTTGATCAACCGAACCAATAAACCGATCTTGGTTATAATTGTCGGGTTTGACCTTGGTGGTAATGCACAGATCGGCGCGGGGCAGGCCTGACTCGGCAAGTGCGGCACCAGTCTCTGCTTCATTCTCGTACATTTGCGCGGTGTCAAATGCCCGGTATCCCACTTCTACCGCAGCGCGAACCGCGTTTTTTGCGTCATCGCCTCTGAGCGGCCAGGTGCCGAAACCACGCTGGTTTACGCCACTGTAATAGATATTCATCTGAGCCTCCTGTCTCGTTCTGGTTTGCGCAGCGCGTCGCTAACTATCTTAATTCACCAGGCGGTTACTAAGACAATTCCGTGGGGTCAATGTCGGTTTCAGGAAAAATCTCTTCGGCGCCGGATGCTGCGCGTTTGGTGCTGGATAACGCAATTGTCTGGGTCAATTCGTCGAGCGGCCTGTGTCGTCCCGATGCCATGCCCAAAGCTCTGGGCGATTTTTCGGCATGACGGGTGTTGACCATATTGCAAAACCTGGATGCATTGCCAGGATCATCGCGGGATCCTCGCCCTCGGGTCCTAGCAAAGCGGATCCGCCGCTAGTTTGGCTGCGAATTCTGGCGAACGATGTGAAGGCCTACAACGTGCCATATGGCATCGTTAGCGACATGCAGCGCGAGGGCGCGGCGAAGCGGCGCGGTCCGATTCGATTGTGCCCATGAGCAATTTGGCGGAGAGTATTTGTTCTATTTTTTTTTCCGACCATTGCACCAGATATCGAAATCGTCCGCGCGAGCAACGGGGATGAAGGTGGGAATCTGTGCTTTGATTTCGAGGGCGCTTATTTCGAGGCTTTGGAAATGGCGATTTCGGCGCGCCATTTGGGGGGGGAGGGTGACTGCTCAGGTGCGACGGGTCGCAGCGAAAGGAGTCTACGCCCGCATGATGTGCAGGTGCCGGGCGTACTCGTAGACGCTGTTGTGG
>JBPCWA010000219.1:0-2886 GCA_051009975.1 Hyphomicrobiaceae bacterium
CGAACAGGGCCATAACCGGTCATACTGCTCCATGAACGGTTCATAGATTCTCCGGCTGATCGTCGCTAGACTGCCCATCAGGGAGAACTGTGATGGAGCGCCGGCTCGCCGCCATCTTGTTGACTGACATGGTCGGATACTCTCGGCTTATTGGGCTGGATGAGGCCGGTACACTTGCGCGCCAAAGCGCGCACCGCGAGGAGATCTTCGATCCAAAGATCTCTGCGTATGGCGGCCGTATCGTCAAGACAACCGGTGACGGCCTTTTGGTAGAGTTCTCCAGCGTCGTCGATGCTGTGAAGTGTGCCGTTGAATTGCAGGCGGAGTTGATAAAGCGAGAAACCGCTCCACCTGAAGACCGGCGCATCCAATACCGTATCGGAATTAATCTCGGTGATATCGTCATAGATGGCGACGACATTCTTGGAGACGGCGTCAACGTTGCGGCTCGGCTCGAAGCTTTGGCGAAGCCTGGCGGCATCTGCATTTCCGGCACTGTCCATGACCACCTTATCGGTAAGGTGGATGCTGTGTTCGAGGCTGCAGGCGAACAGACCGTCAAGAATGTGCCCCGGCCAGTGCGGGTTTGGCATTGGCAGACAGATCAGACTCCTCAATCTGCCCAGCTTATCGAAAAGCCGCCGGCCCTGCCGGACAAGCCTTCAATTGCAGTGCTGCCGTTCGAGAATATGTCAGTCGATCCCGAGCAAGAGTTCTTTGCGGATGGGGTGGCTGAAGATGTGATCACCGCGCTATCGCGCTTCCGCTCCCTATTCGTGATAGCACGTAATTCCAGCTTTTCTTACAAGGGCACCTCAACCGATGTTCGCCAGGTAGCCCGAGATCTGGGCGTTCGATATGTGCTTGAAGGCAGTGTTCGGCGTCAGGCGAACCAAATTCGGATAACTGCGCAGTTGATTGATGGCGAGACGGGCAAACACCTTTGGGCGGAGCGTTACAATCGAGAACTCAAAGATATCTTCTCAGTTCAGGATGAGGTGACGGACGAGATCGTCACAGCTATCGCCCCGGAAATTGACGATATAGAGCGCCATCGCACCCTGCGCCGCCATCCGGACAGCTTGGACGCTTGGGACCTCTATCAACGCGGCCTCTCTGCATATTACGAAACAACCAGGGACGGTTTGGACGCCGCGGTTAGGCTATTCGACAGGGTCAATGTGCTTGATCCAAGTTTCGCGCCTGCGTTTGCTATGGGCGCGGACACACGCGTCCGCGTCGTTTTCGATGTCTACGACTTCGTCGATAGCGAACTGCTTTTGAAGCAAGCTCAAGAGAAATCTCGTTTGGGACTGGCGGCTGACGGCCGTGATCCAACATGTCTCTGGGCCGATGCGCGCGTACAAAGTTTGCTCGGGCAAAATGATATTGCCATTTCCCGAGCTGAAGACGCCGTTTCGCAAAATCCAAACTCAGCCATTGGTCACTATATCCTCGGTTTTGTTCTTGGTCGGAGTGGGCGTCCCGAGGATGCTCTTGGCCACATTGATGATGCAATCAGGCTAAGTCCGCGCGATGCATTTCTAGGAGGATTTCTAGCCTTCAGTTCGAAAATGTTATTCGATGCTGGGAGGTACGAGGAGGCGCTGGATCGAGCCAAACACGCCAGCCATACGCCAAATCCGCGATGGGTATCGTTTCAAATCGTCGTCGCTGCGCTGATTGAGCTTGGGCGACAAGAGGAGGCCACTCTAGCATTATCCGATCTTATTGAGCGTGCACCAACCAGTCGTTTGAGCAGCATTGATCAGAGGCTTAGTTGGGGTTTCCCTACGTACTCTGACGCCAACAGACGCATTATCGAAGCCCTTCGGCAGGTCGGCCTACCGGAGTGATCTTAATCAACCAGGCGCTCTGCACGCCAATATCGAGGCCAATCCGTGTCCACAGCCCCCGCGTGCAGCCGGCAAAGTCGTTCCAAATGCCCACGTTGGCTCATAACCAGACCTGAGCAACTGCAGCAATCTTCGTCTGCTTTGCCGCTCAAGGCGGGCGTCGTGCGGCGCTCGGTCAATGTCCGAGCCATGAGGAGACATTCGCGCTGCTTCATCGATAATCGAACTTACTGTAGGGTAATCGGACCATGGCCAAGTACTCTACACGCGCAGCAACTGCCCTCAGCATTGACGCGCCACTAATCTGCGCTCCGATGGGGCGATGGGCAGAAGCGACACTGGCGGCAGCCGTCAGCGAGGCTGGCGGTCTCGGCACTTTTGGCGCGTGGCCGCACATGGGCCTGAGCACCTCGGAAGTTCGCCAAATGGTCTCGCGCATCCGCGAGCAAACCTCACGTCCATTTGGCGCCGGGTTCATTGGGCATCGTCTCGATGAGCATTCCGATCATCTGAATGTGGCGCTCGAAGAGGCAGTGCCGGTCATACTCCTATCGTTTGGCGATGCAAGTTCATGGATCCCGCGAATTCATGATGGCGGGGCGAAAGTGGTCTGCCAGGTGCAAACGTTCGAACTCGCGAAACGGGCCGTGGATGCAGGCACTGATGTGTTGTGCCTTCAAGGCAATGCTGCCGGCGGCCATACTGGCACGCAAAATCTTCTGCCATTCCTGATCCAAGCTGTGGAGGCGTTTCCTGATACGCCGATTGTTGCTTCGGGAGGTATAAGTTGCGGCCGATCCCTTGCGTCCATACTCGCCGCAGGAGCAGAGGGTGCCTGGATTGGTACGGCTTTCGTCGCATGCAAGGAGGCCGCGTTCACCAGCCAAGAATTCCGTCAATCAATAATTGAATCTGACGGTCGAGACACGGTCTATTCAGCCGCCGTTGATCTTGTTCGCAACCATGGCACCGGGCGTCCGCCCTGGCCCGATGGTATAGCTCTTCGCCATCGCCGTAACGAGATCACGGA
>JBPCWA010000220.1:0-2633 GCA_051009975.1 Hyphomicrobiaceae bacterium
GCACAGCGCTCACGCGCGCCCATACAAAAACTTGTCGACGTCGTGGCCAGCTGGTTCGTGCCGGCAGTTATCGCTGTGGCGCTCTGTGCATTTGTGGTCTGGTCCTTATTTGGGCCCGCACCATCCATGGGCTATGCGCTTGTGGCGGCCGTTTCGGTTCTGATCATTGCCTGTCCATGTGCGCTTGGATTGGCAACGCCGATGTCGATCATGGTTGCCACCGGTCGCGGTGCCCAAGCTGGCGTCCTGATTAAGAACGCTGAGGCCCTCGAGCGTTTTGCCTCGGTCGATACACTGATCATTGATAAGACTGGTACTTTAACTGTCGGCAAACCGGAACTCGTCGCAGTGTTGCCTGAGGCCGGCTATGATATCGATGAGATCCTGCATCTTGTCGCCAGTCTTGAGCGAGGCTCCGAACATCCACTTGCGGCTGCTATTATCGCTGGCGCAGAGGCGCGCGGCATCGCGATGAGCCAGGTATCAGATTTTGAGGCGGTGACCGGCAAGGGCGTGAAAGGGGTTGTCAGCGAACGCTCCGTCGCCTTAGGCAATGACAAGATGGTCGATGACCTTGGCCTTGATGGCGGCCGATTGCTCGAAACGGCAAACGTACATCGCGATGAGGGCGCGACGGTTATGTTCGTCATTGTTGACGGTGACATCGCTGGGTTGGTTGCTGTTGCCGATCCAATCAAAGAGACGACTCCGACGGCACTGAAAGCTCTGCACGACGAGGGGCTCCATATCGTGATGGCGACCGGCGATAATGAACGTACCGCGCGCGCAGTGGCCGGACGTCTTGGTATTGACGAGATCCGGGCCGGCGTATTGCCGGCAGACAAGGCGCGTATCATTCAAGAACTACAACAGAGCGGGCGCACCGTTGCGATGGCGGGTGATGGTGTCAACGATGCACCCGCGCTGGCCCAAGCAGACGTTGGCATCGCCATGGGCACAGGCGCTGACGTCGCAATTGAGAGCGCCGGATTGACCCTCGTTAAAGGTGACCTCAATGGTCTCGTCCGAGCGCGGCGTCTAGCCAAAGCGACAATGGCGAACATCAAACAGAACCTGTTCTTTGCGTTCGCCTACAATGCTGCTGGTGTCCCGGTCGCTGCGGGAATCCTCTATCCGGTGTTCGGCATTCTACTCTCACCTATGATAGCCGCAGCAGCCATGAGCCTGTCTTCAGTATCGGTGATCAGCAATGCCCTGCGGCTAAAGTCGGTCAGACTCTAGCCGCTCAAATTGGACAGCCAAGACGGTACTTTAATCCCCCAGCATTAGCGGTTTGCAAGACGGAGCTCGGGTGATAACGCAAAAAGACATACAGATGCGAAGAGCGCTACCGCCCAACTTCTCGCGAAGACACTTCATTCAGATCGGTGTGGCCGGAAGTGCTATGGCAGTTGGCGGTGGGTTGTGGCTTGCCCGCAACTCTGACGCGACCGCTGCCAATCTATTTTCGAACGTGCTGAAAATCCCGCCGCTGTTGGAAGGAAGCGATCAAAGCGGTCGCAAGCATTTCGATCTGATTGTGCAAGACGGACATACAGAATTCTTCGAAGGCACCTCAACGCCGACCATTGGGGTCAACGGCCCATTTCTCGGACCAACGCTTAAGTTTCGTGCCGGTGACCACGTGGCAATCGATGTTGCCAACAGATTGAAATTCGATACGACGCTCCATTGGCATGGGCTACACGTACCCGCAAAGGCCGACGGTGGACCACATCAGGTCATTAGACCCGGCACGACCTGGTCGCCCGACTTCTTGGTCAAGCAGAAGGCGGCTCTATTCTGGTACCATTCACACCTTCTCGGAAAAACGGGTGCACAGGTCAACCAAGGACTGGCGGGCCTAATCCTGGTGGACGATGAGGAGAGTAACGCTCTCGGCCTTCCTTCCGAATACGGCGTTGATGATATACCACTCATTATCCAGGATCGCCGCTTCAGACGTGATGGTGCATTTGCCTACCTGACGTCGATGCACGACCAAATGTTGAGCTTCAAGGGCGATACAGTTCTTGTTAACGGCACAGCACATCCACATGTCAATTTGCGCCGTCAACGAATTCGTTTGAGACTGCTGAACGGCTCCAACGCCCGAATTTACAACCTCGGTTTTTCTGACCGACGAAGCTTCATGCAAATCGCAAGCGATGGCAGCCTTCTCGAGCGCTCGGTGCACAGGAAGCGACTGCGCTTGGCACCTGGGGAGCGCGCCGAAATCCTCGTCGATATGTCGACCAACAGTCGCGTTGTCCTGATGAGCTATCCCGATGTTACGAGGGCTAGCGGAATGATGTCCGGCATGATGCGCCGAATGGTTGGCAATGACGAAACGTTCCCCATTCTTGAGTTGCGTGCCGATCGCATTGAGGCTTCGGATCAGACGCTAGCTGCACGCTTGGCGGAGATCCCCCATTGGGAACCCGGACAGGCAAATCGCACGCGCCGTTTTGAACTCAATATGCCGATGATGGGCGGGATGATGGGTATGCGGCGTGGACGCGGCAGTATGATGGGGGGCGGTCACATGATGGGGCGCAATCGTTCGATGGACGAGCTAATGGGCATCAACGGCAGGTCTATGGATAAGAACAGGATCGATGAGCATATAGAGC
>JBPCWA010000221.1:0-18496 GCA_051009975.1 Hyphomicrobiaceae bacterium
TGGTTCGCCCGTCCTTCGCAACGGGCGTCAATGTATCGGGATCGACGACAGCCATGTCGTCAACAAGGGGCATTGGAACGCCCTGCCGCGCCATCAGCTGATACCGCTTGTCAGCCACCTCAACATCCCAATCAGCCGGATGAACGCACGTGGCCGAGGGACCATAACTCTCTGTCGTACCGTAGGCATGCAAAACATTGAAGCCCATTGCTTCCATGTTCTGAATCACAGCGGAGGGAGGTGCGGCGCCACCGGTCATGACGTTTGTTCGTTGTGGTAACGACCGTTTTTCACTTTCAGGTGCATGGATCAGCATGTTCAGAACAATTGGAGCACCGCACATATGCGTAATATGATGCCTACAAATGTCGTTGAATATTCGCGCAGGCTCGACTTTCCTCAGACACACATGTGTCCCTCCAACGGCCGTAACGGCCCACGTGTAGGTCCACCCTGCGCAATGGAACATTGGCAGTGTCCATAAATACCGGCTCTCATTGTCGAGTTTGAAGGCGATCGCGTTCGACAGCGCATTGAGATGAGCGCCACGATGACTGAATACGACCCCCTTGGGATTGCCCGTCGTCCCAGATGTGTAGAGCAGACAAATGGCATCCCACTCATCCTTTGGACCATCGTAGAGAAAATTGGGATCTCCCGAAGCCACAAACTCTTCGTATTCCGATTGACCGATATGCTGTTTGTCGTCGGTCTCAACGTCTGCGACGTCCACGACCAGCGGCTTGTCGCGCATCTGCTCGAGAGCAGGCTTGATAGTGCTATGAAACTCTCGGTCGGCGAACAAGATCTTGGCTTCGCCATGCTCCAGACAGATTCGGATCAGGTCTGGATCAAGCCGAATATTGATGGGGTTCAAAACCGCGCCAATCATCGGTGCTGCATAGTGTGCTTCCAGCAGCGCTGGCACATTGGCGGCCAAAATTGCGACGGTATCACCTCGCCCCACACCGGCTTTTACCATTGCATGCGCGAGCTGTCGGCAGCGCCTGTAGAACTCAGCGTAGGTAAATCGCCTTTCACGATCAATGACGGCAGTCCTGTTCGCAAAAAATGTTGCAGCACGCTTCAAGAACGCTATCGGCGTAAGTGGCGCATAGTTGGCGGATCGCTTTTCGAGTTCAGGTCGATTCCAGTCCATACGGAGTCCTCACAAAGCTGCATGAGCTTTTAGTCTATTGCCATCCTCAACTAGGCGAACTCGTCCCACGCGATCTAATTGCCCTTGGGTTTCGCACTTCCAATTCGCTTAGTAGAAGGCGTTCCAATCTCAATCGCAGATCGGGATGCGTCTCATCGTTGATCTTGCCTGCAAGTATGTCCGCAGCAAGCGCCGGCATGGTGCCCTCGCCGTCGTCGTAGGCGTAATCAAGAAGGTCCCACTGACCAGCCTCAGGCTCGCACTGCAGTTCGCGCCGCGCCATTTCAAGCGCCCGCATGCACATGGCCAACTCGTATCGCGCCTCCGGAGCCAATGCCGGCCGCACCTCGCAGTTCAGGCTTTGCAATACCAATTCCAGAAGCGTTTCGGCTGACACTTTCTTCATTGACTCGACTTCCCGCTTCCCGCGCCATAGCGAGCTTCGTATGCGCGAAGGCCATCCATCGCCTCCAACTCGAGCTCAGAAACCATTAGGCCCGTCAACGCCAATTCCAAAGACGCCTCACCGTGTTTGCGAAAACGATCTCCTTGAAGCAAAGCAATCGCGGACCATTTTGCAGCGGCCATAATCTCCCAGTAATCTAGTCGCTGTGGGTCGGGTCGACGGCCAGATGCTATCTGGTAGGCCTTAAGGAAAGCCTCGCGGCCGGCGATGCCACCCGCTTCGCTTTCAGTGTTGCCGAAACGCCAACACTTGGCACAAAACCAGCCAATATCCTCGTCCGGATCGCCCCAGTGGGCAAACTCCCAATCCAGCACTCCTGACAATGCTCCGTCATCCACCAAATAGTTTCCGGTCCGAAAATCGCCATGGACCAGACATTCTGCCGCGTTCATTGAAGGAATGTGTGCATCTAGCCAACGCAATATATATGCTAGCGCCGGTCGAGGCTCGCCCGCCCCTTCAACGGCACCAATCATCTTTGCGACTTCGTTGCTTGCAGGCACTCCGAACGGAATGGGAAGGCTTGGTATTGATAAATTGCTTGGCCTAATCGCATGAATCTTGGCCAAAGCTCGCGCGAGATCGACGACCACGTGCGGCCCCCAAATCTCAACATTCGGATCGCGGACTAGCTTTCGCGCCTGCGCGGTTCCTGGAACCAATGCCTGAATCAGGAAAGGAGCACCGATAACGCTCGGATCGCCGCAACGTGCAATTGGCTCAGCAACCGGGACGCCAGCGCGGTGGGCCGCTTCGAGCACGGAATACTCTGTGGCCCGATCGAGACTCAGCGCGATGACGGCCGCAGCATCCGTTCGCAAAACCCAGCTGTGAATTCCGGATCGCGCGCCACCCGCAACGGCGCAATCAATACGCCAATTCTCTTGAACCGCCCCACCATCGAGAAGTTCAGCCTGTACTATCTCGACCTTTTGAGCCGAGAGATCGCCGGCTAGCCAGTTATTGAGTGCCGACATGGTGTCTGGCGACGGCGACCAAGTGCGTGCCCGAGAGCTAGACTGCATATTTCATCCCAGTGAGAGTAGGGTCCCACCATCAACGGAAACCACTGTTCCCGTCATGTAGGCGCCTGCATCCGATGCCAGCAGCAATAGTGGGCCATCAAGATCTTCAAAATGACCCGCCCTGGCCATCGGCACTTTGGCAATGATTTTCTTGCCCTGCTCGCTCGCCAGAAATTCCTCGTTCATTTCGGTCGATATGTAGCCCGGAGCGATCGCGTTGACCCGAACATTATGACCGGCCATCTCGAGGGCCATCGCTCTCGTCAATTGAAGCACCGCGCCTTTCGATGCGCAATAGTGCGCCAATGACTTGACCACGCCGAGTCCGAGCACAGATGCGATATTAATGATACTACCTCCACCAGGCTGCATACGCCGGGCTGCTTCCTGGGCAACTCGAAATACACCATCGAGATTGACGTCCAGTACGTTGCGCCAACTCTGTTCTGACATTTCTGTAAAGTAAACTGGTTCCGCAATACCAGCATTGTTAACGACGATCCTCACATCACCTACGGCGGCATTTGCACAGTCAAACGCGGCATTGACACTGGTGCGATCCGTGACGTCCATCGCGACCGCCACGGCTGTGTAGCCGTCCCCGTTGAGATCCCGAGCCAATTCCTCCAGTCGATCGATACGCCGAGCCGCCAATACGACTTTGGCACCCGAGCGCGCTAACACTTTTGCGAAATGTCGCCCAAGTCCCGAAGATGCGCCGGTCACCAATGCAGCTTTGCCCGAAATGCAGAACGATTGAGCTATTGACGCGTCGATCACGCTTTACCTCCAACGTTAGATACTCGAACTCCTGACCTTCCGGGTCTGGCCCCGCCCATACCCTCACAGCTAACGCAGCGCCCAAGAGTATTGCAATACATACACAAGACAATTGTCGACCGACACTCAAATGTCCAATCAATGGACGTGAAACGGCAATCGTAAAAGTGATTGCCGCGACGCACCACGCGATACGCTTTGTCGCGCACTGTTTGATATGATGATAGGTAAGATCCTTCGCGCTTTAACGGGCAGGCTCTGAGCGGCCAAAAGGAACGGATCCAGCAATTGCCTGAAGCGCGAGTTTTGCCTCAGGCCCATCACTTTCGGTTAAGTCAAGGGAACAACCGTGTCACAGACACTGCATGAGCCGGAAATAGTCGCTTTGGTCGAACGAGCCTTTATGGCATCTCAGACTAGCAAGAGTAACGCAAACAACGTCGCCAAGGCATTGACACAAGCTGAGATCGATGGTCAAGCCGGTCATGGACTATCTCGTGTTGCAAGCTACACACTGCAGTCGCGAACTGGCAAGGTTGACGGCTTCGCAACACCTAGCCTCAGTCACGTCCGTGATGGTGCGATCGTCGTAGACGCCGCGTCCGGGTTCGCCTATCCAGCGATCGAACTAGTGCTTGAGGCGCTGCCGTCGTGTGCCGCCAAGACGGGCATAGCGGCAGCGGCCATACAGCGTTCCCACCATTGCGGGGTACTCGGCTGGCACGTCGAGCGACTTGCCGAGTTTGGCCTTGTCGCGCTGGCCTTCGCCAACACACCGAGTGCAATGGCGCCGTGGGGCGGAACAAAACGCCTTTTTGGCACTAACCCCATAGCATTTGCAGCGCCTCGGAAAAACGCTTCGCCGGTCGTGGTCGATCTGGCACTCTCACGCGTAGCGCGTGGCGCTGTGCTGCGCGCTGCGCAACGAGGCGAGCCGATCCCTGCCGATTGGGCGACCGCTCCAGACGGGTCGCCCACCACGGATCCACAAAAAGCATTACATGGCTCCTTGATGCCTATCGGCGACGCCAAGGGGGCAGCACTGGCCTTTATGGTAGAGGTCTTGGCTGTCGCGCTCACGGGCGCCAACTTCGGGTTTGAGGCGTCTTCTTTTTTTGACGAACACGGTGGACCGCCCAACGTTGGTCAGTTCTTTGTTGTCGTCGACCCGGCGGGGTTTGTTGGCGCCCATCGTTACTTTGATCGGGTCGGTGACTTGGTCAACGAAATTGAGCATGATGCTGGCTCGCGGTTGCCCGGCGAAAGCCGCTGGGCGCGGCGTAGAGCTGCCAAAGACGGCGTTTCAGTCGACGATGACTTGGTAAATACTATCCATGCAATTGCCGATGGCTCGCCACCCTGCCATAGCTAAGGCGGACCATTTTGCCCCAAATCAAAACTGTCCGGGGCTTGGCCAGAACATTAGTTGGAGTAATGCAATGATACATGTTGTAGCCGTCATCACGACGAAGCCGGGAAAGCGGGCCGACGTTTTGGAAGCGTTCCGCGCCAACATGCCTGCCGTTCACGCTGAAGACGGTTGCATAGAGTACGGACCAGTCGTCGATGCAGAAGGATTTGGAAGTATTCAAACGCCGATTGGGCCCGACACCTTCATGGTGATAGAGAAGTGGGCAAGCGCGGATGCACTCAAGGCGCATGCGGCAGCACCTCACATGGCAGAGTACGCCGCCAAAGTCAAAGACATGCTGGCCACGCGCGTCATCCACATACTCGAGAACGCAGACTAGCGGAGCGCCGACCAAAGCCTCGAGGATGGCCTTCAACTAGGCCATTTCGTCGCCACAAAACAGATGATGCCTCCAAAAATGTTTCGCATGGTTGCAAATTTGGGCTGCTGAACGGCGCCACATAATTAGACAACAATCTTTCTTGGATTGAGAATGTCCTGAGGGTCGAGGGCATGCTTTATAAGGCGCATAATCTCAACGCCATGCCCGATCTCAGCCTCCAGATACTTTATCTTACCTTGTCCAATACCGTGTTCGCCGGTGCACGTCCCTTCCATGGCGATCGCGCGATCTGCGAGGCGCTCCAAGAAACACTCGACTTTCCGTCGCTGGGCGGGATCAGACTTGTCAAAAACCGGTGAAGTATGAAAGTTGCCATCTCCGACATGACCGACGATCGGCGCGACAAGCCCAGACGCTTCGACGTCTCGTTTGGTTTCGAGAACGCACTCTGCGAGCCGCGATATAGGAACGCAAACATCTGTGGCCAAAGTGTCAAGAGCCGGCCATGTCGACCGCACGGACCAATAGACTTCGTGGCGCGCCTTCCAGAGCCGACGCCGGTCCTCTTCCCGTTCCGCCCAGTCAAATCGCACCGCACCTTCGGCTTCTGCTAACGATCTGAATGTCTCAACCTGGTCACGCGCTGCAACTTTGGTCCCATGAAACTCGAGGAAAAGAGTAGGTCGTTCTTCAAGTGTTAGTTTCGAATGCCGATTCACAGCGTAGATTTGGACCTCGTCGAGAAGTTCGATCCGGGCCAATCCTAATCCCAGTTGAATGGCCTGCATGACGGTACTGCAAGCCCCTTCCAATGTCTCAAAGGGACAAACTGCCGCAAGTATGGTCTCAGGTATTCCGTAAAGCTGAACTGTTAGCTCAGTGATTATTCCCAACGTCCCTTCGGAACCAACGAGCAAGCGCGTTAGATCGTATCCTGCTGCAGATTTGCGCGCCCGACCGCCGGTACGGACGACCGATCCGTCCGCCATCACCGCAGTGAGGTTCAAGACGTTGTCGCGCATCGTCCCATAGAGTACGGCATTTGTGCCTGACGCCCGTGTTGCTGCCATACCACCAAGCGTGGCCTCCTCGGCACCGGGATCAATCGGAAAGAATAATCCGGTATCACGCAGATACTCGTTGATCGCTTTCCGTGAAATCCCCGGCTGCACTACACAATCGAGGTCATCGCAATTAACTTCTAGGACCTCAGACATATTGGAGAAATCTAGCGAAATGCCACCAAGGGGGGCGTTAACATGGCCCTCCAAGGACGTCCCTGCGCCAAATGGTATAACGGGCACGCGATAACGCGCCGCAATCCGAACGACATCTGCGACCTCCTCGGTCGAATTCGGCCAGACAACGACATCGGGTGGTTGGTTTTCTAGCCAAGTGAGCGTGTGGCCGTGTTGCCGACGGATGGCCTCACCGGTTTGAACCCGCTCGCCAAAGCGCTGTTTCAAGACTGAAATCGCGGTGTCAACGTCGCGCGATCGCCCGTTTGCAGCTGCGGCAACTTCCATCCTAGGTCCTCGCTCTCTCTCATTACTCTTTGGCAAATGTGGCTGCCTCGATTATGCAACATTATGAAGAGGTTGGCGACCCAAACCCTCCCGTAGTGCGGATCGAGGCTTGCTATGTTGAACTTAGAAAGCAAAAGTCGCGTTCTAATCCAGATCTCACGAAGGAACGGCACGGCAAGCGTCCAGCCAGAGAGGCAACATCCTCGATCAAGATCCAGAAGCAAATTCCTAAGGGACAAGGCGGTTTACTAACTGGGCGAGAGCACCTATCAGCTTGGGCTCTCACCCTGCGCTCCTCGTGCGCTCGAACGCTGACGAGATATCAGCATCAGTATCACCGTCACCAATTGCGTTCCTGGAGCGATCTGGCATACTCCCTGCGAGCAAACAGCGTCGGTCAGGGTCAGGGAGGCAAACGATGAAAACACGGGCCGCAGTGGCATTTGAACGCGGAAAGCCGCTGGAAATTGTCGACGTCGATCTCGAAGGCCCCTCAGACGGAGAAGTGCTCGTTGAGGTAAAAGCTACCGGAATTTGTCACACGGATGAATTCACGTTGTCCGGCGCCGATCCAGAAGGATTGTTCCCAGCCATTCTCGGGCACGAAGGTGCAGGCGTTGTTGTCGAGGTTGGGGCTGGTGTTAAGAGTCTGAAACCGGGCGACCACGTCATACCGCTCTATACGCCAGAATGCCGTGAATGCGATTACTGCCTCAACCCCAAAACAAATCTCTGCCAAGCCATCCGAGCGACGCAAGGCCAAGGCCTAATGCCAAACGGTTCAAGTCGGTTCTCTTTTGATGGCAAGACTGTCTATCACTATATGGGCACGTCCACCTTTGCCAATCACACAGTGGTTCCGGAGATTGCATTGGCAAAAGTTCGCCCAGACGCGCCGTTCGACAAAATCTGCTATATTGGATGTGGCGTGACGACCGGCCTCGGGGCTGTGATGAATACAGCCAAGGTCGAGCCAGGAGCTAACTGCATCGTCTTTGGACTGGGAGGCATCGGCCTCAATGTCATTCAGGGGCTTAAGCTCGTTGGCGCAAATAAGATTGTGGGTGTCGATACGAACCCAGGAAAGAAGGAGTGGGGAGAGAAGTTCGGCATGACGGACTTCGTCAATCCCGGGGAAGTCGATGGTGATCTGGTGTCACATTTGGTCGATGTAACGGGCGGCGGCGCGGAATATACATTCGAGTGCATAGGGAACGTCGATGTCATGCGAGTGGCGCTGGAATCTGCGCACAAAGGATGGGGAGAGAGCATCATCATCGGGGTAGCTGGTGCTGGTCAAGAAATCAAGACCAGACCCTTCCAATTGGTCACCGGCCGATCTTGGCGTGGTACGGCGTTTGGTGGAGCGCGCGGTAGGACTGACGTTCCACAGATTGTCGACTGGTACATGGACGGCAAGATCCAAATTGACTCGATGATCACGCACACCATGCCGCTCGAACAAATCAATACTGCCTTCGACCTCATGCACGAAGGAAAATCGATCCGTTCTGTTGTGGTCTACTAACTCGGCTGTTTGACGCGAGAGACGCTGAAGTAGGATGTCGCTCGTCGATGCCCATTTGCGGGCTTCATCCTGCGAATTAGGTCTTCGCGCCAATTCATCGTGGCAAGACAGGCCCGACTGCTGGTACGTTCCATCGAACGGCGTCTGCAAGGCGTCAGCAAGGCGTCGGAGAATGACGTTATGCGCCGCATTTATGTCTAGGCTGGACCTACTCAAGCGCCGTAGCGCTTTTCGATGTAGTCTTCCACGATTTCTTTGAAGTCGGCGGCGATTGTTGTACCGCGCAGTGTTATTGCCTTCTTGCCGTCGATAAACACCGGTGCCGCTGGTTGTTCGCCTGTCCCCGGCAGAGAGATACCTATGTCGGCATGCTTGGACTCGCCCGGACCATTTACGATGCAACCCATGACAGCCAGATTTAGTGACTCGACACCCGGATAGCGCGCCTTCCAATCCGGCATGCGGTCACGAATCATGTCCTGAACGTCTTTGGCCAGCTCCTGAAAGACAGTCGACGTCGTCCTTCCGCATCCCGGACATGCGGCGACGATCGGAGCGAACGCTCGAATATCCATGGTTTGCAGCAACTCCTGGGCCGCCCGCACTTCTTGAGTACGATCTCCACCCGGCTCCGGAGTTAAAGAGTAGCGGATGGTATCGCCAATACCTTGCTGGAGCAAAATGCCCATCGCCGCTGACGACGCTACAAGTCCTTTTGAGCCCATCCCGGCCTCGGTCAGACCAAGGTGCAACACATACTGACAACGACTAGCAAGCATTGTGTACACACTGATGAGATCTTGAACCGCTGAAACCTTGGCGGAAATAACGATCCGGTCGGGCGTTAGTCCTAACGCCTCAGCACGCTTGGCAGATCGTAGTCCAGACTGAACGATGGCCTCATGCATGACGACTCGCGCCGGTAGAGGTGATTGGACCTTAGCATTCTTGTCCATCAGATGGGTCAGTAGTTCTTGATCGAGTGATCCCCAATTTACTCCGATTCGAATAGGCTTGTTGTATTTGAGCGCAATCTCGACAATCGATCCAAATTGGCGATCCTTTTTCTCTTTAAATCCAACGTTCCCTGGATTGATGCGATATTTGTCAAGTGCTCGGGCGCAGTCAGGATTGTCGTCCAGCAGCTTGTGACCGATATAGTGAAAATCGCCGACAATTGGGACGCCAACGCCGATTTGGCGAAGTCGGTCCCGGATGTGAGGGACAGCCTTCGCCGCCTCGTCGCGATCCACAGTAATCCGAACCAATTCTGAACCAGCGCGCGCGAGGGCCGCCACTTGCGCGACTGTCGCAGCAACATCTGCCGTGTCGGTGTTCGTCATCGATTGAACGACAACAGGGGCATTTCCACCTAAGGTTATATTGCCAATTTTGACAGGAACCGAATTTCTCCGGGCGGTCCGCAGATCGCTCATTGTGATGTCCTATCGTTTTCTCGCATCTTTCAAGTTGCTCGCTTGCAATTCAGAAGCGATGCGCGAAGATGTCAGCGACGTAAGCGCGCCATTAGTTCCCGTGAGGGATAAGAATCAGCAGGTAGACCATATTGTAGTTGCGCCCGTTTGACTGCTGCACGGCTTTTTGCGCCATGTTTGCCATCGATGCCGCCCGTGTCATAGCCTTTGCGGTTCAGCAGACTCTGCATCGCGCGTATTTCCTTATAGCTGTAATTGACAATCGGACCACGCCCTTTTCGATATTTCGGCGCACCACTAAGCCGCGTCGCGAGGTAGGCCGCGGTTATGGCGTAGTTGAGCGATTGGTTCCATTGCGGATAAATCCTGAAATTCTGATAAGCTAGAAAAGCGGGACCATCTTTTCCCATTGGTAAGAGCAGTGCGGCGACCGTGTCATCGGACCGCAAGCGCCGACCATCGCGCGTCCGGACCCCCCACGTATTCCATTGCTCCCGCCGGTGATAAATTGCCAAATCAGCTTCTCGCCAACGCATTCTTCGCGGAACTGAGACTTCCTGCAACCAAGGTTCGCCCGCACGCCAGCCCAAGTGGCGGATAAAATTAGCGGTCGACATTATAATGTCTGCGTCACTGCGCATTAAATCTCGCCTGCCATCACCGTCTGCATCGACTGCAAAATTAAGGTAGTGGTCCGGCAAGAACTGTGTTTGGCCGAGTTCGCCTGCCCAAGACCCGACCAACCGACTAAGCGGCAGGTATCCCCGCTCCACAATCAAGAATGCCGAAGTCAACTCCCGTCGAAAAAGTTCCGGCCGCCGACAATCGTAAGCCAGAGTAGCGAGTGAACTAAAGACGGGATACTGTTTGGATATGCCTTTGCCAAAATCACTCTCCAGAGCCCAAAAAGCGGCTATGACTGCGCCCGGCACACCGTACTTTTGCTCTGCCTTTCGAAACAGCCGCGCCCGCTGGTCCAATTTTCGTCGCCCCGACTTGAGGCGGTGCCCCGTTACCAAACGCTCAGAAAACTCGAGAAATGACAGCGAGAAGAAGCTCTGCCGGCGATCACGCCTAATAATCTTGGGATCGAAAGAGATCGGATCATAAGCTCTTCGCAGCAGGGTATTTGACACACCGTGGCCGCGCAGCTCACGCCGAAATTGCCGCTTCCAGAGCGCAAAACTTCCCTGATTGCGACAGTCCGATTTCGCCGATGCCGGCAGGCTGACACTGAGGATGATGGGCAATCCGAGCGCACTCAGGCCGAGTGCACTCAGGCCAATAACTGCAAAGCTGAACCTAGTTTTTGGCATTGTCGGTTCCGAATCACTGAATAAGGGAGGCTGCACCAGACCGGGAAGTTGTGACGTCGTCAAGAAGCTGGCGACGGGCCATAAAATTTTCCTTACCGAAACCTGCTTCCGTGCCCGTTTTCGCCAATATTGAGCGTATACTTAGGGCTGCAACGATCGCACATCGACTGCGACCTTCGCGCTTCGGCCCGCAATGAGAAGTCAGGCAATGGCTGTGAACCGCGACGATCCATGACGATCTGATGGTCAGTTGAATGAACCGTAGTTTGGAGTAGAACGTCTTCGGTGAAACGTGATCTTCGGTAAAACGTGATCTTCAGTAAAACGTGATCTTCAGTGAAACGTGATCTTCAGTCAAACACGAGCCTCGCTGAAACTATGCGCTTGCTGATATATTGCCTTTACTGAAACGTTGTCTTCGCTGAAACGTTGCCTGGGATCAATGTTGCCTTGAGTCAATCAAGTGTAAAGTAGTGAAAGCGTTGGGTGGTGGCAAAGCCGGTTTCTCAAGCATATATCATCGCAGCGCGGCGCACCGCGTTAGGCCGCATTGGCGGGCTGCACCGCAGACGACGTCTTGAAGATTTGGCGTCGCCGGTTATCTGCCGCCTACTCGAGGACGTCGAAATCAGGACCAGTCAAGTCGATGAAGTCATTGTCGGCAACGCGACAGCTGGGTCCAATCCGGCCCGTGTCATTGCCCTAGCATCCGGACTATCTGAAGCTGTCAATGCGACCACCGTAGATCAGCAGGACGCCTCGGGACTCGTTGCTGTAATCAGCGCAGTACGGCTGATCGAGCACGGCGAAGCAAATGTCGTGGTGGCTGGCGGAGCTGAAAGTTTGTCGACCGCGCCGTGGCGCATCGCGCGCCCACGAAGTGTCCACCAGATACCGCATTTCATTCTGCCGGACGCCTTGGCCAACGGAGACGAAAGAGGTCCCATTGCACTAGAAACCACTGAAGAAATCGCACGGCGTATGAATATATCGCGCGCGCGTCAAGACACATTTGCTGCGCGTTCTATGGATCGTGCCGCAACTGCGCGCAAAGCAAAGCGCTTTGGGAATGAAATCGTTCCGCTCCGCCATCGCCCGGAAGAGATGCACGACCAAACTACGTCGGAAGTAGATCTGGACGAGCTGGAGGCAGAGTTGCCGTTTCTGGAGGATGGTGGAACGCTCACCGCAGCAAATACCAGCACCCTGCATGATGGTGCCGCCTTCGTTCTTGTTGTATCGAGCGCCATTTGGCAGGAATTGGGATGCCCCCCAGCTCTCCAACTGTTTGCGAGTGCGTCTTTGGGTGTTCCGCCTGGCTGCGAAACAAGCGCGCCGATCGCAGCAGTAGAAAAGCTCTACAAGAGATTGACAGATTTTGATGCGTCCGACGTTCAGTTTATCGAGACCAGTGAGACGTCTGCAGTACAGGCAGTGGCGCTGGCGGAAGCGCTTGGAATTGATGAACTCGTCATCAATTCCGAAGGTGGCGCGATCGCTCGCGGGCATCCGTTCGCCGCTGCTGGGGCAATTTTGGTGGTCCGCCTCTTTCAACAGATGATCCGCGAAAGTGATGTCTGCGATCAAGCCCGCTACGGTTTGGCGACGCTTAGCGCAAATGGGGGCCTTGGAGTAGCCGCGCTGTTTTCAGTCAACCACACCAGAAAAAGCGCCGCCTGACCTGTATAGATCTATATAGGTCGATATAGTACGTGTCCGGCTTGTTGCTTGCGACAGTTCAATCGTCAGCATGTCCCATACTGTCGGGCATTCTAAGATTGATTAGGGATGAGCCGAATTGAGGTTCGACTGCAGCAGGGCGCTGCGAGAACCCAACTCCCCAGCCGTCTGAGGTGACCGGCTAAGCCTGTGGGGACTACACCGGCACTTATCGCGGTGGTGACGCGCGTCGGGGCAGTCGGTGTCGGGGACAACCGATGTCCGAGGCGGTTGACGTCCAAGGCGGTTGACGTCACGCACATTCTACCGCCGCATAGCACTATACACTGTTTTGTCCAATTTCTTCCAACCTGCAGCAGGCTTCAGACCCGCGTATGGATTAGCGCTGAGCTCCAGATCCAACCAACTTCTTCATTTCTTCCAAGATTCGTCTGGCCGCCGACAAGGCCTCTTCAGCTTTTTCTCTTGCATCTTCGGCTTCAGCCTTTGCTTGAAAAGCATCAGCCATGGCTTTCTCAGCTTCATCTGCAGCCTCGTCGGCTTCCTCTGCAGCCCCTTTTGCTTCCTGCGCTGCGTTTTCCGCGCGCGTTGCAGCAGTCTGACATGGTTTAAGACATGCTTGGGTGCTGGAAGCATCTTGCGCGTGTACATCCAATGCTGGAGCGAAATTGAACAAAACAAATAGGACAATTAACAGCAAAGGTGCATGCATAGCTTTCTCCTTAAATGACCAAGTCGAGCTCGTGTTTCATGGCACTCCGGGTCCGGACAGAGGTGCTCTTTCAGCTGTATTGTGAGTTGCGCGAGGCTGTGTAGTACGCGGAGCTGTACGTGATAGCCCATCGGAGCGAACAGCTAACAACGACTGGGTAGCCGTGTCGAGCCGGTTGTCGTGAGGGCCTCCGCCCCGAGCGCCCTTCTAAAGTGACGCGGTCGTCAATGGACGTGGCTTTCTGGGGCGCAAATGGACGATCTTGGGCAAGAGCGCATGCTCGCCGCACGTGACTATGATAGCTTCAACAGAATGCTGTCGAATCTCCTGGCTCAGACACGTCAGATTTTTGGAAGCCTCGACTGAAAAGTCCACTTTCTAAACCCGTGCATGATCCAGCGTGCAGGTCCACTCCATATCTGCCAAAGCATTTTCACACATTCCGGCGAAGCGCTAGGATCAGCAAGCATGATGTCCTGTTCGTAATCTGGCCTTGTAAACTTGCTACGGAGGCCCGTAACGAGTGTTTCAGTGTCGCGCCATTCGTGATAGTTTGCCGTCTGAAGTGCTCTTGGCAGTCTATATTCCGAGACGGCAACTGTGAACCACTTCGATCGGAGACGCCGGGAGACAGCCATGTAAATAAGGGGCTTGGGAAAATTAACCAACATAATGCCTTCACTTGACGGGACATGACTTGGTCTGCGCTCACAACAATCAATTCAACACCCTCATGCACGCCGTGAGGTGCAAGTTTTGGACACCTTTGTTGTATCGCCGGTTGGCGCCATTTAAATGGCGTGGGAAAATGGAAACTGCAGACATCACCAACAACGCCTACTACACCAGCAGCGTTGAGTTCATTGATTTCCCTATGATTGCGCAAGAATTCGAATCTGAAAATGTAAAGCGAACGTTGAATTGTTGCGCCTGGAGACAGTAGATGGACCTTGATGCGATCGGTACTGACTTAGGCCGGTATCTGCCAAGCAGCGAATCACTGATACTGCTTGCGGTCCTGGCGATCACGCTTGCGCTATTTTATTTTTCAAGTGGCGGCCGAAAGCTCTGGGAAACGCTGGCACGGTCTGTACTTTCGAACTGGCGCCTGGCGCTACTTGGCGCGACCGGTATCGTCCTGTCCCTGGCATCAGGTTGGACCACCTGGGATGGAATGCGGAATTTCACCCAGGAACCTCTGCTCTCACTGATGATCACATTCGGCATTCAAGGGGTGATGCTCATCGTTGCGTGGCTAATCGGTGAAAGCTTCGCGACGGGGATGAACTTCCGGCCCGGCAAGACCACGCCCCCCGTGCAGGATGGCGGCATTTTGCCTTCCGTGCAAACGGGCGCTGGAACGGTCATTGGGATCTTGCTGTTCGTAGGCGCATCGATTCTAATCCTTAACCAGGTCGGTGTCGGTGGCACTTCACGTAGTGGTTTGCGAAGCGAAACGTGGATATCCATACCTAGCGGTTTGCTCATTGCTTCAATGCTGATCCTCGTGATGGCAACATTACTGCTGCATGCAGGCAAAGACATTGTTGGCGACTACTTGCGGGCCCTTCGCGTTATTGTCCGAAGCGCAGTGCTCTGGATCATGTTTCTCGGTTGCATGACCACCTCGGTATTTTTCTCATTCGACTCGCTTTTTTCGACAATATTTCCAAAGGAAGAGCGGGCGCGGGCGGCAGAACTAAGAGCGCAAAATCAAGTCGCGGGCGTCGTCAATGACATTGGAACCCTCGCGGCTTTGAGGCGGATCGAGGAGCGTGATCGCTTTTTTGAGTCAGACGCTTGGAAGACCTACGACAGGACACTCGAAAACCTGGTCAGCGAGGCAAGGACTGCGCCAGCAGCTTTGCAGACCTATTTCGAGAAGAAAATGCGCGATCGCCAACAGGTCATAGCGCATCGCCAAGAAGAAAGAGCAGCTGCCCAAGGCCAACAAGGCATCCTCAGTCAGCAAGTCAGCCTGTTGAATTCGAAAGTTGCGCGCGCCAAAGCTGTTATCACGCAACTTGCTCCTGTCGTGGAGGATTTGCGCTCGAAGAGCTTTGCCAAAGACCGCGAAATCGTAGCCAAGAATGCAGAAGCCGAGGCGGAGGCCGGTGGCATCGGCGTTACTGCACGCGTTGGCCGTGGACCCAAATTTCGTGAAATTGCAGGAGAGCTGCGGGTCCTGCGTGAACAACGTAAGAACCTGCAACTGCAACTGCGAGACTACGAACAACGTCTGACAGCCTCACGCACTGAATTATCGCGTGGCGAAGCCGAGCTTTCGACGACGCAGGGAGAGATTGCAAAACTCAAGAGTCGGGCTCAAACAGCATCTCGCTTGATTGCACTCACTCAGCAGTCAGGTGAATCGGACGCAAGCAGGTTCGATCCAACCGACTGGTTGCGGCAACTGGAGCGCACCAGGGTCAACTTCCGGCAAGAACCGACTCAACAGCGTCTCACGACATTGCAAAACCTTTGTTCGACACTTGTCGGCGCGATGGTTGAGGTGCCCAGTCTCAAAGTGCGGGCGAGAGAGATCAACTGCGATCCGGGGCAGGCGAGTGAAGCAGCCGAACGCGTATTTGCGCTTAATGCCGGTCTCGAGGCGCTGGCTGCGCGTTGTATCGGTGGTGATAAATTGCCCAAGGGAGGTGGAGCCGATGCACTCTTCCGATTTGCACGCCAATGTGTACAGGATGCCGGCATTCCGAGCGAAAACACCTCAGATCTCAGGGCCCAAATCAACTACTTGGAATTAAATCGCGACGACAAGGCACATCGGTTTGTTGTCACCACAAACGCCTTCCAGGATGGCAACAAACTCGCGTATTTGGCGCTTGCGATCGCAATTGCTATCGATGCACTCGTTTTCATGTCCGGGCTTTTTGGTGCCAACGCGGTACGTTCGCCGCTATCCGACGTCCCGAGCCACAAGGCACGCAGCGCACAGCATCTCGAGGCCATCATCGATACTGCCCTCAAACCGCACACCTACGAAACGGCCCGATTGGTGCTCGCGGCGCTTCGACCCATTACGCCCAACGAAGGATTTACCGGAGAGATCGTCGTTGAGGACGACAATCCTCACGCTGCGGAATTGCGCCGCGTACTCAACGCTGGCACCTCGATCGGAGCTGTTCGTCACCGCGATGACCGCGATCGGCTCTATCAGGTTCGTTCCGAATTGTTCGAGTATCTGTCGATCGTTGCCAAAAGAGAATTCGACCGCGATGAAAATCGCGTCAGTTTGGCTGAACTGGAACGAACGGTTTCTGTCGCACTATTGCCCGATGTCCAGTCCAATGCGGAGCTGGTTTTAAGCTTCATGCATCCAATTATCGAGCAACACGGCTTTATGGCCGAAATTAAGCTCTCGGACGTTCGTGACCCGATGGAGCTGAGGATCGTCCTCAATGCACTCAATGCCGGCGTGGCTTATCAACGGGTTCAACCGGTGAAGACGGGTGCCAAGCATTTTTACATCCATGCCGATTATTTTAAAATACTTACAAATCTGAGGGGTCGATTGGTCGTCGCCGGTGGGTTGCGCAGCGATCCAATTCCTGCGGAAATGGACGAATTGTCCGCAGATCAGCCCCCCCGCTCCATCGACGATACAGCCACACAGCGCTTGTCCGATCAGCGACACGACACAGGGATCGACATTGCTCGAGACGCGCGTCATTCAATGCTCAAAGCTCTCAAATTCGACGAGGTGCAGTTGGACGATTGTTTGCGCCGTGCCGAAGTTGTCGACGGTTTGGCAAACGAGTCCTACGATCGCCTTGTTCGGCAATCCGACAAAATCGTCGCTGACCGCCTAACGAAATTGATGGACACAGCGGTCGATCAGCTAAGCCGCGTCGAAAGGAATTTACTCGACAATCGGTACTCTGATATCGAAGATGCTGAAATTCACGTCAGAAATCAACGAGAAACTATCGAATTCGTTCTCTCGGCGCTGATCCTGGCCCCTGGCGGACAATACTTGCCAGCGCTCAGGGACATTGTGAGGAGACTTCGAAGCGGCGACCAATCAGAGGTCAGCCGAGACGTGCTGGATCGACTGCAAAATCACACTGAGGAGTTGGGCCGAGCGGTCAGTTCGGCGGACGTCTTGCACGCCATTGACAATTATCTCACGGAAGCCAGCAAGCCCAATGTTGTGCGACTTGATGAATCGAACCGTCACTCTGCTTAGTTAAATTATGAGGAAATTGCTTCGGTTCGCCAACAGTTAGCTTCGACCCGCTGACAACGCAATCTGAAACCCGACACTTGCGCCATCTCCGAGCTAGCCCCCCCCGACTCACTGACCAGCTAACCGTACGCTGAGCCCCACCCGCTAGGGCTGGGACTTTCACCGAAGAAGATCTACAGGAGAAGGATCAGGTCGTCCGTTAGGAGAATGTTGACCAACTTCCTGCAGACTACTGCAGAAATTGGCGTACTCGCCGGACAGAGGACCTGGTGATGATCTCGAGCATTAAGGGCAAATTCAACGCAGACACGGTTGGCGCAAGTAGTGAAGCGCTTGAGAGCGGACGAAGGGAAAGCGGATACTCGCAAGACCTCGCACCAGTTTCGAAGTCGGAAAGTTTGACTGTTAAGCCGATTGAGGTGTCTGACTGGTACACTAAGTTTGGTCCATTCGATGTAGCTCCCCAGCTTCCGGCGAAGTCACTGATGCCTATAGACTGGATTGGTATTGACGTGACTTCGGACATGCATCAGCCGGTGGAGTCATTCACTCGTGGTTCGGAAGTCGTTAAAAAAGGAGAATGCCGCAGAGACTTAGGGCAGGCTACAGGCGATAGGGCGGACAGTGGAGCGGACGAAGATACTGACCTGCCAGAGCCTCCAGAAGTGTCGACCTGCGACATGGAGGGATCAGGCAATACCTTTATTTTGCGGAATGGTTCTTATGACTGCTTAGCGTTGGACTCCTTGGACGATGAGGAGGAAGCATGCACGTGTGTCGCTCAATCTGCAAACATTAACGCAGTTGCGAACCAATCGATCGCGCGGCGGTGCGGTGGCATTGCTATCGTGGTCACACTATTGGCGACGTCCGCGACCCTGACGCTCTTTGTGATGATGCTAGGTCT
>JBPCWA010000222.1:0-12403 GCA_051009975.1 Hyphomicrobiaceae bacterium
GTTTGAGCGTATGCGCATTTGCGCATACGCGCCAGTATTGTGACGCATTAGTGGGACATGAGGACCGGCAAATGGAGATCGCTTAGGGTCTTGCGGCTAACGCCTCCAAGAAGAGCTTCGCGAAATCGTGAATGTCCGTAGCATCCCATAACAAGAGCGTCAGCGTGTCGCTTTAAAGCGAGGTCCAACAGCGCCTGGCCGACGGTCGCGACCTGATCGAGACTGGTGCTTGCCTCTACTTTGACGCCGTGGCGGGCGAGCGCGATCGCAACTTGGTCCACCGCCAGTGCGCTCGCCGTTTCATCGGCGGTCGATCTGGTCACAGCGACCACATCCACTGCGTGAGCCTGACAAAGTAGCGGCAGCGCATCGAACACGGCGCGGGCCGATTGGGGGCTGTCATTCCACGCAACCAGTATGCGTCGCGGTGGCTCGTGCATTTTCAAGCCGGCAGGCACGACGAGTACGGGTCGTCCGACATTGAGAATGACCCGATCTGGCAGTTCCGACCATGGGCCCCACTCTTCACCTGTAGCCTGCGGCATAATTACAAGATCCGACGACAACCCGTGTTCTATAATGGTGTCCGCGATTAAAGAGCGCGTGCCGTGAACATCTCGCCACTCAAGTGGCACGCTACTTTGACGTGCGAAATCTGAGCACATCTTTTCGATGCTGGCGATCTCAGCGTGTCTGACCTTGTCCGGGGCTTCAAGAAACTGAGAAGGCAACTCGCTTCCGAAAGCATAAGGAATGGAGAACTCCGGTGTAACGGAGAGCGCTGTCAGGTGAGCGCCGTGATGATGCGACAGCGTCGTAGCGCACCTGCAAGTGGCTTCGGTCGTCGCCGCCGACGGCACGAATGCAAGGATTGATTTGTAAGCCATGGTACTTACGCTCCACACAAGTGTTGGCGGTCTGTTTCGGTTGCTTCGGGCCGCTCTGCAATCTCGACATGGGCCGAAAGATGCCTGATATCAATCACGATTTTGCCGCAGATAGTTATACACGTTCGATGCGATGCACAAAGTTACGAGGCACAAAGATGTGTTGGTCTGGTTGACGAATGACGCTTAGCGCATGCAGGCATCTCGGGCCTCGAACACCCGGCAAGCAACAATTGACAACGGCTGATAAATTACAAAATGGACGCCTAGGATCGACGAACGTAGGCATCGGAGATATGATCGAACCGGAGAAACGCGTTGGCGAGATTTGCAGGTCGGCGCAATTACGATCTCGTCCTCGGCCGGAAGGGAATTCCTTTGCGAAGCTGGTTCGCCAATGCCATAGAGAGCAGCAATTGGAGATGATGCTCAAGGACCGGTGCAGCAGGATCAGTTCAAAGGGCAGACGATTTGCTCTAGTAACGATGGGCGATCGCAGAATTAGTAACGGTGTGAAGGTGCACGATGGAGTCTGAAGGAAACAAAAACTATTTGGTGCGGGAAGTTGTGGCCGTTTTTCATGCTGCTGATGACCTGGAAAATGCTGTGAGAGATCTGGAGGCCGCGCATTTTGGTCGGCCAGACATTTCCATCATGGCAGACCACGATACCGTTGTAGAGAAGTTGGGGCATCGTTTTTCCTCGGTCGCAAAACTCGAAGACAATCCTAAAACACCGCAGGCCGTGTTTATCCACCAGGAAGACTTGGCTGAGGCAAAGGCTGCGGCCATAGGGCTACCGCTATATCTCGGCGCTGCAGGTAGCGCGTTGGCGGTCGTTGCGTCTGGCGGGGCACTTGCTCTCGCCGTAGCTGCAGCTACGGCTGGCGGTCTTGTCGGTGGCGGAGTAGGTGGCATCATCGCCAAAGCAATTGGCGACCATCATGCGGCGGCAGTCGAGAATAACCTCGCAGCGGGTGGTATTCTCCTTTGGGTCCGCGTATCTGATCCGGAGAAAGAGGCGGTAGCCTTGAAGATCCTAAAGGACAAAGGCGGTCAGGGCATTCATGCCCACGAGATCGAACGGACTTGGGGTAATGATGACGTTCCGCTGCACGATTGGCAGCCGGATCCTCTGTTGCGCTAAACCTGCTGTAAGCCACTCGGTGAGAGTGATCTAGGAGCGGCGAGTTACTGATAGGACGGGCCCTCTCATCGGGCGGGCCCTCTCATCGGGCGGACCCACTCATAGGACGGGCCCACTCATAGGGCGGACCTACTCATAGGACGGACCCGCTCACGGATTGCGCCTAGGCCGCGCAGCGGCGTTTGCGCTGGCACGAAATGACCATTGGGTGCAGTCGTGTTTGGCGCTGGAGTAAACCACAACACTGAATGAATCGAGGCATCGTGACTTCCAGATCTAAAATCATTGTGGCCTGTGCTGCTGCATTGGCACTAATTGTGGCGCTCGCATATGGGAGTTTATGGAACCAAGGCGAGCTACCCAAAGAAGCTCTTGAAGTTTCGGAAAATTTCGTGAACGTCTATTACCAGAAAAAAGATTTAGACGGCGCGCTGAGGCTCAGCACGGGGGCTGCAAGGAAAAGGGTTGCTGGAGAACTTGCGGAACTGAAGGCCGCCGGTGCGTCCAACACCGACCAGAGCACGCCAACTGTAAACGTCACCTACATAGAGTATAAGAGAAGTAACAACGGAAACTACGTGACGGAATGGCAAGTCGAGTCATCTGCAGGTGAGAAGCTCTCATCAAATGTCACTCTGGAAAAGACGGATGATGGATGGCGCGTAGCCGATGTCAGCGAAGATGAAACATAACACCCCGTCATAGTGCCTCTCAGCCGGTTTGGTCGATCTCGCCTAGGGGAGGGGACGACATCTGCGTTGGTCTCCTTAGCCACTATTTTGAACGTCAGCCTTGAGTTTGCCAACAAGGCTTTGACCTTCTGCCACCTGATCCGGCGACAATGATTTGAGGAGCTCGTCACGCGCTAGAATCGCAGGCTCATATTTCTGTTGAGCTGCGATTTCAAGCCAGGCGTAGGCCATCGGCAAATTCTTGTCACCACCCCATCCGTTCTTCCAAAGTTCACCGAGCTCATAGGTCGCGCGTGCGCTTCCCCCGTTTGCGGCTTGCTCCAACCACATGCGGGCCTTGACAAAGTCTTGGCCAATATCCTCACCGTTGAAGAATAGGTGACCAAGTTCGGCTTTGGCAGCGTGCGACCCCGCCTTTGCTGATTGCTCGTACAGGCCTACCGCTTTCTGCGCATCTTTCTTGAGGCCGTACTTGCCAGCGAGATACAAATTGGCCAGGTGGAATTGTGCATCGGAATTGCCTGACTTTGAGAGGTTTTCGTAGATTTTTACGGCTACGTCTGGTCGACCTTCCGAGATGGCCAATGTTGCTTCTTCGAGCTGGACTTTCGGCGTTTCCGACTGGGAGATCAACTTCCTAAGTGCCGCTTCATCATAGAAAAAGTAAACGATCAACAAGGCCACTAGGCCAAAAAACAGTGCCCCTCCAACGATGTTTTGACTAGGTGTTCTCATTTCGCACTCTCCAGACAATCTCAGATCGCGTCGTTGCCGCCGCCAATGATCATTCAATGGCTTGTCGGTCAATCGGCGAGGGTCCCTTGGTGATTGACCGATCAAAATCGGTGGTGGTGGCTCTCGTGCCATCCCATATGTAGCGCTTGGTCATTCCTTCGTCGATTGTACGAGTTGGCCTGGACGTAGTGTTGAAGTGTTATCCGGCCATCATTCGACCTTGAAGGCTTGTCATAATCCAAATCGTGCCCGCTACCATTATGGAAAGTAAGAATGTCGTGAATATAATCAAGTCGAGATCTTCGCGTTTTTGCTTTCTAAGATCTATGTGGAGAAAATAGCGAAAATGAACGACGATCTGGATTATGGCGCAGGCTGCAATCAACCAAAGAGCGGTGAGCCCTGTTAAAATATCAAATGCCACCATCCCAAATGGCAGCGCTGTTAAAATTAGTGCTGCAACCAGCCCATAGATATAAGAATTGAGTTCCCTCTGAAAGGCTTCCGTTTTCTTCATTTGGAGAGTCCTCCAAGGTAAACAATGGAGAAGATACCGATCCAAATTATATCGAGAAAGTGCCAAAATAGACTGAGCCGCAGAAGGCGCACTTTCACAAGATCGTTTGCCCCGATCATCGCTACCTGCAGCATCATCACCAGTAGCCAAATTAGTCCGGCAAAAACGTGCAGGCCATGCAGCGGCACGAGCCCGAAAAACGCCGAAAGGTATCCGCTGCGACTCGGATAAGCATCCTGGGCGAACATGTCTGCAAAGTCGCTGAGTTCTAGCCATAGAAATATTGCGCCCAATACAAAGGTGACGCAGAGCCAGAGCACGAGCCTGCCTGAGCCCAGCTGGTACTTGAGCGCTAAGGCCGCCATTCCCATCGTAAAGCTGCTAAAAAGCAGGACCAAGGTTTGGATAAATGCGCTTTGGAGATTGAGTACGTCGGACGGCCCGGGGCCTCCTGCAGTGCTCGACAGCATTGTGATGTACGTAGCAAAGAATAGGCCAAATATGATGAGGTCGCTCATCAGGAACACCCAAAAACCGAACACGACGACTTCCGCCTTGTCGTGCGCGCGCCCGTGGTGGGTGCCCAGATTAATGCCGGGATGAATGGCGGGTTCCTTGTTCACGGTTCTCAACTCTCCCGCTGTAACAGCTCTGGTGCAGCGAGTCCGCGGTTCGCGGAATCGTCTTCTCGAGTACGCGTGACGGGAGAGCTGTTTCTAACCAATGACAGCCAATCTTCATGTTCGCTCTTTACTTGGGACGCCGGTATAATGCTCAACGGCTCGGTCTGAAAGGTCTCGGCTACGAAAGCTAGGCCTCCGGCAATGGCTGCGATACAAGCGAGCCACCAAATGTGAAAAACCAACGCGAACCCCGCTACGGCGCCTGAGGCAGCAAGTATAATCCCGATCGAGGTTGGCTTTCGAGCCTCGATGTCTTCATACGTGGCCGGAGCCGTGTATGCGGTTCCTGCAGCCTTTTGGGCCGCGAATGCGTCCCGCGAAGTAACTTCTGGCACGCTGGCGAAATTGTACTCTGGTGGGGGGGCGGAAACGGACCATTCTAGAGTGAGGCCATCCCATGGATCGCCGACCGCAACACGGGCTGCTTCTCGGTCTCTGACGCTCACGAAAATCTGCCAGACGAGACACGCTACCGCTGATAGAACAGTTAGCGCACCAACGAAAGCGATAATCATGATGGGCTCGAAGGCCGGATCCGCATAGGAAACGCTGCGACGTGGCATGCCCATCAGGCCGAGTACGTAGAGTGGGAGAAACGTGATGGCGAATCCGATGATCCAAAGAGTGGCCGCGGCAGCGCCCCAGCGCTCATTGAGTCGAAATCCGAACATTTTGGGGAACCAATAGTGAAAACCGGCGAGCAGGCCGAACAACACGCCAGGAATGAGAACGTTGTGAAAGTGCGCAACCAAGAACAGGGTGTTGTGTACCTGGTAATCAATTGTTGGATTCGCTAGAATTACACCTGAAAGTCCCCCTATCACGAATAGTATTAGAAAGCCTATGGAGTAAATCATTGGCACGGATATTCGTATGCGCCCTCGATACAGCGTTGCCATCCAATCATAGACTTTGACGCCAGTTGGGACCGCAATAAACATTGTAGCGATTCCGAACGCTACGTTAACGTTCGCGCCTTGGCCCATTGTAAAAAAGTGGTGCAGCCAAACTGTGAATGAAAGGACAGATATCGCCATGGTGGCGAATACAAGCGACTTGTAACCGAACAACCGTTTTCCAGAGTACGTCGCAATAACCTCGGAAAATATGCCGTAGGCCGGTAAGACCAAAAGATATACTTCAGGGTGGCCAAATAGCCAAAATAGATTTGCATAGTTCATCATGTTTCCACCAAGTTCATTTGTGAAAAAGTGGAAATCAAGATAGCGGTCCAAGGCCAGCATGGCGCTTGCGACAGTGAGTGGCGGCATGGCAAATATCAAAATAATGGCAGCGCAGAGAGCGGTCCAACAAAATAGAGGCATCCTCATAAGATGCATGCCAGGCGCGCGCTCCTTGTATATTGTGACGGCAAAGTTTATGCCCGTGAGTGTTGATCCAATTCCGGCAATGATGATGGCCCAAATCCAGTAGTCCGGTCCTGTCCCCGGATTAAAGGCTTTGCCCGTGTAGGGTGGGTATGACGTCCACCCCCCGGTAGAAAAATTCCCGACCACCAAAGAAATCATAACCAAGCTCGCCCCGGCCGCGGTGAGTCCAAGGCTGATTTGATTCATGACGGGAAATGACATATCACGCGCCCCGATCTGGAGAGGGAGGACGTAATTTATAAGTCCGGCCACAAATGGCATCGCAACGAAGAATACCATGATGGTGCCATGTGTGGTGAAAAGCTCGGCAAAGTGTTCAGGCGATAAGAATCCGCCCTGCAATCCAGCTGCTTGCTGGGCCCTCATGAGTGCGCCTTCAATGACTCCTCTGAGCAGCATAACAAACGCCAGAACAATATACATAATTCCAATGCGTTTGTGGTCGACGCTTGTCAGCCAGTCGTTCCAGAGGGGGCGCCAAAATCCGAATTTTGTAATTATGGCAACCGCAGCAACTGTTCCAACGATCAAGATGCCGCCGGCACTAGCTCCGATCGTTTCGCTTAGCGTGGGGTTATTGATCGCGTTCACTATCGGAAAAGATTCCAACCCTAAGCGTCCGGTTAGCCAGTTGTTGTCCGACAGTGAACTCATTGTGTCCCTCCATGTAGGTGTTGCCTACTGTAGGCGGGTGTTCCTGGTTGTTGGGCCGGTGAAAGTGGCTTTCCTGATCGGTATTTGCCAATAACTCGTCGAACCAGGTCTGGATCCTGCAGGCGAAAATAAATCACGCCCTCTGGCATGTCGCTCCGCCCCAGGATCTGCTGAGCTTCGGTCTTGGTGGACCGGACGGCGAGTTTTGAATAGGTCTTTGCGTCGAGTTCGATGCCTGTGGCTTTGACCTGGGCTATCCATTCCTGAAAGCGCGAAGCCGTCATTGCCTTGGCTTTGAATTTTTGCTGGTGAAATCCTTCGCCGCTATACTGAGTGTTCTCGCCTTTGAATACGCCCGGCTGTGTGGCGAGCAGATTCAGCTTCGTCGTCATGCCTGGCATGGCGTAAATCTGACCACCGAGCGCCGAAATCATAAATGATTGCATGACCGTGTCAGTCGTGAGGGTCAGGGCAAGGGGTTGTCCTGCCGGGAAGGCGAGTTCGCCCACTGACGCGACGCCATGGTTGGGATAGATAAACAACCATTTCCAGTCGAGACCGATCACCTGAACGTTCAGCGGCAGGGCTTTGGAGGGCAGCGGTCGGTAGGGATCCAGTGCGATCGTGCTACGCCAGAGCAGGATTGACAGAACTCCGACAATCGCGAACGGAACGGCCCACATAACGAACTCGAGTCGGGAAGAATTGTCCCACTGGGGAGCGTAATCACCTGCGTTACGGCTATACCGATAGCGCCATAGGATAATGGGCAGCAAAACCAGCACCGGCAAGATGGCAACCATTGTCAGCGCCGTGACTTCGATCAGATGAGTGCGCTGTGCCTCGGCAATAGGGCCTTTGGGGTCAATAAATGTATCATTGACTTTGCTGCACGCGGTGAGCATCGATATCAGGGCGGCGAAGCCGACGGAGACTGCAGCTCGCCTCGGAATTGTCCGAGACGTGCCCAACGAACCGCGCAGAGTATTTGCTGCCTTCATTGTCACTCTCAATCTGCCTTACTTGCCCAACAGTCTCTGATCATTCGTCGAGAAGGCAAGGGCGTCAGCTTGCTCACTCTTGCCTTTTGCATCAGTGACGAAACAGCAGATTCCCACTTTTCGAGACAATACATCGCATCGGCCAGGGCGCTCGGAAATGTTCCCTGACGACAGCCGCCAGACCCGCCTGCAATCATAGTCACGATCGTTAATGAGTCGGTCGCAGAGTGATGACATGTCCGCCACGGGCCCTGCGCGAAAGTGCCTTGCGGGTTGGTGAAAATGCCGCCAGGCCGACGGCGACCAAGATAAGTGGCGTGTATCGGATGGAACAGCGGGCAGAGTGCGCTTGCCGTACTGTGCAGTTGAAGAGCCGAAATATAACGATAAAGGGGATAAAACGTGAGCATTAAGAGAGTCACTGGTCGCGCCTATTCCGATTGGACCTCAATCTGAAAAGGTTCGACGATGCGCCGGCCGCCCTCGCTGAGGTGGAATCCGGTGAATACCGAACGAACTGTGCCGCCCTTCGCGGGCTCTGACGGGCAAGCCCTGATGGGCAAGCACTGACGCAAGCACTGACGGGCAAGCTCAGACCGGCAAGCTCAGACGGGCAAGCTCAGATGGGCAAGCTCTGGCGGGCAAGCTCTGGCGGGCTGGTGCTGAGCCTTCATACCTCATCCCAGGATCACACATGAAATCACCAGTTGTTCTGCTGCACGGGACGAACGCCGGGCCATGGACCATGGCGAATTTTGCAGAATACTTCGAGAAAGCCGGCCATATATGTTATTGCCCCTCATATCGCCATCATGAAGATCTCAAGGCGGATGGGGCCGCCAAGGCATTGCTAGGCCTGAGCATCGCAGACTACGTCAAAGACATCGCTCAATTTGTGGAGCGATTGGAGCAGCCGCCGATAATTGTTGGACATTCTCTGGGTGGTGTCGTTGCGCAAAAGATTGCGGCCCTGGGGCTCGCGCGGGCTGCCGTTCTCATCAACGGCAGTATTGTATGGGGGGTTCTTCCAACCACCGATGATGAGCGAGAGCTTGGCAAGCTCCTCATGTCTTCCGGTCAATTTTGGAATAGCACCTTACTTCCTGATTTTGAGATCATGTGCCGGTATGGCCTGAATATGCTCCCCACTTCCCAGCAAAGGGACGTTTTTGATCGCTTAGGGCCGGAGTCCGGGCAGGTGATGTTCGAGTTGTTCTTTTGGATGTTTGACAAGAACGAAACAACTAAAATCGCTCACGATCGCGTTCGATGCCCACTCCTTATGATAACTGGAACTGAGGACTTGGCGGTCCCGCCGTCTACTGCTCGTCAAATCGCAAACCGGTATGGATCGCTTGCCAAACTCCACAAAGCAGAGGGTTTTGGGCACTATCTTATGCTGGAGCCTAGATGGCGGGAGATCGCTCAATATTGTTCGCGTTGGATGGCAGATTCGGTTGTCTAATTGTTGAAGGCGCGGTGTCACTCGCAGTCGCTCCGACGGATCAGATCCACACCGAGAGGACTACAGGCAAGGCGACGGCGGATAGGACTGTCGAGACGAAAATTAGACTGGCCACTGCCGGAGCATGTTGGGGGTCGTACCGGTCGACCCAGAGGTACGTTGAAACCGCGGATGGCATGATGCAACTGAGAATGAATACGCCTCGCGCAGTCCCTGTGAATTCAAATATCTGAACAAGCGCGAATGCCACAGCTATGGCCAACCCCAGATGAAAGACCGCCAGCAAACTGCCTCTCCAGATGTCGCCCAACTCAAGTGTCGTCAGAGTGTAACCAAGAGTTAGCAGCATGAGAGGGATGGCAAGACCGCCCAGGATGCCAAATGCATGATCAATGAGTGGCGGCAGATGCGTCTCTGTGGCGAGCAAGGCGATGGCCAAGACGATCGCGTAGATCACCGGTTCTCGGGCCAGTTTGCCGAAAGATACCCGACCTTGCGGCAGCCAGACGCCAATGGTGAATATCCCAAGCATGACAACAATAAGGAAGGCGATAGCGTACGACAGACCCTTTGGCCCAAAAGTGAGTAAGCTAATTGAAAGACCAATGTTGCCGACATTGCCGAACGATAGGGGTGAAAGATAGGCGCGCGGAGGGAGACGAACAATTTTGAGAAAAACAAACCCAATCGTCAAAAAACAGAGGACGACACACGCTGCAGCAAACATGAAAACCAAGAATTCGGCCAAGCTGATATGCTGTCCGGCAAGGTGCGATAGAATAAGTGTGGGATATCCGACGTTGGCGACCAGGCTGCCGATCACCTTCCTGTCGAACGGTGCGCGAAACTTGGCGAGGCCGCAACCGACCATGACGCACAATAGTACGGGGCCGACGGCATTGACTAGGTGGTCAAACAATTCCGTCAGCGCGTCACCTCAGTATGTTTCAGATCACCTGTGCCAAGAGTCGTCCCGCTTGGATAACCAGTGAAGGACAGCGGCGCACTCTTAAAAATCCTTCTAGATGGCACCAAGGCTTCATGATTGGTGTGATGTCTAGATGTTTAGGTGTCTAAGTGTCTAGGTGTCTAGCTCTTCGACTTCTGTCGATTTTCCTCGCGGCGATGCTTGAATTCTCTCTCAATGGCCTCGACGTGCCCTAGCACATTTTCCAATGCTTCTTGTTTGGAATCGTCCTGCGCTTCCTCGACCCATTGGGCAAATGTTTCACGCAGATCAAAAAGCAAATCTAAGGCTCCTTCGATCTTCAGAAGGTCCTGCTGCTCCGGCGATGGGCCATCATGCGTCATCAATAATCACCGAGTGAGTTAAGTGAGTTGCGTGAGCTTAGTGAGCTCAGTGAGCTATGCAAGTTATACTAGGTTAGTTCCATTCCATGCAATGTCCGCCGCATTTGACAGATTCTCCAGCGGCGACAATTGACTTTTCCGGTGTACAGCTAGGCCAAACAACTCGCAACGAAAATTGAAAGTTTGACCAACTTTGGGACCAAGGGCCGCAAGCGGAGGTGCCCTCTGTGGAGACGCCAATGGATGGGCCGTTGGGTAAACTTGAGAACCTCAGTGACCAGCCCCCGACGGATAAACAAAATGCCAATCTGCTTCCGGAGATTTGGTGTCAGCTGCGAAGTATCCACCAATTCCAACTGCCGTCATTGGGGCAATCTCCCAAGCCACATTCCATGAAAACGGTGATCAATTGTGCAACCAGTACAACCACCAGCATACCGACGCCGATCGACGAGATCCGACCGAACCATAAAGGTTCGTCCTTTGGCTCGGTTGATGTTTTGCGCAAGAGCTGGACAATTCCAATGGCCAGAAACGTGGTCATGAAGATGATGACGCCCCAAACATACAAATTCAGACCGAGAACCTCTTGCCCAAAAGGTGGATTTGTCGTCGCTTCAAGCGTTGGTTGGCCAATCTTCTTATCGAAGTAGGGGTTCATGTGCAGCAGGGATTGACGGATAGAAACGGATAGTCCGAAGGTCGCTGATACAAGGCAGACGCCATAATGGCGCGTTTTGGGGCCAATCATCACGTTCATCGCGGCCCCAATTGCCACTCCCAGCATGGCGACGCGTTGGAGAAGGCAAAGCGTGCACGGAAGTTCGCGGAACCAAAACTGATAAATGAAGGCTCCGACAAAAACGCCGACTATACCGAGCATGCCTAAAAGGTTAAGGCCGCGCTCAACTTCTGGGGAAAGGATTTCAGACTTCACAGTTGAACCCCCAGATTGCTCGAAAAATCTGCATCTTGGAAAAAGATGATGCAACCGAGGGCCATAGCAGCTATCACCGGCAGCCACGCCCAGTGTGATTTCTTCCACCATACGGAAATGCCGCCGAGCGTCAGCAACGCCATTGTGAGTGTCATCATATCTTGCCGCCTTATCTAGTCGACTAACTAAGATCTGTAGTCCGCGCCTAGAACTCTGATCCCATATTGGATGCTGGAGTCATGATCTCATATAAGTGCCCGACATCTTAGGGCCTTGTGCGTCATTTATCTATCTGTTGCAGGCGATGCCTTAAAAAAGAATCAAATTAGAACGGGCGATTTCAAGGATTTCCATCTTTGGGTTAGCAATCAGAGTTGCCGTTGGGGCAGCTGCCAAGCGCGACGCCACCCGCAGTCCACCGCAAGCCAATTGGCTACGGGGGAAGGCGCGCAGTAAACAGGAAATATCCCACGGTTCCGAATGTGTCTCCGCGGTTGTCTAGAGTTTCAATGCTATCGCACCACTCCTGCAACTCGGAAGATGAAATGACGCCGGCGTCGGCAGCGTTTTGGCCGACACACTTGAAGTAGGTGGTGGCCAAGACCTGCGGAAACACAAGTACGCGTGATGCAAATTCAATCGCGGAGAAGCCGTGGTCGGCGAGCATGCCAGGTAGCTGCCCGGGTAGCCAACTTTGTAGGACGGCAGTATCGACTTCATGGGCCATCACGCGACGAACCAATGAGCGGTTCGGCAAGTTGATCGTAGTTGTCGAGAATTCTGGTTCTATCAAGGATATTCCACCGCCGGCCTTCATCACACGCCTCATCTCACCGATGGCATCTGCAACATTTCGAAGATAGATCAACAAACGTTCTGCCCGAACGCAGTCGAACGTAGCATCGTCAAATGGCAACGCTGTCGCGTCAGCTACGCGAAAGTCAATCGTCAAACTGGCAGCTGTCGCACGTTCGCGGGCATTCT
>JBPCWA010000223.1:0-4923 GCA_051009975.1 Hyphomicrobiaceae bacterium
GGTTGATAATCTCCCCTATGCCGACCGTTGTGATGATGGCGGTCTTTACTCCAATGTCGATTGGATCGATTAAATATTATTGATTTGCAATGTCCGAACTTCACAAGCGATCATTGCCGCGCTGAAGGGAAACTGCAATATCAGGTCTTTCCGCGATTCGAACCGTTAGGTCACCGAGAACTATCTGCTAACGATGCAAATAGCGCGTCGGTCAGGTGTCGTTTCGGGTTCTTGAGGCGCTCTAAAAGAGCAAGTTTTCGTGTGTGTTGCGGTTCGCCGAACGGGATCATTTGGATGCCGTTCGACCCCAGCTGCGCCTGCGGGTTCATGGGCACTATCGACACGCCGAGGCCGTGAGATACCAGCGATTTTACGGCCATCAACGAATCCGCTTCGATGTCGTCTCTGACCACAATACCCTCCTGCAGCAGCAAATACTCTATTTGCTGGCCTGCCCAAGTTTTCCGACTGAACCAGACGAATGGCAAAGTTGTCAGCAGGTCCTCCACCGTTCTTACGGTCTCATTTTCTGGTGCGATGACAAACAGGGGTTCGCTAACAATTGTCCGATCCTCAATGCCATCGAGCGGTCTCAGCGGTGCCGTCGACACGGCGACGTCAAGTTCACCGCCACGTACCAGAGCAGCGAGCTCGCCAGACAGCGCGGTATGAATGCGCACTTTTAATTTCGGATGCATTGCTCGAAGCGACGCCAGCGCCGGCGGCATAAATTCGTACATAGCCGATGGCACTACGCCCGCGCTGATTGAACCGATGAGCCCGGCCTCTGAGCCCAATGCGGCCATCTCGTCAAGCAGATCGACCATACGACGGGCGCAATCCAGGAGCGCAAGCCCCCTTTCGGTCAGTATGGGCGGACGACGACTACGATCAATGAGCTGAACACCCAGCTCGTCCTCTAGCGCTTTGACGTGGAGACTTACAGCCGAGTGGCTCAAACCGACGACCCCGCCCGCGGCCGAAAACGTTCCGGTTTCTGCAATTGCGATGAAAGTCTTCAGCTGCCGCAAACTCGTAACCATCCGTCACTTTCTGTTTTTCGACTTCGAGCGATTGACCACACATTGTGAAAAAAAGTAACACAAGACCCGGAACAAAGTCGTTTTACTTTGCAAAAAAATGAACATAAATTCTGAGAATCACGTGGTCGTTATTATGCGTGAGGCAGTGTTACCTCGGATATCAAGAGAGGACTCGGGATACCAAGAAATGATTTTTGACCTCACATTTGAGCAAAAGCGCTTGCAAAAAGACGCGCAAGAGCTGGCGATTAAGAGAATTGCTCCGCGAGCCGCCGAGATCGACGTTACTGAGGCTTATCCATGGGATAATGTGGCTGCGCTAACCAGCGGTGGGTTCATGGGCATGACGATCCCCAAATCACTTGGTGGTCGTGGCCTTTCCTATTTGGAAACTGTGCTAGTCATTGAAGAAATGGCCAAGGTTTGTGGCGTAACGGGGCGCATAGTTGTTGAGGGCAACATGGGTGCAATTGGCGCCGTGCTAGCCTACGGATCATCCAGCCAACAACATTGGGCGGCAAAGCATGTGCTTGGCGGGGATAAACCTGCCATTTGCATCACAGAACCCGAGGCTGGTAGCGCGGCGACCGCGATGAAAACGACTGCGGAAAAGCAAGGCGATCACTATGTGATCAATGGCAAGAAGCACTGGATAACCGGTGGCGGCGTTTCAAAACTCCACCTTATTTTCGCACGCGTTTTAGAGGGCGGCGAAGACCGTGGCATCGCCGGTTTTCTAGCCTTTCGGGATCAAGATGAAGGTCTCGTAGTAGGCCGCCGCGAACATGCGATGGGATTGCGGGGCATCCCAGAAACCGAAGTTCACTTTCGCAATCTCAGGCTTCGGCCCGACCGACTTATTGTTCCGCCGGAGGGTATTGAACGCGGCTTCGCCGGACTGATGAACGCCTACAACTCCCAGCGTGTCGGAGCCGCCACGGTGGCGCTTGGGATCGCCCAAGGCGCCTTCGAAACCGCGCTAAAATTTGTAAAGTCGCGACGTCAATTTGGTCGTCCGATCGCCGAGTTTCAGGGACTACAATGGATTCTGGCTGATGCAAAGGTTCAGCTCGACGCTGCCCGCATGATGGTGTGGCGTGCTGCGGCGAGCGCTGAATCCACGGCGTCTGGCTTCCCTGATGCCCTTTTGGCGGCGGAGGCAAAAATCTTTGCGTCGGAAACTGCAATCAAAGTCACCAATGACGCTTTGCAACTCCACGGAGCTAATGGATATGGCCGATCGTTGCCATTGGAGCGAATGGTTCGCGATGCCCGGATGTTCACCATTGGCGGTGGCACTGCTCAGATGCTTAGGAACTTAGTTGCCGGTAGAATTTTAGACATGAAAACACCACAGACCCGCGACGGGTACTTGCGCACAGCAGATGAACATCGGCCGGCATCATCGATCCTTGAAGCGGCCGAGTAGGATGGTGCGGAACAGGCATACGGCTAGGGTCGGCTTGCTGGAATGGGAGAAGGTATCACGAGCCTGGCATTGGCATTCAATACGGCGCGGCATGCCCGCGGCAAATCTGCCAATGTGAGCGGCGGACGCTTTTTTCGCGGCTTTCTGGGGATCGACCGTGTTTTCGGTTTTGGTTTCAAGCGCGCGCGAAGCTTCTTATACCATTGATCGAGCTCTGTACCGCAACCATCGTCTGCTTTCGGCTCACGCTGAGATTTGCAACCCGGGCTGCCAGGAGGACAGCGAAGCCGGATGTGAAAGTGATAGTTGTGTCCCCGCACGGGCCTCACTTTTTGCAACCAACCGCGATCGGCTCCAGCCGAATCGCACAACTCTTTCTTGATGGCTGGGTGGACCAGTATTCGCTGCACCTCCCGATACGAGGCTGCCCGCTTTATCAACTTTGCGTGGCTGGTTGTCCAAACCGCACGATTGACAGCCAAATGCGTTTTTGTGAGCATGAACGTCGCGGATTTGTTTTCTCGCTCCCGCCGTGTCAATCTTCGCTTGGGCATAGGCGTTAACCAAATGTCGGCGTCGAGGCCAACTTGGTGACTAGCATGTGCGGGGGGCATCGGTCCGCCGCGCGGCATCGACAAATCCCCAACGAGCAATCCCGGCCAATCGTCAAAGCGCTGAGCGTCGACCGCCAGTCGTTTGACTACTTTAATTGTAATCGGGTGGGCCCAGTGGCGATTGCGAGACAGTCGCATGGCCTGCCACGATGGACCATCAACGGGCAACTGCTCTCCTCCGGACAAGCAACCGCGATTATAGAACCCGTAAGTTGCCGGCCTCAAAGCTGCCCCGGTCGTTACGGCCTTGAAGAGCACCTTTGCCGAGGTTGGCGGCAAACGCTGCAGCCGTTTTTCAGCCGGCATCGGCTTTGCTTGCGGCACAGGCGGCACATCGACCTCCGGCGCGGCCGTACCCGACGACACCGTTACCAATAGTGGAAGGAGAGCGATGGTTCCCCGAATTTTCATAAGCTACCTTCAACCCAAATTCGCCCGTGAAACGATTGGAACCGATTAAACCGATTTAACCGATTTAACCGATTGACCCGATTGCCCCGATTGACCCGATTGACCCGATTGACCCGATTGACGCTTTTGCGATCTGAGGAGCCTTGCATAAGAATTGGCAACCTTTGCGACGTTGCGATGATAAAGTGTTGGTAAGCACAACATCACTGTGGAACCAAGTCGAATACTTGAAAGCGGTGCTTATGTCTTGCCGCAGCGCTTTGCCCTCCCCCACCAGAAAATATAAACACTGAACGTCAGCGTCGCCACAACCACCCGCGCCACTGGCGGATGCGGTCCAGCCGGCTGAGCTGCATTCATCCCAATCGCCAAATTTGGTAGGATCGATAGATTTGTAAGAACTGAACGTATCAAGCATTTCTTTTCGGAGATCCCCTAAGATGACCACTGAATTTATCCATGACAAACCGAGCAGTTTCAGCGCACGCTTGCTCCTCGCGCATGGCGCGATGGCACCTATGGACAGTGCGTTTCTCAATGGATTTGTGGCCTTGCTCTTGGCGCGAAAACTTGCCGTTGCGCGATTTGAGTTTCCCTACATGGCCGCACGACGCGCCAAAAACTCTCGCCGCCCGCCCCCACGCGCTGAGTACTTAATGGATGACTATGTGGCAGCTGTCGATGACCTACATGACAAAGACGACCCTGCAATTCCGCTCATAATCGGCGGAAAATCGCTCGGCTCGCGGGTCGCTACAATGGTGGCCAAAGACCTATTCAGAACCCGTCGAATCTCGGGTGTTGTTTGTATTGGCTATCCGTTTCATCCAATTCGCAGGTCCGGACCACCACGGATTGCACATCTTGCCCAATTCTCCGCTCCCTGTCTCATTCTCCAAGGTGAACGAGACCCCTTTGGTGCGCGACCGGAGATTGCAGCATTCAACCTCGACCCCAGGATCGAGTTACATTGGGCGCCCGACGGCGATCATGATCTGAAACCGAGACGACTGTCGGGGCATTCACAACAAGGAAATCTCAAGTCTGCCGCAGATGCAGTCGCACGATTTTGCCAGAATTTATCCCGTGACGCGTGATGACTTTGTCAGCGATCAAATATCTTTAGCGAAGATCAATTAACAACCCGCCGATGGCGGGCAACGGCGGCCCTTGCCAGCGCTGACACCGTCAGAGGCTCAAGCTTCAACCGCCCAGCCAGCAGTTGCAGGAAACGACGCTCTTCCTGACTGGACTTAAGATCTGATGCCGCAATTTCAGCAGCCAAAACAAAGGCTGTTTCTCTCATATGGTCCGGCAGAGCTTCGGCAATCATATCCAGCACAGACCCGAGACCGTCCGGGCCCGACACGACGCGGCCGCACGCCTGAGCTTCCTCGATGAGATTATCTTCATCGAAGCCCTCGAA
>JBPCWA010000224.1:0-8543 GCA_051009975.1 Hyphomicrobiaceae bacterium
GTCTGAAAGATCGACTTCCTTGTGAAATAAATCGAACCCGGCAGATACATTTCGGTCCAGAAAACGAGGCTCAGTAAAACTTAAGTCAATTTGCGCACGCTCCAACGAGCCACTGACTTTCAATCTCAGGAACTGACCGTTGCCCATAAAGTTCCGCTCGGATATTGAAATATCGCCGATAATACCCTCACTGGTTGAGTAACCGCCACCGAACGATAACTCCCCGGTTGATTGCTCCTCGACAATGAAATCCAATGCGACCCGATCCGACGACGAGCCAGGCCGCCGGTTGACGTCAACCTTCTTGAAAAAACCAAGATAGGTTAGCCTCTTCTTTGCACGATCAACCATGAGAGGGTTGTAGGCATCACCCTCGACCAGTCGGATTTCTCTTCGGATAACGCGATCCTTTGTTCGATCGTTTCCAATGACGTTAATCCGTTCGCTATATATTCTCTGACCTTCATCAATCATATAGGTCAAGTTTATAGTACGCGAGATCGGGTCACGGTCGGCGCGCGGCCGCACTCGCGCAAAGGCAAACCCCTCTTCAGACACCGCCAATGTAAGAAACTCAACAGTCTGATCTATTTGACCTGCGTTGTATGTGGAGCCCGACCGCGTCAAAATGCGTGCGTTTAGGGCGTCCGCATCCAGCTCGGGAAGCGAGTTTTCGATCTGCACATCACCGAAGCGGTAGCGCTCGCCCTCATCGACTGTAAAGGTCAGGTAGAACCCCCTGCCATCACGATCTAATTCCGCGTTGCCGGACAGAACGCGAGCATCTGCGTATCCGTTCTTGATATAATATTGACGCAGCAACTCCCGATCGAGCCGGAGCCGCTCCGGGTCGTAGATGCCCGCGTTCGTAAAAAAATCAAACCATCCCGACTGCGTTGTGCTAATGATGTCTCTCAATTGCGAGTCACTGAACGCTTCGTTGCCGATAAAGTTGATGCGGCGAACCTTGGTGGCCACTCCTTCAGTAATCTCAAACACCAGATTTACCCGGCTATTACCGAGTTCGATGATGTGCGGTTCAACACTAGCTGCGAAACGCCCTTGGCGACGATAGACGTCCATAATCCGTTGCGCATCAGCAATCGCGCGTGAGCGTGTGTAAACCGATCTCGATTTAAGTCGCACTTCAGCTTGCAGTGTCGGTGTGTCGACCTCTCTATTCCCCTCGAACGCTACGACATTGATGATCGGGTTTTCAACGACCCCAACAACAACTGCTGATTTTTCGCGATAGATATTGACGTCTGCGAAAAGTCCAGTCGCAAACAGTGCGCGGAGTGAGGAATTGACTTGTCCGTCGTCGAATGCATCGCCCTCTGCGAATTCGAGATAAGATCGCACGGTCTCTGGCTCGACACGACGATTGCCCTCAACACGAATTTGCCGAACCACGCCCTGGGCGTGGGCACTGGTGTTCCAATTAACAATGCCCGTATCTGCTAAGACAGACAGGACGCCGAGTGTCATTGTGAGCGCGCCAGCAGCTCGCAACACAGTCCGAATGATTGCCTTCGGCATTATTGCGCTTGCCCTTCTTTACAGAGTTCCCCCAAAGAATAACGCATACTCATCGGACCAGGTCCGCGGGCCATTCCATGGAGACGCCCCCGTCCCCACAGCGCGCACTCACGAACTTCGCGCGTATCCGGCTAACGTCTGACTATTAGCGATTCAGCCATCACAAGGGAAGTGGCAAGAATGCTTCACTCGGCCCGTTTCTGAACGGTAAGGGTATCAAACCACCCCTTTAACACCAATCGGTCATTCCAGGTGGCAAATAGCATCAGTGAAATGACCATTGCCAGACCGATTTTGAATCCAACTTCTTGTGCCTGGGCACTGAGCGGGCGGCCGCGGATCGCCTCGATCGCGTAATACAACAGATGGCCACCGTCCAATAATGGTATTGGAAAGAGGTTAATGAGACCTATACTCACGGATATAAAGGCGATGAATTGGATAATGTACTCGGGTCCCAATTGAGCGACTTTGCCCGATGCATCCGCTATGCTAATGATGCTGCGTATCTCGTCGCCAGACCGCTCAAATCTGACGATCTGAGCGAGGAACGACAGGGTCTGTCGAATGATCGAGTATGTACGCTCCACTCCCAGGTAGAGTGCCTGAACGGCCCCGACGGAGGTATGAGAAGTTTTGCTCATCTCGCGAGTCGCCTGGATGCCTATCACGGCCCTCTTATGCTTGCCTGCCACACGGTTGGTCATTTCCCGGATAATTGGCGTCATCGTCAATGTGAGGAGCTGATCATTTCGTTCAACAACGACTTTGACCGGAGCCCCCGGATTTGTTGCTATTGTCTCCTGCAATTGACCAAAATCATCGATATCCCGCCCGTCAATACTGCGGATGAGATCGCCTGGTTCTATTCCGGCCTTCTCGGCTGGTAGCCCCGCCACGACGGATGCGACCCGGGGCTCCATTTTGAACTGCCCGAACACTAAAAACATTGCAGCGAAGATCAGTATGGCTAGGATGAAATTGGCGATTGGTCCAGCAGCCACGACAGCGGCGCGCTGCCAAACGGTCTTGGTGTGAAAAGCACCCCCGTCCATCGATGCACTCGACGTTTCGCTTCCACCACTAGTCGGAACGCTCGCCGGATTGGTGTCATCAATAAATTTTACGTAGCCCCCCAGCGGAATACAGGCAAACCGCCAGCGGGTACCATATCGATCGAAAAAGCCAAAAAGTTCTTTGCCAAATCCAATGGAGAAGACAGCAACCTGCACGCCGCACCACCGCGCAACAAGAAAGTGCCCCAATTCGTGGACAAAGACGACGACAGTAAGAACCAACAAGAATGCCGAGGCATAGAGCAGAAATCCGAACATACCATCTATAAGTGTTGTTAACATTAGGATCCCGCGTCTTCTAATTGATGTAGCGAAGGCGCCGCAGCTTGCGATCACCACTACCCATAGTTAAGTTCATGTCCTTGGTATGTCTTGCGACATCTGCGACGATTTCTTGCGCCTACTTCAGATTTTCGGAGGAAACTGCAGCGCCGCGATTATAGGGGCGCCCCCGGACGAACATGAGATCATCACTAATCCGTCGTGCTTCGTGGTCTACTGTCAAAACGTCCTGCAAGCTCGAGGGTTCTTCCAACAGCCCCCTTCCGGTGGCAATGTCAAGACAATCGGCGACAACCTCGGAAATCTGCGAGAAGCCGATCTGGCCTTGTAGAAACGCCGAAACAGCCCGTTCATTCGATGCATTCAGAATATTGGGTGCCGACCCACCACAAGCCAGAGCGCCTCTTGCGATCTGGAGTGCAGGGAACTTCGTCACATCGGGTTGTTCGAACGTTAGCGTCCCCAGATCGGTCAATCGAAGGCGTTTTGTGGGTGTGGGAATACGTCGCGGCCAGGCTAAGCTATGTGCAATTGGTGTTCTCATATCTGGAACAGCCATTTGGGCCATCACTGAACCGTCGCAGAATTCAACCAAACAGTGAACGATCGATTGAGGATGCACGACAACGTCTAATTGCTCTATTTCTACTGGAAACAGATGATATGCTTCGATAAGCTCAAGGCCTTTATTCATGAGGGTGGCTGAGTCAATTGAAATCTTGCTACCCATTGACCAGTTCGGATGTTGCAGGGCCTGTTGCGGCGTGGCGTCCGCTATTTTTTGTGGGCACCATGTCCGAAATGGCCCTCCTGACGCGGTCAGAGTTATCCGCTCGATATGTTCCTTCTGTTCCCCTTCAATTGCTTGATGCACAGCTGAATGTTCTGAATCTACGGGCAGGAGCGTTGCCCCTGCAGCGGCAACTTCAGCCATAAAGATCTTTCCTGCTGCCACAAGGCATTCTTTGTTGGCGAGAGCCAAACGCTGTCCTTGCTTCACAGCAGCCAAGCTCGGCCGCAATCCGGCAGCACCGACGATTGCTGCCACAACGCAATCAGCCGGTTCGGATCCTGCCTCATCCAGAGCTTCAGCACCTGCCGCAACCTGGATCCCGCTTCCGGATAGCTCTGATTTGAGCTCATTATAACTGGAATCATCCGCGATTACCGCCTTCCGCGCCCGATGACGTCGCGCCTGCTGTGCCAATTTTTGTACATTTGTATTTGCTGTGAGTACAATGATCTCGAAAGCTTCAGGTGTCAGCGCAATCAAGTCGAGCGTGCTATCTCCAATGGATCCCGTGGCGCCCAAAATGCTGATCTTTTGGGGGTCGGATTGCCGGGTCGCGGCCACATTTGTGCAAGCGACATCCAAAGTGCGCACACCGCTTGACTGCACGATAACCTCCCTGGATTGCGACGGTATTTTTTTACTGAAGATTCAACAGCGCCCGTGATGGTGCATCCGGACCAAACCACGCTCCGATCGCCATTGCAACGATAGCGGCAATGACGACGCCGTCCAACCTGTCCATGACGCCACCATGCCCCGGAATGAGATCGCTTGCGTGCTTTAGACCGTAACGCCGTTTAAATGCCGATTCGATCAAGTCTCCCGCCAATCCAGCTACTCCGAGCGCCAGTCCTATGGCGGTCAGTTGCAGCGTGCTGGCAGCGTCATAAAATTGCCCGAAGACTGCGCCAGCACATGCGCTGGCTGTCACCCCTCCGATAACACCGGTCCATGTTTTGTTGGGGGATAGGCCTGGCCAAAGCTTGGGACCGCCCAGCACACGTCCTACGATCATTGCAAAAGTATCATGCGACCAGATAGACACGAGCACCAGCAGGACGGCCGCGAATCCAAATTCGGGATCAGACCGTAAACTTACAAGTGCAATCGCTGGCAGACCAACATAGAAAATCCCAATCGCCGACATGAGTCGGTCAGAACGCGGACACCACGCAAACAAGATCATCGCACCGGCGCATAGGACCGCGCAGGCCGGTAGCAAACCACTGCTCGTAACCACGAGGATTGCCAATGTCAGTGACAAAATCTGGATAATTAATCCAACATCGAAACTCACACCTCGGACCGCGCGTGTCCATTCCCAACTCATTGCTCCGCCAATGCCCGCCACCAGACATAAGAACCAATAAGAACCGAGCCAAAGCATAGCCAGGGCTACTGCGGCCATTGCGAACGCTGATAGCAATCGTGTCAGAATTTCGTGGCTCTCGCGTTCGACGGCCATGTTTTGGGATTTGCCATTACGAGTTGCCGCGCAACAGCCTCTCTTTACAAGCGGCCCGCCACTGAGGCCATCACATTGCCCGCTTTCGGTAGGTCTTCTGATCCCTCGGAGCCAATGATCCAGCACAACGTTTTCAGCGCCACTCTCCTTCAAGCTGTTGAACGCTGCCGCAGTCCGCCAAATCGTCGATCCCGATTGCGATATCGTGTGATTGCAATGCGCAACTGTTGCTCGCCAAAATCAGGCCAATAATCGTCCAGAAATACAAGCTCCGAATATGCACACTGCCATAGCAGAAAATTGGACAGTCGCTCTTCACCGCTTGTGCGAATAACTAGGTCAGGATCCGGGATCTCCGACGTATCCAATTCTGCTGCGATAGCCTGTGTATCGATCTGGTCGGTAGCTATTTCCCCTGCCAGAACGCGCTCCGCCAAACGCCGTGCTGCGCTGGCCAATTCATCGCGGGCACCATAGTTGAAAGCGATAATGAGGTTCAGGCGATCGTTGCTGTGCGTGAGCTCGACGGCTTCATCAATCATTGCCAAGAGTTCTTTGTCCACTCCGCTTCGGGAGCCGATAACGTGGACACGTACGCCGCTTTCTCGAAGTTCGGCAAGATCACGCCGAATGAACCTCTTCATCAAGCCCATGAGATCGCCAACCTCATCGGCCGGCCTGCGCCAATTTTCCGTCGAGAAGCTATAAAGCGTCAGGTAAGTCACATCGAGATCAATTGCCGCTCTAATTGTTCTGCGAACCGCATCAACGCCCATGCGATGGCCAATCGAGCGCGGAAGTCCGCGTTCTTGCGCCCATCTCCCATTGCCGTCCATGATAATCGCAATGTGCCGCGGCGATGCCACGTTATGATCATCCAGCATCGATCCTACCCGCACAGCAATTGATTTCGAGGAAAGCGCCAAAATTTTTATCCGCACGTTTGCTCAATGACACCGATCCATGAACGACCTTTGATTGAGCGTTAAACGGTATTTATTTCCTGGTCTTTGTTCGCTAGCAATGTGTCAATAAGGCCGATAACCCGATCTGTGAGCACCTGAACATCGTTACCATTTTTCTTGTGCTCGTCTTTACCGATCTCACCGTCCTTTTCAAGTTTCTTTAAAAGATCGTTTCCATCACGACGCACATTGCGTACAGCGATTCGCGCCGTCTCAGCGTACTTGTGTGCTATCTTGACCAGCTCTTGACGGCGCTCTGTTGTTAATGGTGGTATCGGTAGCCGCAGCGACGTCCCATCTATAATAGGATTGAGCCCCAAATTGGACTCCCGGATCGCCTTGTCAACGGCTGAAACCGTGGATTTATCATAGATCTGGACCGCTAACATTCTTGGTTCGGGCACTGACACATTTGCCACTTGATTCAGCGGCATTTTTTGTCCGTAAACATCGACGACGATCGGATGCAAAATTGCAGCGCTTGCGCGACCGGTGCGCAATCCACCAAAGTCTCTTTTTAGCGTGTCAACTACACCTTGCATGCGCTTCTCGAGGGCAGTGAGATCGTAGGTATCATTGGCCATTTGTTCACTCCCAGATCGGCGGATTACCGCGCCCACCGATGACTTCTACCGAGCATGCTCCCAGAAAACGGAGCGAAGCGACCAACCCGACAGCTGCAAACTCTAGACGCCCTCATCATCAGAGTGCTGTATCAATGTGCAGTGCGCGTCGCCCGTGAGCACTTTGACGATATTGCCTCGCTCCTTGATTGAGAACACAATTACCGGAAGATGATTGTCTCGGGCAAGCGCAATAGCCGCGCCATCCATGACCTTCAAGTCCCGAGCCAGTACTTGCGCATAGTCCAATTTATCGTAGCGATGGGCATCTTTGTCGGTCTTAGGGTCCGCTGAGTACACCCCATCAACCTGCGTGGCCTTGGCCACTACATCACAATTCATTTCAATAGCACGTAACGCTGCCGTGGTATCGGTCGTGAAGTAGGGGTTACCGGTACCGGCAGCAAACACTACGACACGTCCCGCCTGCAGATGATGCAACGCCTTCGGGCGAACGTACGACTCGCAAACCGTAGGCATTGGAATAGCAGAAAGCACGCGGGCCGGGACGCCCGATTGTTCCAACGCATTCTGAAACGCAAGGGCGTTCATGACCGTTGCCAGCATGCCCATATAGTCAGCGGTCGCACGGTCCATGCCATCGGCGGCCCCCTTGAGGCCGCGAAATATGTTCCCGCCGCCCACCACAACGGCAATTTCGGCTCCGGCTTCAATTCCAGCTCCAACATCGCGAGCAAGTCGCCGTGCGGTGCTTACATCAAATCCGTAGCCGGAACTCCCCATTAATGCCTCGCCAGAGAGTTTCAGCAATAAGCGTCTGTATTTGAGGTTTCGACTAGTATTCATCGCTGCTGGCTCCAAGCCGCTGGTCCGATGCAAGCTTCCAGTTTTAAGAATGTCGCTTTATGAAAAGTTGCATTTATCCAGCAGTGTCGGTCCGCTGCAATCTGAGGGAAGGATTGGCACCGGTCGTTGCCGGCTTTTAGACGGGCGAGTACACCGCATAACATTGCCGGCCACCGATCTAGTTAGATCCAGCGGCTGCTGCCACCTCCGCAGCAAAATCATCTTCCTTTTTCTCGATCCCCTCGCCAAGCGCGTACCGTACGAAACCAGAAATTTTGATCGCGGCCCCAATCTCTTTTTCTGCGGTCTTTATGGCCTGTTCCACGGTAGCCTTGCCGTCAATCACGTATGTCTGTTGCAGCAAGGCGACCTGTTGGAAGAACTCTTTCCGCAGCCGGCCTTCTACCATTTTATCAATAATGTTTTGTGGCTTTCCACTTTGTTTGGCTTGTTCAAGGTAGATTGCACGCTCTTTCTCGATCGCGGTCGGATCAATTTCCTCGGGCGTCAATGCGAGAGGTGCAGCGGCGGCAATATGCATGGCCAGCTGCCGACCAAAGCTCGACAGTTTGGCAGAATCGCCCTCGCTTTCCAGGGCAACCAAGACGCCAATCTTACCGAGACCAGCATCTACCTTATTGTGGACGTATTCAGCAACGACCCCATTGCGAACTCCAAGTTTTGTCGTTCGTCGCAGCGTCATGTTCTCGCCAATAGTCCCAATCATCTCTTTAAGATAATCTTCGACACTGAGCGCTTTTCCAGGATAGGTAAGTCCGAGCAGCTTCTCAACATCACCTTCCGCTTCTCCGGCGAGGCGAGAAATTGTTCGCACGAGTTCTTGAAATTGTTCGTTGCGTGCAACAAAATCCGTTTCTGAATTGACCTCAACGGCTGAACCAAAGTTTCCTGTTGCGTAGACTCCGACGAGGCCCTCTGCCGCCACCCGGTCCGACTTTTTAGCAGCTTTCGAGAGGCCCTTCTTGCGCAGCC
>JBPCWA010000225.1:0-2824 GCA_051009975.1 Hyphomicrobiaceae bacterium
TATCGTCGCTTACGTTGAACCGGCGCCCTCGCTGAAACGTCCTTCCATCGGGCAACGTCAGTCTTCCCAGCGCGGTCGCATCAGCCGAGACATCCTGCCAACCAACTGGTACGAGTAATCCGAACCCGAGGTGACCACCGAGCACCTTGTGCGGCGAAACCCATAAGGCAAACGGAAGATCGATGAAGATATTTGCCTCGGCATCGACATTGGTCTCTAAACCCACAGTAGTGCCTAGGTCATCCAACGCTACGCCGCGTGCGGCAGTCGATGAAGCATCACCATTATAAAAGTACTTCCAATTCGACAAATAGGTGCCAGGCGGTGGTGAAATACCCGCCAGTGTAGTGTTTGACCCCAGCAGGTAGAAGCCCTTCGCATTTTCGGTGGCCTTGGTTTGCGATGCCAAGATTGTGAGAGCGGCAAAGCTAACCGCAAACGAAGCCACTACTGCCCAGCTGATGGGTCTCAGATTCCTAAAGGTCATGTCGTCGTCCTGTGGACTTACGCTTGGCACCAAGAGGTTCTCTTAATCCATATCGTATTCACGGGCAGAGATTGAGCGATGACTGGCTGGGGAGCGGCTGACAGCTGACAATATGCGTCGCGTGTGTCCCGGTGGTCACATGATGCGCTGCCACAAGCTGGGCTAACAGGCGACGCCTACAGTTCGTAGGTTGCTGCGACCACCGATTTTGCACCTGCTCAGGACTGAGTCGGGTCAAGAGCGGCCTTGTGCAGGTGCAGCATCAGTCCCGGTGACAAGGTCGACGTTTGTCGGTCGATTTGCTGTCTGTACCGGCCAATCACATTGCACGCTCAAGAGCCCAACCAACATTCTAGGGGGCACGTTTAGCTCCCCTTCCGAAAATCTTGCCGGCAACTGCCGATCACAGACAGGCCGCTGTAACGCAGCAGTCGCAGACTAAGCGGCTGCTAACTCGATCGAAAACACTGAAGCGGCCCTTTCAGGCCGCTCCCAGCTGGTCAATAGATAAGGCTGGATCTGGTTCAGGGAGAATACCAGATCGGCGAGGTGTATGCCCGGTCCTGGATCACTGCGGGCACGTTCTTCGGCCGCTCGATCCCGAAAAATGATGCATCAAATGTCGTCCAGCGCGGGGTGGGGATTTCGAGCACGCGCACGTAGTAGAACGCCCGTTCAGACGGATTGAAATCAGGATCTTTCCAGTGCGCCATGAGCAGCGCATCGCCGATGGTGTTGGTATAGATGGCTTTTTCGACATCGACGGTATTGCCGACGGGGCTCTCGCAGCGTCGCCCCTTGATCGTACGGTTGCCCCCGCAGGCGACATCATAGATGCGCTCGTGCGTTTCGCCGTCCTTACTGAGCCAGCCCTTGATGATCTGGACCCGGTCAAGGTTCGCACCGTCGGGATCACGCACTGCGCGAATCATGAATGACGGCGCCTTGCCTTTTGGACCGTTGGTGAGCTCTCCGCCCATAGGAACGCCGCGGCGGTAGCCCTGCGCGACGAAATCTGGCCGTGAGACCTCGTTCTCTTCGAATTCCCAACCGCCGAAGACGCGCACTTTCATCCGCGTTCCTGTCGTCGCGTAAACCTCTTTGCGCTTCATCGCATCGAAGATCTCGCCGCGCGTATTGTTGCGCGCCCACACGGCTGTGAGCCCGGATGCGACTTCCTGAGACGTCATGATGCGGAGTTTGGGATCGGCGGAGGGGATGACCTCACGATTGTGCCGCTTTGGCGACGGTTCGGTCTGCGCATATTTGCCGAAGTAATTTTCCTCCCGGGTTGTCGCAAGTGCAGTGTGTGTATCACTGGCTGCACTGAGGCCGAACTTGTACGGATTTGCACCCACCTTTGCACCGAGTTTAAGCCCGAGCTTGAGCGCCGACCGGCCGTACTCGTACTGCAACATCCATTTTTCTTTTTGCTTCGATCCATCAATATTCGCCACATCCCAGTTCTCGTAGTTTGCGAACTCATCCTCGGTGGACAAATAGGGGAACTGTCACGGCAACTTCTCGTTTCGCGCCTCTGTGCTATCAATGAGCGATGCGCAATCTAAGCTATCGCCGCCACCGCTTTCCGATTGAGATCATCCAGCACGCCGTCTCGCTGTATTATCGGTTTCCTTTGAGCTTTCGCGATGTCGAGGACCTTCTAGCTGAGCGCGGCATTGATGTTTCGTATGGGACCATCCGGCGTTGGTCGGAAGGCTCTGAAGATCGCATCTGCCCGCTGAGGTGCGCTGGTGTACGTTTGCGGTCGAGGCGGACTTATCGGCAGTGCTGAGGCGGAACGGATCTACGGCTGGTTCTGGCCCATCTCGGACGTACGTTGCTGCAACTGCTTGCGTCTGCTTCTGGGAGCAGAGCGGACCAACATTTCTGCAGGTGCTCTGGTCTGCTTGTGACCCAGCCAGTCGTGAGCAGGCGCTCCACTCATCGGCTACTGCGGCCATTGGCAAGTTCACTACTACTGATGAATATCCGCTTGCCGACACAATACGGACGTGTCCGCCCAGAAATTTCAGGTCGAGCCAGGCTTCTCGCCGTCTGCTAACTGGCGATAGCTTTGCTCGTCGATGATTTGCTTTCCTTTGCGAACGGCAAATTCGATTGCTTCATCACGGGAGTCAAAAAGGTCAGCCCTGACGAACTTCTGCTCCATTGGATTGTCTCCCGAGCCGCTGAGAATATAGCCGGCCAAACGCCATTGGCCACCCTCTGGCTCAGGGGCAGGTTGGATTCTGAAGCCCCGGTGCTCGACAGGTTTGCCGCGGTCAGCGCAGGCCCCGTTGTCGGGACTTGAAGAACCGAACAACTTCTTCAGAA
>JBPCWA010000226.1:0-2906 GCA_051009975.1 Hyphomicrobiaceae bacterium
CGTTACGAATGGCTACGGGCAACGCGGGAGAACTGCACGCTCTTTCCGGCCCGAACTCGCCCTACCAGGACGGCCCGACGGGAGTGATCCAGGAAGGCGCTTATGCTGACCTACTGCTCGTAGACGGAAATCCGATTGACGACATAACGGTGATGACTAAGCCGGGGAAGAACTTTCGCATCATCATGAAGGACGGCGTAATCTTTAAGAACACGCTTCTCGCTGACGCCATCAATCCCGAATTGAAGCAGCAGATCCTCCGTTCCGCACGACCGCATCTTCGGTTCTATGGAGACTACAACTAACGCCCAGAAACGCGTGATTGAGGTCTGGTTCGGGTCACAAGCGGACCTGAGCACCTGCAGAAATATTGGTCCGCTCTGCTCCCAGAAGCAGACGCAAGCAGTTGCAGCAACGTACGTCCGAGATGGGCCAGAAGGAGCCGCGCGTCCCTACCGCCGGCAGCGCCAGGTGTATCAATTTTCCAACTCTGAAATGACCGATCTGAGCTTACGCACTAGGTTTGCCTTCGCTTCAGTGCCAAGTTGACCAGGCTCAATCGCAAGAAAAAATCCATCGCTTTCGTGACGTATTGAACGAGCCTCACTGCCCTCTTGATCGTAAATACCACGTACCGCATAGGTTCGTATTGGTTCGGCCCGACCTTTCACCACAAGGGCTTCCCGCTCCTCAACCTCCAGCCAGTCTCTTACCAGCGAGTATGTTTCGGCAGCCAGCAGGATGCCACCAGAGTCAGCGTGTTCCTCCAATCTCGCGGCAAGGTTCACTTCACCACCAATGATGGTGTAGTCCATGCGGTCTGCAGATCCGAAGTTTCCCACTGTGCAGTAACCCGTGTTGATGCCCATTCGCGCCTCGAATGGGCGATCAATGAGGCCCTTATTACGCCAGCCAGCCTGTAATTCTGAGAGCCTGCGTTGCATTGAAATGGCCATGCGCGCACAAGCAGATGCGTCGTCTCTGACGCCTTTGCTGATTGGGTCTCCAAAGTAGAACATCATTGCATCACCAATAAATTTATCGAAGTACGCATCATGAGCCTGAGCGATATCAGCCATCTCAGCTAGGTACTCATTGAGCAATGACGTAAGCTCTTCGGCCTCTAGTTGGTCGGTGATCTCAGTGAAATCGACAATGTCGGAAAAGAAGATTGTGAGCTTCTTTCGGCGCGAGTCGATGGTCGCCTGCTGCTCACCTGCAAAGATTGAATGGAATAGCTGAGGGGGTATGTATCTGGCTAATTGACTTGAGACATTCGCTAACCTGTCGTTGGTATCGCGCAATTCGTTCACCAGGTGCGTGTTCCCAATCGCGATGTTGGCTTGTGCTGCAAATATCTCCAGCAATGCGAACTGCTCTTTCGAGAGGGGGCCAACGGCAATGCGAAGAAGGGCGAGAACACCAACCGTGTCATCGCCCTGAGAAATTGGCATCATTGTCACCGCCCGATAGCCGGATGCGAGAAAATTCGTTGCTCCTGCGCTGAATTTCTCGAATTCAGCTGCAACATCGGGCACGTCCACTGTCGTACTATCCAAGATGACGTTTCCATGCATGGTCTCCCGTATCACAGGGGCCGGAAATCGACCTCGCCATGCCTCTACGCTAACCGGATCGGGACCAGCAATCGCTACGACTTGGATTGCGTCATTCTCTCTTAGCGCAATGCTGATCGTCGCGTCGGGGAACAGTGTCAGCCCTACGTTGACGATTGCCTCGAATACGCGCTGTGCACTCATTGGGGAGCCGCTGATAACTCGCAGGATTTCTGCGGTCGCCGCCTCTCGACTCAACGCGTCGTCCAGCTCAATTCTGGTTTTTCGAAGCTGTACCTTGGTTTCTGAAATCGACTGCTCAATCTCGGTGGACGGCTTATTGTTCTCGTCTTTGCTCATAACACTGCTTCGTCCGTCTTTGGCGCAATGGAACTGCTGGTGAATTTTGGGGGAAGCTGAGCGACATCGGCCCAATGATCCTGAAAGCCTTGCTCGTTTTTCAATCGTTACCAACTGGATTAGACGCCGTGGTCTAAACTTACATCATGCCGTCACAAATGTCTGGTTCGGGTCAAGACCGGACCTGAGCAACTGCAGCAAACGACGTCCGCTTTGCTCCCGGAAGCGGACTGAGTAGGTGCAGCAATCTACGTCTGAGACGGGCCATTAGCCGAAATTGCTGTAGACGTGATCTCCTAGTAAGATCCCATCATGACATTCGTATGCACCCACCTTATGTTTCAAGACGGCAAGGCCCAAGCAGCTCTTGACCTGTACACATCGGTCTTCCCAGGTTTCACGGTGGTACTCGTCGAAAAGTTTAGCCCTGAAGAAGCAAGTCCCGACTTTATAAAGTTTGCCAAGATTGATTTTGAAGGCCACTGGTTAATCATTGCCGACAGTCCTATTCCGCACGGGTTCGATTTTACGCCCTCGGCTTCCTTGTTCGTCGATTTTGACAACGCGGCTGACCTGGACAGGGCGTTTGCGGCCCTCGGGGACGACGGTGACGTGAAGATGCCATTGGACGATTATGGCTTCAGCCAACGTTTTGGGTGGCTAACTGATCGCTTTGGAGTCTCTTGGCAGCTCAACATGCCAAACACTCAATGACCGCTTGGGGCCATACGTGGACGGCTCCGGTTTTGGCAAGGCCTATCTGTATGTTGGCGTGACGGCCGGTGCAGCCATACGTCCGGCCTGTTGATGCGGCACATCGTGAGGCCGCTGGCCATAATGCTCTCCGCGCAATCAGGTCCCTGCCAACAGCACGCGTTCCAAGACGCTATGGCCCATATGGGTTGTCCTGATTGCCGGGTCGACCGGCTTTCGCATTACATGCAGATCACCTTCCCAAACTCCTTCGGCTGGCAGAACCAGCACAATCTC
>JBPCWA010000227.1:0-5746 GCA_051009975.1 Hyphomicrobiaceae bacterium
GCGTACGGATTTCTTGCGCCGTTCGAACATCCAAGCCTTCTGCAAGCGCTTTGGCCAAGGACGTCATACGCGGCGTCGCCACATAGAATCCGAATGTGTCCGACGAGGCCTCTGGTTCAAGACCCGGACTAAGGGACACAAGCAAAGGTTGCCAATTCCGAACGATTCCTGCCTCAAGGTAGGGGCTTAGAAAATCCTGGAATGCTGCTCCTTTAGCTCGAAAATATTGGGCGCCATGATCAAACGAGAAGGCATCGTCATAACGCGTGGCCATTCGACCGCCGACACCGCTTGACTTGTCGAACACCGTGACAGCGGCTTGGGGTTGCAGGGCGCGTGCTAGGACAAGGCCTGACAAACCGGCGCCGATGATTGCAATCCTCGTCATCAAAAGGCCTTTAATTTTCTTACAGTGCGAAGTGCAACCAGCTCGATAGCACGAGAATGTAATGCCATGTTGCTTCCTCTGTGAACCTGCGTTGCAGTCAGTCGATCCAAGGAAGGTGAAAGCGAGAGAGATGGAGGCTATCCGCCGGCATCCCTCGCGAGGCTCGCCACCGCCGTGCTCACATCAACCCGCCAGTGTCGTCGGGAACTTCATCGTTGCATTCGTGTCGATGACACCGCGCGCCAAACCCATTGCAAGGTTGGCCGAACTATCAAGAAACAACGGTAAACCAATTCGGTTGCTTGCAGTATGACCGGCAAGAGAACAATGCGCCCGAGCCAGCGCCATGCCGGAAGTGCTAGCCAAAGATGACCAAATCCCGCCGCTCCTGACACAAGGCGACCGTTGGTAAGTCGCACGTGAAAGCGCTTGAGAGCGTGCACTTTATCCAGGTCAGGAGCTACTAAGTCGGAGGTGTGCGCAGAAACGTCCTTGAACTCTAATTTATCAGCGCCGGGGCTATTGCGATAGACACTGATCTCAGCGGTACATAGCGGGCACGCACCATCGTAGAAGACAGTCAAACTACCGCTCTTGTCGGTCAATACTACGCTCCATTTGTTTGCAGATGTCGGCTGGTGATGTTGCCGCACTCGACGAACTCTGCCAACGACATCTTGCTTTGGTCCTAATCATGCTCTCCATCGCGGCGCCGGCCAAGGCCCGACGTAAACAGTTCCGGCTTAGTCGCTGCTGTAGTGTAGGTTGCCGCGGTGATGGTCACCGCTGCTATCAAAACCGCATGGCCAATTAAACTTGCAGGAAGCATCGCGTAACTCCCAATTGCCACAGCGAATGCAACTGCCCACATCCACCCGAGCAGCTGCAAAATCATGTGCCGAGTAGCTATGTCCGGGATGTGCCGGAGAGGACTTACCTCATGATCGAAAATAAAATTCCACGCATGTGCTATTAATTTCCGCATTACGATCGCTCCAATGGTATAAGTCGAACGCTATCCAACCCAATCATACGAATTTGTTGTTGCCCTATCTTTGCGGATCAGGCCTGGCATCAGGTTCACGACAGTATCTGGTTAGTTGGCGAAGATCGAGAAGAGCAGTCACGACACCAACATAAAGCTGGGTCGCCGAGCCGTTATTTGAAGCTTGGGCCGGGGTTTCAACCACGCACATTAAAGGTATCCGGTTGTGATGGCGATTTTAGCATCGGGACCCAGTGCAGCGTACAGTGGTCGACGGAGATACTGACGTTGTCACTGTTGCGTACCAACAATAGGAACGCTCAACGCGATTGACCAGATCACTGTCGAGCCCAGAAAAGTATCTGACTTAAGCACAGCGTGACGACCTGAGCGATTAAGCTTTCGCTGCCGGTCAGTTGATCGATTAAGAGGAAAAGGCGCTCTGCCTGGCTCGAGCGATAGACCGCCCGTGTCCGGGCCGGCTTCCCACTTCTCTTGTTTGATCATTTCCGACTAGTCATCGGCCGGACGCAGCTAGTTGCGCGGACACCACCAGTCTGCGGAAACTCAGTTCGGAAGCAATGGTGAGGTGTCCACATCAGAGACATTCGATCTGGCAAACGGATTTGCGCGAAGGGCACTCAAGTACGATCATATTGTTGAAATTCTCAAATAGACTGGAGTACCAAGGTTCTCGGTTAGTGGCGCAGCGCGCTCCCGCGAGAGCGGGTTCGTTCTTTGATCAAAAGCGGTCCTTTAGGAGGCCCCGCAGCGACCACTTGGGCGATCAACGGATGCAAGACTTGGTTAGCCAAAGTGAACCCCGGCTCGCAAAAAGAGAGCACTACGATGAGTCAGTATGAAGCCTACGACAAGACTGCAGGCCACTACGATACGACGCGATCGGCTATTGGACTAGAAATCTGGTTCGGTCATGTCTTGGCGAATTTCGCTGATTTGAGCCGTGTTCGTGTTCTGGATGCTGGGTGCGGGACAGGAAACTACGCCGTCGCGATGGCTTCAGTGGTTGGCACAGTCACGGGGCTCGATTTGAACAAGGAGATGCTTGCAGAGGCCGGCAAGAAAGCTGACAAGCTCGGGCTTCGGGACAAGCTTTTGCTCAGGGCTGGTGAATTGCCGGAACTTCCATTTGAGGACAAATCATTCGATGTCGTGATGTTCAATCAGGTACTGCATCATCTTGAGCCACTCGGGTCGCAAGATCTGACAAATCATTGTCGTGTAATCGGAGAAGCGTCCCGCATTCTAAGGCAGGGTGGAATTGTCCTGATCAACGCCTGTTCAAGAATCCAGATGCAGTCCGGTTTTTGGTACCATGCGCTGATCCCTGAAGCCAGCGGACGCGGTCGCGAGCGCACAATTTCAAACGAACAGTTGCGCAACGCACTGCATTCATCCGGTTTTGACGATGTTCATCGAACCGTTCCCCTGGATGCACTGTTGCAAGGACAAGCAAGCCTTGCCCCGCGAGGTCCTTTGAGTGCTTCGTGGCGAGCAGGCGATTCGATCTGGGCTTTGGTCCGCGACGATGAACTTGAAGGAGCATGCGCCAAGATCGAGGAGCTAGAGGCGGCGCACGCACTTAATGAGTTCGTGCAGGAGCAGGACGAGGCGCGCCATTCAATCGGCCAAACGACCTTCTGGTGCGCCAAGAAGGTGTAGCAACGCTGATCGAGTTGCGCTGAAGTCACCAGTCAACATAAACTCACTTCAGAACTTATGGCGTTCGGTCCACAGAGCAGAAGTATGGGCCTGTTAGACTGGTGACCTAAGTTGAATAACTTACTGTCGGCTTTTGGATGAGTAACGGTTGTCCAATTCGTTGGGGGATAGGCCTTCACCTGGTTTCGCGTACTAGTGCCCGCCTAAGGCCGTCGCCAATCCGGTTGCGCCAACAAGTATCAGGCTCAGAGCCCATACGACGTCCAGGTTGAACCAGCTCTTCGATAAGAACTTGAGACCAAGCCAGGCGTGAACGGCAACGGCCAGTGCACCACCGCTGACAATCATTGCACCGGCGTGCACAACGGCAACGATGACCGCGATCACGAGATTGCCACCCATCAAGGCAAACGCAGCTTGATGGCCAGCATCGAGTTCATCTACTCGACAAAGTCCAAGGTAGATTGGCACCAGCATTAGTCCGGCACCATGCGCCATGGCGACGGTAAACGACCAAAGCGCCAATTGCGTCGGCCTGATCCGGGCGAGGAAACGAGGGTGGCGTCGATTGATGAGCAGGTACAGACCGGTGGCCATCACCAACAGTCCGGCACCAATTCGGATCTCGTATTGCCAAGTCACGAGAACGGTCATGACGGCGAATGGCAGGAGTATCCCGGCCATTGCCATGAAGTGACCAACGGTCAACGGCCACAGTGCCGCCACCAGATCACGTCGTCCATTGCCCATTAAACCGGCTGACACGGCCAACGGCCAACCCATGCCAGGATTAATGCCATGATATATGCCGCTGACGACAACGGCGAACCAGAGGCCAGCCGTTGTCCAATCGCTTGGCGGCATCGTCACACTGAAGGGTAACAGAACGAATCCGTTGAGCAGTCGCCACCTTCGAGACGGATTTGGTGAGATCGATAGCCTTCAGGAAACTCCACCCAGAAATCCTTGTTCAAGGTCAGTCCACCGTTCTCACCGGCATCGGCCATCACCATCGCTGCGCCACGCTCTCCAGGATAGAACTGGTCATCCCAGGTCGAGTAGAGCGAGTTGGTCCAATAAACCCGCTTGCCGTCCCGGCTGATCTCAACCATTTGCGGGCCGTAGCCAAACTCCTTGCCGTTGGGGTGTTTGGTTTTAGCAACGATACCGCCGATTTCTACTTTGCCGGCGAGCTTGGGCGCCATCGGATCGGAAACATCGTACTGGTGCATTTCGCCGGTGCCCCAACACGCGACATAGAGATATTTATCGTCGAGACTGAGGTCGATGTCCGTGACGAGAGGCGGCACTGCACTGAACCCTTTGAGCAGTTCAGGTAGGTCGTCTGGGTCGGCGGGAACAGGCGGAATCGTCACCGTCTTCTTAGCCTGGAACTTTCCATCTTTGTCTCGCCACCAAGTGAAGATCGCACCTTCAAGGTTTGTAGTATCGACGACAACGCCACAGAACCCGTATTCCTTGGCAGGATCATGGGCGGGGCGGATCTCCAGCACCATCTGATGGTTCTCGCCAAGATCAATGGTCTGGATGTTTTTGCGTCCACGCAGGTCCCAGAAGTGGATTGAATGGCCATACTTGTTGCTCAACAAATCCTCAGGCACAACACCGTTCTCGAACTGAGGCGGCAGGCCCCACTCCGAACTCACCATGTAGTCGCGCGGCAGGTTCCACCAGAAGTCATAGTGCTTATCTTGCGGGCCGCGATCCATCTCATAACGGCCCAGGATTTCAAATGTCTCACAATCCATGATGAAGATGCCTGGAGGACCGTCCGTGCCATCCTTGCCACCGCCGCCAAGCGTCGAAACATAAATGCCTTCCGGTCCGCAATGGATGGTGTGGGGGCGTGAATAGCCCGTCTTCCTCATCAGCTCATCTGCTTCGATGATCTTGTGAATCTTGGCGTCGAGTGGATCCTTGACATCAATGACGTAAATTCTCGAGGACCGGATGCCAGGTATGATCAGGTATCTGCGTTCGAAAAAGGCATGTCCCGTCAATGGTGACAATGCGGAGGAGCACGCGTTCCAGCCGAAGTGATGAAACTCGTCGCCCTTATTCGGCATGAAGAGGCTATGCACGATTTGCCCAAATGTTTTCGAGGTTGGGTCCGTATCGATCACGGCGAGACCATCCGGCTGTGATCCGTCCGGACTCAACATCAGCGTGAAGGCAAGTTTTTCGATCGGGCCCTCCATGGCCAGTTTTGCTGTGGGGTAAAATGTAGGGTCGGGTCTCACGTTCATGGGTTTCCTCCTGTTTGCTTGTGTTGGTTATTGATCTCTTGGGAGCGCTCATGCAAAGCGTCTACCGAACTTTTCGACGGCAGCTTCGGATAGCGTCAACCCGATCCCGGGGTCTTCATTCAATGTCAGCCAACCGTCCGCAATCTGCGGCGGGTTTTCGAACAGCTCCGCTTGAAGGGGGTCACGTTCCGGATCGGTAAAGGACTCGACGATCCGTCCTGCAGGTGTAGACGCGACTAACGGGGCGTGAATGAAGCAATCGTGGTGTGGAGCGACGTCGACGTGGTTAAGCTCGCACAGCGCGGCGAGCTTTCGGCCTTCAGTATAGCCACCAAACATCGTGCAATCGAACTGCAGGATCTGAATTGCCTGCTCTTCCAACATCGCGCGGCAGCCGTAGCTTGTGATTTCGCTTTCGCCGCC
>JBPCWA010000228.1:0-16470 GCA_051009975.1 Hyphomicrobiaceae bacterium
TGAGAACGACCATATTCACCTTCCTGACAAAAGCGTTTTGCAGTGTCGGCTCGACCCCCTGCCTATTATGTCAGGCAGGTCCAGGATGCTGAAGTGGCGCCACCAAAGGGCCACACGACGTGTTCACCGGAAATAAAGCGTCACCATGATTGCAATAATGGCTACGAATTGGAGGCCGACGCGCCAACGCATGAGAAGTTGAGACGTGTTGGCGCTCTTGCCACGCATCATGGTCCACAAACCCAGCAGAAGTACGGCCAGCACCGCGAAAACAGCCACGGTCGTTATGTAGGTCATTGCGTCTTGCATGTTTTTGCCATTCGAGTTGATACGTTCACGCCGTTGATCTTGTGATGCGGGAGGACGAGGCACGCAACGGGCCGTCGAAACGGTGCCAGGTGGCTATCATCCTGTGCATTTTCCTGGTCACGCGACGCTTTCTTCGATGTCAAAACGTGGGCGCCGCTAGAAATGCCTTAATTTTTCGATGTTAACACTGAAACTTTGGTTCTGATGGGTGGCACAAGTCGTGCGTCAGCTCCTACTCCTACGGTCGGACGCGGTGCTATACTTGCGAGCCCTGTGGTGGGGCTGTCTAGGTCTCTAACTGTTTACCTTACGAGATTTCATGGCTAACTGGTTCTCACACCATAGAATTTTTCAGTCGTCTCGGGCGGATCTGATCTGGCGCATAAGCCGTCCGGTGGGGATGCGCGCTATCGCAGCCTGTTTGCTGGCCAACTCTCAGTTCCTTTTACTTCGGTTGCTGAAACCTCCTTTGAAAAAACCTCCTTTGACAAAATCTCCGTTGCTCAAGTCTCTGTTGCTCCTTCCTTTGTGGTTCACGCTTGCGGGCGCAACTCTCACTCAAGCGCAGGACAAACCCGGCGCGCCCGCAGTCCAGCAAAAGCAGCGCGAAACCAAGTACTTGGACTTGCAGCGCAAACGCGTGCGTGCGCGCGAGCTTAGACAACAGGAAAAACGTCTCTCCGGTGATGTGACTGAGTTGGCAAAGGAGCGCAAGCGGCTCAACACGCAGCTCATAGAGACGGCACAAGATGTTCAGAGAAGTGAGGAGCAGCTGACAGACATCGAGGCAAAGCTTCGGGAAATATCATCCAGAGAGGCGTTGCTGCAAACAGACTTGCGACGACAAAACAGATCGATCGTTAGTTTGTTAGGGGCAATGCAGCGAATGGGACGAAATCCGCCTCCCGTCATAATTACGCAGCGCTCCGATGCGCTGCGAATGGTTCGCAGCGCGATGCTACTAGCTCGCGCTTTTCCAGAATTTAAGGGCAAGGCCGATGCGTTGGTGGCCAACCTCAAAAAGCTGGCAATCGTTACGGCGGAGCGCCGCGCTGAGCAAACCAAGCGGCGGGTGGAGGTCGACCGTCTCAAAGAGAAGCAAACAAGGCTCGCTGCTTTGGTCGAGACCAAACGCCAGACGCAACTGACGAAGCAGAACGAAATCCTAAAAATCCGCAGACAGGCAGCACGCATTGAACGTGATGCCGCCGGTTTGAATGACCTGATTGCCAGGCTCGATCGCTCGATCGCCAGAAATACCGCGCTTGGCAAGTACAATCGCTCTTTGGAGTCGAACGATACTGTTGGTTCAACACGTTCGAAGGACGTCCCGACTAACCCGCCGTCAGCCGCAAAAACAGACGCCAAGATCGGTTCGGAAAAGCCCGATGCAAAGAGGCGAAAAGAGCGGACGAGGGTGGCCTCGCTCCGTCCCTCCACGATCGGTCCATCCGCCGTTGAGATGGTGCCAAGTGGACCAGGTTTGTCCAACAATCCTGGTCGACTTGAGCCAGCAATTCCGTTCCACAAGGCACGTGCATCACTTCCGCTGCCGGCAGCTGGCAAGAAAGTTATCAATTTTGGTGACTCGACGGTACAAGGTGGCAAATCTAAGGGCTTGGTCATGAAAACCCGGCGGGGCGCGCAGATCACATCTCCGTGTGATGGTTGGGTTGTGTACGCCGGTGCATTTCGTAGTTATGGCCAACTCTTGATCATAAATGCCGGTGGTGGATACCATATCCTGCTAGCAAACTTGTCTCGATTGGATGTACAGCTCGGACAGTTTGTGCTTGCCTCCGAGCCAATTGGTTCGATGGCAAATGCTGGGCGCAATGGTGGCGGTTCCAGCGACCCAGTGCTATATGTGGAATTTCGCAAGAACGGTAAGCCGATAGATCCCAGTCCATGGTGGGCCGCGGGGCAAAATAGGGTGCAGGGATAATGCGCAAAACTGACTTCGCGTTTTGGAGCTTCATGATTATGGCCGGCATTGCCGGGGTAACCACAATCTTCAATGTTACCAAGACTTACTCCGCGACGACACCAAACTCAGAAATCTACAAGCAACTTGACCTATTTGGCGACGTATTAGAACGTGTGCGCACCGACTATGTTGAGAAGCCTGAAGACACGAAATTGATCGAATCGGCGATCAACGGGATGCTTGCTGCGTTGGATCCGCATTCGGCTTATCTCAGCCCCAAGCACTTTCGGGACATGCAGGTGCAGACCCGAGGCGAGTTCGGCGGGCTTGGCATTGAGGTCACGATGGAAAACGGCGTGGTCAAGGTCGTTTCCCCGATAGATGATACGCCAGCGGACAAAGCCGGCGTTCGGGCCAACGATCTGATTACCCACCTCGACGGTGAGCAGATCATGGGGCTGACTTTGGAGCAGGCCGTCGAGAAAATGCGTGGCCGCGTCAAGACACCTATTACTTTGACGGTCGTGCGTAAGGGGCTAGACGAGCCTTTGGAGATCAAGATCGTACGCGACGTTATTCGCATTAATGCGGTCAAGTCGCGGCTCGAAGGGGACGGCGAGATCGTTTACCTGAAGGTTACAACGTTCAATGAGCAAACGCATTCGAATCTCGTCAAATCGATCGAGAAGTTGAAGCGTGAAGCGGCAGGAAAGGTCAAAGGCTATATCATTGATCTGCGCAACAACCCCGGAGGTCTACTCGATCAGGCCATCGCTGTAAGCGACGATTTCTTGGACAAGGGAGCCATCGTTCTAACAAAGGGGCGTAACCTGCAAGAGACACAACGTTCGCAAGCTCGCGAAGGAGACCTCACTGGCGGAAAGCCGATCTATGTTCTGATTAATGGTGGGTCGGCGTCTGCGTCGGAAATCGTCGCTGGTGCGCTTCAGGATCACGAGCGGGCGACAATCATAGGTACGCGGTCATTCGGCAAGGGGTCCGTGCAGACAATTATTCCGCTCGGTAGCAATGGAGCAATCCGATTGACGACGGCCCGATACTACACGCCATCAGGTCGCTCGATCCAAGCAAAAGGTATTTTGCCGGATCTCATCGTTGAGCAAGAGCTGCCGGAAGATCTCAAGAAGCGTCTCGAAAAGCGCAAACCGCGCGGCGAAGCTAGTTTGCGAGGTCACTTGCGCACCGAAGATAAGGACGGAAAAGAGGAGTCCGGTTCGGTGGCCTATGTGCCGCGCGAGAAAAAGCTGGACAAGCAGCTACAATATGCGATTGCCAAACTCCGGGGCCTACCTACGGACATCGTTGCACGTAAGCCGAAGCCAGATCCAAAATCGGACGAGAAAAAGACCGCAAAGGCAGCCGACGTAGAGAAGAAGGCCACAGGTAAAGACGCAAAGAAGGACGAGGCGAAATAATAACAGCGCTTTTGACTGTCGCTAGTTCAGGCGGGCGCCAGGGGGCGCCCGTCTTTTTCGTGTCCTGTGGAAAGTGAGGTATGATCCGATGTTGGACAGGACGCGATCGAGGTTATGACACTTCTAGTGCAAGACGTACAAAAGGCGGACAATAGAGCCGTGTCGAGGAGTGAGGGCGAAACCCTCGTTGGACTAAAACGCAACGAACTAGAGGGTTTGTTGCGGGCAATTGGGGTACCCGAACGACAGGTCCGCATGCGCCGACGCCAGCTCTGGAATTGGATTTATGTCCGCGGCGCATTATCGCCCGACGGGATGACGAACGTATCGAGTGAACTCCGTGCGAAGCTCTCGGCAATTAGCAGCATCGCGCGAGCGGAAATCGTGACGGAGCAAATCTCCGAAGACGGAACTCGCAAGTGGTTGCTGAGGCTTGGCCAGCACGCTTCTGACAAACGTCCTCCAGAAGTGGAAACGGTCTATATTCCTGAGATCGACCGGGGCACGCTATGTATATCCAGCCAAGTTGGTTGCACGTTGAACTGCTCGTTCTGTCATACCGGTACACAACGCTTGGTCCGCAATTTGACCCCGGCGGAAATTGTTGCGCAAATTCTGATCGCGCGTGATCGCATAGGAGATTGGCCAGGATGCCAACCGCTCGATGACGGCCAGTTGTTGCCGACTGGAAATCGTAAGATCACGAACGTCGTATTGATGGGTATGGGTGAGCCGCTCTACAATTTCGAGAATGTGCGTGACGCCATTGCGATTGCCACTGACAATGAGGGTTTGTCTCTATCGAAAAGGAGGATCACGCTGTCCACGTCCGGGGTCGTTCCGGAGATCGTGCGTTGGGGCGAAGAGGCGGGCACGATGCTCGCTATTTCGCTGCATGCCACGCACGACGAACTGCGCAACAAACTTGTACCGATCAATCGGCGTTGGCCCATTCAGGAGTTGCTGGCGGCTTGCCGCGCGTATCCCGGACTATCCAACGCGCGTCGGATTACATTTGAATACGTTATGTTAAAGGGCGTTAACGACTCGCTGGCGGAGGCTCGGTCCTTGATCCGCCTATTGGAAGGAATCCCCGCCAAAATAAATCTGATTCCATTCAACCCCTGGCCAGGAACGCCTTACATGTCGTCCGATTGGGGGCAGATCGAAAAATTTGCTGAAGTCATCAATCGTGCCGGCTACGCCAGTCCGATCCGGACACCGCGAGGTCGTGATATTCTCGCGGCCTGCGGCCAGCTCAAGTCGGTCAGCGAGCGGCAGCCAGCGAAGGAGCGCAAGACTGTCGGATGATTGATGATCGGAGCCTCTAGCCCTCCAAAGCCTGCGTAAGATCCACGATGAGATCATCGACGGCCTCTATCCCTATCGACAGTCGGAGGAGGTTCTCAGGTACACTGCTATGCGGCCCTTCTACTGACTTTCGGTGCTCGATCAAACTTTCCACGCCGCCAAGTGAAGTGGCTGGCAGGAACACTCTTGTACGGCCAGCGATCCGTTTCGCTGTCACTCCGTCGCCGTCCACAAGTAATGACAGCATGCCGCCGAAGCCGTTGGGCATCTGGCGAGCAGCAACCTCGTGTCCGGGGTGACTTGCCAAACCGGGATACAGCACCATTGTTATCTTCGGGTGGCCTTCGAAGTGTTGTGCGATGGTGAGCGCATTGGCGGATGCTCGCTCATAGCGTACAAAAAGCGTGCGCATACCACGTAGAAGGAGCCAGGCGTCGAAAGGTCCTAGCACGCCGCCGGTAACCTTGCGAAACTCACTTATTTCCTGCCAACGTGCGTTTATCTTTGCTGTGACCAACGCACCTGCAGTTAGATCGCTGTGCCCGCCGAGGTATTTTGTTGCCGAATGGAAAACGATGTCAGCGCCAAGGGCAATTGCGTCGGTTGTGCAAGGAGGTGAAATTGTTGCGTCGACCCCGAGTAGGGCGCCTGCGGAGTGCGCAATTTGGGCGGCTGCAGAAATATCGATCACATCCCAGGTCGGATTGACCGCTGTTTCAATCCAAACGATCTCTGTACGACCAGGTTCCACTGCATCAACCAACGAATTGGGTTGAGTCTGATCAAAAAATGTCACCGAGACACCGCGCAAATCCTGGATCCGGCGCAAAAATTGTTGTGCGCCATAGTACATAACCTGCGGTGCTACCACGTGCTGGCCGCTGCGCACGGTTTCGAACACACTGGCGATTGCGGTCATGCCGGAGTTAAAAACCAAGGCCGCTTCTCCGCCACTGATGGCAGTCAGGACATTTTCACAGGCAGCTGCGTTGGGGTGTGTCTCTCGGGCATAGGAAAAGTCGTCCGGGAGGTTGTAGGCGCTGTCACGAGCAAATGTTGTGGCTGGTTCAATGCCGGGAACGATGGCACCTGTTCGGCGGTCGACAGCATGTAGAGCCTGTACGGCGTCGGTCTCTGGTTTTCGACGGCCAAGTCGGCTGTTGGCGTCATGCCGCTTTCTGTCGTTCACGATGAACCTCGCATACTAAGGATGCCGCATCGAAAGTTATTGGATGTCGCACATACTGATACCACTCAATCGGATCATGTCCCGTGGGTCGTTACGCGGAAGGTCATCACATAGCGGAACGCCACACAGCGGAAAATCACAGTGCGCTGGACCATGCCGGGTCATAGCATAGCGGGTCATAGCATGGCCGGTTGCAAGTTGGCAGGCCCCCTTCGCAGGTCGTCCGATTCAGGTTGTCTCGCGGATCAATGATGGCTTCTCGAAACGTACCTTACCAGCTCTATAAAATGTATTCTGCCACAGACCGTCGCCAGTGCCCCACACATGCTGGTCACGCTCATACACTCGCTGTATCAATCGCTGTGCGAAATCGGCGGGCGATTGCTGCACCATCCTTTTCCGGCAGCATCCAAGGATCTTCGCTCAAGGCAATCTTGGCGACGGCAAAGACCGGTCCCGGCTGATGGAAAAGGAGATTTGCAAGGCCATCGACCTCACCGTGCTCGGTCACGAGCTTGGTCTTGGTAATGCCAAATCCTATAGCAATGGCGCAGAGATCGGTTCGGCCAGCCGTCAAGCCTGTCTGGCGACCCGTCTCTCCAAAATGCTCGTTGTCGAGTACGAGGATTGCCAAATTGTCCGGCGCCTGGTCTGCTACGACACCAAGTGAACCAATTCCCATCAACATCTCTCCGTCGCCGGTGAGTGCCACCACGCGACGTTCAGGTTGCGCCAAGGCCAGTCCAAGTGCGGTGGGAACAGCCAGACCCATACCTCCCCAAGAGTAAAGATACTCGGCGCAATCGCCTGCCGCGAACGCGTCCCAAGTGGGTGATCCAAGGCCGGGTATGATCAACGCGCCGTCGCGTTGGCGCAGCAAATCACTGACGAATGCGCGCCGCTGGATCTTGTTGGAAGTGACTGTCGACACGGTGAATATTCCTTAGTCTTGTCCAAAACCTTTGGCGCCGATAACGCGTTGGCTTACCAGAACAGCACACGAATAACCGCCGTTGAATGCTAGATCGGCAGCTGCTCCGAATGTCTCGCCAACCTCGCGCGAATTGTCGACCACAAAGCATTTCACTCCTACGGCTTCCAACACGGGTCGTGTCGCCATGCCCATCTGCACTTGCCAGGGATTAAACTCGCCCCACACTCCACGCATTGTTACCAACATGAGGCACGGCGCCCTGAGGATACTCGGAAACCCCAAAGCATTGATGCAGTTGCCGACGCCTGATGACTGAATTGCTAGCATCGCACGCTGTCCGCCGAGCCATTGACCGACCACAATGCCCAGCCCTTCTTCTTCGGTTGAGAGCGTTACGAGGCGCATACTGGGGTCGTCGCCAACCAGCGTCAGCAGTTTTGTCAGTCCACCGTCGGGCACCGTGCAAACGGTCCTGATGAACCGGCGCCGGATTGCCTCAAAGACGTCAATGGACCAGTCATGCCCATCTGCCATGATCACCTCGATCGACTCTACTTAAACAATATTTGGCGCCAATTTTTCGCTTTCCATCGGTAACAATTGGTTTTGATGGCACAATTCGTGTCTGATGCGCTGCTGGTTCGGATGGATCAGCAGATTTAGGTGGCCGGGCACCTCGCCGCCAAGCAAATAAATAGGCGGCAGGACTGACTATCTCTAACGTGATTGAGTGTGTGCTTTTGGTGGTGCGGGATGTTTTGAAGACAGCGCCGAATTGTGTTCTCTTTGAGCGAGCGGTAACCCAAATTGTGCTAGACTGAATCGGATCAACTTGAAGCGATCCGGACCAATCTAAGTTCACTAAGGCTGAGGTAGACGCTCAGGCAGGCTAAGCGTGACCAAGCTAGATTGAACCGGAGGGAACAAACCGCCTTCTCTTAATCGTCTATTTTGAGCCGAATTTTTCTGAGATCGAGACACTTAAAACATGCGAAGCTTCGCTGGTATGAAGGTGCAAGAGCACGCGGCGCAAGTTGCGTGCTGAGGTACCCAGAGGAAGACGATTGGCGCAAGACAGATTCATCGTCAGTATCGGGGTCCGCATCTATGGAATGGTCGAGACCGATCTAGATGTTCTCGTCAGCGGCCGTATCGATGGCACACTCGCTTGTAGTCGCGTCAAGATTAAGGCTGGCGGCAGCGTGATAGGTGACATCATTGCGGAACACGCCATCATCGACGGCCTCGTCGAGGGCAATATCTACGCGCAGCGCCTCACCTTGGCCTCCAACTGCAAGGTTTATGGGGACATCCACCACGGAAAACTCGAATTGCGGGAAGGATGTTACTTCGAAGGGAAGTCGCGCCAATCAAAGCAGCCGCGACGGTTGGCGCCCGCCCCCTCATTCGCTAGGACAACTGATCGGGTGGATTAGGCGGAACACTGCCGTCGTCGTAAGCGCGAATCACGCAGTCAATCGCTTCAATTCTTCTACGATCTCTTCTCCCATTTGGCTTGTTCCAACTAAGCGCATATTGGGCTGCATTATATCACTTGTTCGGAAGCCTTGAGCCAATACATTCGCTATGGCCGTGTCGATGAGATTGGCTTCTTCCACCATGCCAAACGAATAGCGTAGCGACATCCCAAAGGATCCGATGGTGGCTACAGGATTGGCTTGGTTTTTGCCGGCAATATCGGGCGCGGAACCGTGGACTGGCTCATAGAGCGCCTTGGATTTTCCTGTCCTGGGGTTGACTATTCCGAGCGAGGCCGACGGAAGCATGCCAAGAGATCCTGTCAACATTGCTGCAGCATCGGACAGCATGTCCCCGAACAAGTTGTCGCAAACAAGCACATCAAATTGCTTAGGGTCGCGGACCAGCTGCATGACACAATTGTCAGCAAGGATGTGTTCCAACTTGACGTCCGGCGCATAGGTCTTGTGCGTCTCAGTAATGACCTCGTGCCACAGGAGACCGGTCATCATTACATTTCGTTTTTCCGCTGAGTGCACCTTGTTGCTACGTTTGCGGGCTAAATCGAAGGCTACCTTTGCAATGCGATCAATTTCGGACGTGGTGTAGAGGGTCGTGTCAACTGCTCGTTTTTCACCGCTTTGCAGGGTGACAATTTCTTTCGGTTCGCCAAAATATGTCCCGCCCGTCAGCTCGCGCAGAATGAGTATGTCCAGACCCTCAACGATTTCCCGACGCAGCGACGAAGCTTCGGCCAGAGCCGGGTAGCAAATGGCAGGTCGTAAGTTGGCAAATAGGTCCATCTCTTTGCGTAAACGCAAAAGACCTGCTTCAGGTCGGAGATCAAACCCGACATTGTCCCACTTTGGCCCACCCACTGATCCAAAAATGATTGCATCGGCCGCCTGAGCTTTCTCCAGCACTGTCGATGTCAGTGGGACGCCGTGGGCGTCTAGTGCAGCACCACCCACAAGATCGGTCTGCGAATCGAAGGATGCGCGATTTGAACGCGAATTGAAGAATGCCAAGATTCGCTCCACTTCCGCCATGGTCTCCGGACCAATACCATCGCCGGGAAGGAGCAAGAGACTATGTGTTGTCATGAGAAGATGGAGCCTTTCGTGGTTAGCACATTTACAGAGTACTGCTGTGCTAGTGTGCTAACCTGCATGCTCAGCCAGGGCAAGCGTCACGGACCAGCAGAACTGTCTCTCAGCCGAACGTGTGGTGTGAGGCTTCTTCGGTGGACCGTGTCGATGTTCATTCGCATGGTCAAACACTCGCTGGGAATGCAGGCAGACACCGTGGAAACCAAGTTGAAGAACCCAATTTCAAGAACCCAAAATCAAAAGTATCATATAGAGTTCCGCGTGATGGGCTGCAAACTTAGTTCATGACGCTTGTGAAGCGTACCCCTGATTACACGGATGCTAGAGTCCAAGAACGTCAACCATGGCATAGACTCCGGGCGGCTTGCCGTACCCCCAAAGCGCAGCTTTGACTGCGCCGCGCGCGAAAATTCCCCGGTCGAATGCGCGGTGGGCGAGTTCGACTCTTTCTCCATCCGTTGAAAAAATCACAACATGCTCGCCCTTGACGTCGCCCCCGCGCAATGTCGCAAAGCCTATGTCGCCCCGGCGGCGCGGGCCCGTATGTCCGTCGCGAACGCGAACTTCGCGGTCACGCAGGGCTATTCCGCGACCTTGGGCAGCTGCTTCACCAAGCATCAACGCTGTCCCAGACGGCGCGTCAACCTTATGACGGTGATGCATTTCGACAATCTCGATGTCGAAATCCTCATCCAATGCGGCCGCAACCTTGCGCGTGACTTCTACGAGCAAGTTTACACCCAAGCTCATGTTTCCGGCTTTGATAATCGCGGCATGACGTGCCGCCGCCGCAATCGCGGCCTCATCATCTTCCGACAAACCGGTTGTTCCTAAGACATGGACAATGCGCGCGTTTGCCGCCAATCCGGCAAATTCAACCGATGACTTTGGACTCGTAAAATCAACAATTGCGTCGACTTGGGCTATGAGTTCAAGCGCATCCGAGGTGACCTCAATGCCAAGAGGCTTGAGACCCGCGAGGGCCCCAATATCCTCTCCCAGCAATTCCGAGCCCTCCGGCTCGATGCCGCCAGCAACTCGGCAGCCGTTTGCCTCGAATATCGTACGGACGAGTTCGCGCCCCATTCTGCCGCCAACACCCATTACCGCAATTGAAATCTGGCCCATGGCATTCCCTCTTGCCCGTCGGTCGCAATGCTGCGAAGGACCCCGGGCGTCTGTGTGCTGTCGTGAAGTCCGCTCATCTTATCCAAAAGATGAGCTCTCGGCGTGTCGTGCGATGGCGTCTTCGATCATTCGGAGAGCCGTATCGGCATGACCCCAACCTTTTATTTTGACCCATTTGTCCGGCTCGAGATCCTTGTAGTGTTCAAAGAAGTGCTGGATTTGTTGAATGGTGATGCTAGGTAAGTCGGTATAAGTCTTGATGTTCTCATACCGCTGCGTCGTGCGCGTGCTCGGGACAGCGATGACTTTTTCGTCTCCGCCACCATCGTCCTCCATTAATAGAACCCCGACGGGCCGGCAGGGAATAACCGCACCGGGAACGATCGCTCGCGTATTACAGACTAAGACATCTATTGGGTCACCGTCGGCCGAGAGAGTGTGAGGAATAAAGCCATAGTTCCCAGGATATCGCATCGGTGTATACAAAAAACGATCGACGAACAGCGTGCCCGAAGCCTTGTCGAGTTCGTATTTTATTGGCTCGCCCCCAACGGGAACTTCGATGATAACATTGACTTCGTGAGGAGGGTTGAATCCGGTTTTAATGGCGTCGATGCGCATGGCAAAAAATCTCTGGATTGTGGCGTGCTTGGCTGAGGCTCCACAATAGGCACCCGAACGGGCCTGCTTCAGTAGCCTGGCTCGGCGGTCGTAACATAATATCGCTAACCCTGGAGTAGGATTCTCTCGCGAGGTCGTCTGATAGGGGTGTTAATAGTGGACTTGCTGGGCGATGTCGTTGTTTCACTCCTTCTATCAGTCATCCCACACGTAGGCTGTTTTCTCGACGCGCTTGCCCCCTAAGCGCTCAAACGTAGTGGTCATGGGGCGGCCGCCGCGGCCCATGTAGAACGCAGCGGCATTGATGTTTTCCGATAGTGCCCAAACAATCAAACCGCGCAGTCTGCGGTCGTCGAGGCGAATTCGGCAGGCCTCAAACAAATGCTCGCCAAAACCAACTCCCTGATAGTCTGGAAGGAGGTAAATTTCGTAAATTTCTCCGGAATAATTCCCACCGGTTCGTGACGGGCCGCACGTGGCATAACCGACAACGACCCTCTCGAAATCAAGTACAATCACCGAGTCACGCGAACGCACCGCAGTCCGCCACCACTGAGGGCGGCGCCGGCGGATCATCAACTGGAGATGGACGTGGGGAATTATTCCGCAATACGCATGGCGCCATGTTTCCGCGAACACTTCGGACAACCGATCAGCATCGTTCGCGCGCCCGAGGCGTACCTGGAGATTTGCTCTCGCACCCAACATGGATGCCAATATACCGCAGCAGGCGCCGCTGCACAGCCTGGATTCTCGTAGAGACTCGCATGTGGTCGAAACAGGGTGAACGCGTCACGTGTCGCACACAGCGAGATCTAGCTCATTCATCAAGAATAGACACCCCGGGAACAGATTTCCCAGAGTGTCTAGAGATAGACGTCAAAACCCCAACTAAGCCGGGTTTTTCATCTGCTCGAATGACTTCGCCGCGGCAGCGTTCATCGTCTCGAATGTCTGTTTGGCAACCTTAGTCGAAAGTTCAAAAAGCTCTTTTGTCTGCGCGCTTGCGGCAGCCGTTTGTTGTTGGACAAAGTCGGCCTGCAGGCGCGCAGCTTCGGGTAGCGTCTTCGCGCGAGCAATGGCCTGAGCCGCGTCAAACATCGCTTCGGCATTGGCCGCGGCGTTGTTCATGAATTTCTCGCCGATCGCTTTCGTACCCGCGTGTGTCGCCAACATAACTTCCTCGGCGGTTTTCACGTTTTCTTGCGCTACTGCGTTCAGCTTTTGATAGGCCTCCCGGCTCTTTTCTACACCGTCTTCGGCAAGTGCTTGAAAGTTTTCAGGAATGCGTGCGTCTTTGGCCACATTGAACATTTCTTGGGCCTGACGGGTGAATTGATCATTCATCATGTCTCTCCTGGATGATCGATACAACTTATGGAGCGTCGCTGCGCGTTGGTCGTGGGGACGACGACTGCTTCGAATTGCTTTGGCGCGATCTATCGTGAATAGCGCGACCGCTACCTGACATAGAGTAATATAGAACACCTTTGCTGCAATGCAACAATTTTTTTGCAATGCGGTGTTTGGATTGGCGCAACTTGCGACAGATTTTGCTGCGCCGCACAATTTCGCGCGTGATCAATCAGTGCTATCTAGTGGGGCAAAAAGTGATTGATATTCGGCAGCTTGCGGATCAAAAAGAATATCGGCATTGCGCAATGGACGTGCCAGCAGAAGCCCTTCCAACGTTCGACACCGCGATAACGCGACGTAGGCTTGCCCATGAGCGAATGTACCGCGGCCAAAATCGATATAGGCTCGATCGAGTGTGAGGCCCTGACTCTTGTGGATGGTCAGTGCCCAGGCCAAGCGCAGCGGAAACTGTTTAAAGGTTCCAGCTATTGCCTCGACGATCTTCTCGGTGCTTTGATCATAAGAATAGCGTCGGTTTTCCCACGACGCAGGTTCGAGTTCGAATTCCCGTCCGTCGATGTCAATCCAGACGCGATCAGATTCGAGACGCGCCACTGACCCTATTGTACCGTTGACCCATCGGCGCTCCGCGTCATTGCGCAAAAGGATGACTTTGGCACCAACCTTCAAAGTCAAACTGGCGTCGGTCGGTTGCGCGTTGGCGTTGAAGTCACCCTCGATTCCCGCCTCGAAGACGTAAGATTCGCCCGGAAGAGCCTCAAGATAGGCTTGGTTAATGCGATTGGCGGCGGCGTTGGTTGGAGTGAGTATGACGTAGGGCTGTCCTTCTGCTAGCGTTTTAATTGGTGAGACGCGGGCGTTCAAAACAGCCAGGTCGTTGTCGCCAGCCTCGCCGGTTCGAATGGCACTCAAGACATCGATGAGCTTCGAGTCAGTTTGCCTGAAAACCTCCTGCAACTCCAAGTAAGTCGTTCCGTCTCCTTCCCGCAGTGCGGAAATATTGAAAAAGAACGGGCCTCCGTATGTGTCTTCCAGGATCTGTCCTTCTTCACCGCGAACGACAGGCGGCAATTGGTGAAGATCGCCGAATAACATTAAGCGCAACCCGCCAAACGGTTCTCGCGGCCGACCGCGATTTATTCGAAGCGATTGATCGATCGCCCACATCAAATCGGATCGAACCATCGAAACCTCATCGAGGATCAGTGTGTCGATCTTGCGCATGACGCGGCCGTTGCGGCTGCGCCGAATATCGTCTGGGCCAATCATACGTGGCGGGAAGCCAAAGAACGAATGGATCGTCTGGCCTCCAACGTTTACGGCTGCAAGCCCGGTCGGCGCCAGAACGACACCGCTGTCAGCCACAATCTCGCGCATCACGCGCAGGAGGGTCGACTTGCCTGTTCCCGCACGACCTGTGATGAAAATATTGCCCGCGCCGCATCGCAGGAAATTCACAGCGGCGGCATATTCCGCTGTCGGTGAGATATCCGTTGGCCAATCAACCATTGCGCCATCACGCCGCGGGGTCCCGCGCACGTTCCCGTTTTTTGCGCTCGTTCGGATCAAGCCAACGCTTGCGCAGGCGGATTACCTTCGGCGTGACTTCGACCAATTCGTCGTCCTGGATATAGGATAGCGCGCGTTCCAATGGCATTTTCATTGGTGGGGACAGGCTAACGTTCTCATCTTTGCCCGCAGCTCTGATATTTGTTAGTTTTTTGGATTTGAGTACGTTCACTTCAAGGTCGTTCTCGCGTGTGTGCTGTCCAATAATCATGCCTTGATAGACTTTTGCTTGTGGTTCGACCATCAGCGGGCCGCGATCTTCCAGATTGAAGAGAGCATAGGCTACGGCATCGCCGTTGCTGTTTGCGATCAGTACGCCATTTCTGCGACCTGGAATCGAACCACGATGCGGTGTGTAGCTGTGAAACAGGCGGTTCATAACAGCAGTACCGCGCGTGTCCGTTAGCAGTTCTCCCTGGTAACCGATGAGACCGCGGGTCGGGACGTGAAACACAAGACGCTGGCGACCTCCACCCGACGGTCGCATTTCCATCAGATCTCCCTTTCGCTCCGAGATTTTCTGCACAACGGCGCCGCTGTGTTCTTCATCAACATCAATTATGACTTCTTCGATCGGTTCAAGCAGAGCACTGCTCGAGACGTCTCGCCGCATCACTACTTGAGGTCTGGAAACCGTGAGCTCGAATCCCTCGCGTCGCATCGTTTCGATTAAAATACCCAATTGTAGTTCGCCGCGGCCTGCCACTTCGAAGGAATCTTTGTCGCCTGTCTCGGTCACGCGAATGGCTATGTTCCGTTCCGATTCTTTCAACAGTCTTTCTCGAATGACGCGGCTTTGCACTTTGTCGCCGTCTCGCCCCGCAAGTGGTCCATCATTGATCCGGAATGTCATTGACAGCGTTGGTGGATCTACCGGTTGGGCAGTTATTGGCGCACTCACGTCGAGCGCGCACAGTGTGTCGGCTACGGTCGCCACCGCAAAGCCGGAAATGGCAACAATATCGCCGGCTTCACCCACATCGATTGGCTGGCGCTCAAGGCCACGGAAGGCAAGAACTTTGCTGACTCGGGCGTTTTCCACCAGCGAACCATCGTGACGCAGCGCCTTGATTGACTGATTGGCTCGCACGGAACCCGATGAGACACGCCCTGTTAGAATGCGTCCGAGAAACGGATCGGCTTCCAGGGTCGTAGCCAGCAGGCGAAAGGGTCCCTCTCTGACCTGAGGAGGCGGCACGTGTTCAATGACGAGGTTGAAGAGCGGTGCCATGTCGTTTTGTGGCCCTTCGGGATTGGTGGCCATCCACCCGTCCCGTCCCGACCCAAATAGTGTAGGAAAGTCCAGTTGTTCATCGGTAGCATCTAGGTTTGCGAAGAGATCAAATACTTCGTTCAAAACATCTTGGTGCCGCTCATCTGGGCGGTCGATCTTGTTTATAGCTACTATGGGTTTCAGACCCTGCTTGAGCGCCTTGGAAACTACGAACTTCGTTTGCGGAAGCGGGCCTTCGGAGGCGTCGACGAGCACGATGGCTCCGTCCACCATGTTTAGAATGCGCTCAACCTCGCCGCCAAAGTCGGCGTGACCCGGTGTATCGACAATGTTAATGCGTGTACCATTCCAAACAAGAGACGTGCACTTGGCAAGAATGGTAATCCCGCGTTCGCGCTCCAAGTCGTTGGAATCCATCGCGCGATCCGCGACCTGTTGATTTTCGCGAAATACGCCGGATTGGCGGAGAAGCACGTCAATCAATGTGGTCTTGCCATGATCGACATGTGCGATGATCGCAATATTGCGTAGGTTCATGGATGATTGGGTCAGCTTGTGTGCGCCGCAAAAAACAAGTGTCCGGGGCCTACCACACTCATCCGCAATTCGCCAGCGACAACCGAGCTCACCACGTAATTAGACCACTTCGGGTGGGGACGAGGGTGAGTGTGCCATGCGCGCTCAGGCTATGGCATGGAAGCGATCGATCCGAATTAGAGACTTCTTCAGTGAGCGTACGCAAGAGTGTCGCTCATTCTAAGCTCCGAGCGAGGCAGCTGTCTTCGCGGTCGCAGCATAGGACGCTTGCGGAGTAGTTTCTTGTGAGTCGGAAATGCGACGTTTTGCC
>JBPCWA010000229.1:0-23426 GCA_051009975.1 Hyphomicrobiaceae bacterium
CAACCGCTCCACGGAAACGGCTTCTCGTCGGTGGCGCAACAGACGAAGCGTACGACGTCGGCTAGCCAGAGCGCTAAGGATTTTCCGAAATCCACCAGGACTGTATTCGGAGCCTTTGTAAACAACAGCCACAGAAACTGCGCTATGGCGATCAGGTATAGGAGGCCATGACCAACACCGATGGCAAATGTGAAGACAATCATTATAAGGCCGCGCGTCCAGATGTTGGTCTTGTTTGCTTCGGGCGGTGATCGTTCATTCGTTTTTTCGTTAGATTCCATTTTGGTCGTATTCCATAGGGTCCTGAGTTTTGGGGCATAGTTTTCTGTGGTCGATAGTATCGCAAGCGACCGATAAGACAACAATTCTGACTGCCCTGATGTGCTTGCGGTGTAGCGGCCGAGACTATCTGCCTCTGCCCAATAGCAACGACGGTGTGGCTGTGCGAGCACACTCACAGACCGAGACCAGAGCTTAATACTCGCAGAGAGTTGGAAGCGGTTTTCCGGGCCAATAGGTCGTTGTCTGCGGTGTAAGCCGACGCGGTGACGATTGCACCTAACGTGCACTACTCGCCCTGAAATCGTCCCAGGTCGTCCCAGGTCGCCCCATGCATTGAGAGCACGATCGAAGCCAACGTTTTCATATGCAATCGCTATTGATTTTCGCGGCGCGTCGGACAAAGTAGGCGAAGAATCGACTTCTTCGACCTGTTAACATGGAACCTGAACAAAGTTGGAGCCTGAGATGAATGAGCACCTCAAGATCGACCACCTCGACGGAACGCACGTGAGCGAGACAGTTGCGACGCTTCACCAACGCGTCAGCGTCCGTAGCTACTCCAGTGAGACGGTCGACGACGACACGGTCGATCCCATACTGCGGGCCGCATTTCGTGCTCCAACCTCATCCAACATACAGTCATACAGCGTTATCACGGTCAGAAATCAAGACACCAAGGACCGCCTGGCGGTCGTCACCGGCAACCAAAAGCACGTCAGGTCGGCACCAATATTCCTTGCATTTTGCGCAGACCTAACGCGCATCGAGATTGCCATGCAGCGACATGGTCACACTATTGAGGGCAATAATCTCGAGATCGGCCTCGTGTCCAGCATCGACGCCGCGCTCGTTGGAATGTCAGCCTATCTTGCCGCTGAGTCTATAGGCCTGAAGGGTGTCATGATCGGCGCCGTGCGCAATGACGCGGTCGCGACCGCCGAAATCCTTGGCCTGCCGAGGCACGTCTATTGCGTCTTCGGTATGTGCCTTGGTTGGCCGGATGACGTTCCGTCACAAAAACCACGGATGGACTACGGTGCCATCGTCCACAGTGAACGTTATGGCAACCAAAGCGAAGGCTTCAGCGCAACTGCCGCATTGGATGCCTACGACGCTGTACTTGCTGCCCACTATCGGAGCATCGGCAAGTCAACTACGCCCGACTCTTGGACCCACGACATCGACAAGAAATTCCATCCTCAGCTGCGACAAGATCTACGCTATCAACTCAAAGTGCTGGGATTTGACTTTCTCTAACGCCCTGCCACTACCTCATCAACAGTCCATGCGTTGGGGTCGAAATTCGAAGGCAAGGTTAATGCCAGCAGAACTTCGAAACCAACATCGAATGTTACAAGTCCAGTACAGGCTCATCGCAGCGTTTGAGCCTAGGGATAAGATCACATCTATAAGATCACACTTACTAGAGATGAGAGTCCTCCCGAAGCAATTCATTTGCCATAATCCGTTTCACAATTGGTTCCATCGTAAGCCCCTGGACAATAATCGAGAAGACGACGACGGAGTAAGTGGCGGTAAGAATCGGAGCTTTGTAGGCAACTGCTGGCAAAGACAGAGCCAGCGCCACCGAAATTCCTCCGCGCAGACCGCCCCACGTCAGTATCCGAATCGTTCCTCTTGTGAAACGCTCGCGGATTGCCATCAGGCCGATCGGCACGGAAACAGCTACCCACCGGCCAATAAGCACAATTGGGATTGCTGCAAGAGCCAGCCCAGCGTGTGCGGGGCTGGGCAGAATGACGAGAACTTCAAGGCCGATCAGCAAGAAGAGCACCGAGTTCAGAATTTCATCGGTCAGCTCCCAGAACTCGAAAACATGCCGACGGGTCTTTTCGCTCATAGCGAGGCTGGCCCCCTGGTTGCCGATGAGAAGGCCCGATACGACCATTGCGATTGGCCCGCTGACATGCAAATGAAGCGCTGCGGCATAGGCGCCAGTGACGAGCGCGAGTGTAATCATGATCTCCAGATTGTGTTCATCCAGCGAATACATGAGTAAAAAGGCCAGAAGCCCGAAGGCCAGTCCGAGCGCAGCGCCTCCAAAAGCCTCGGCGATGAACAGCCCCGTCACCTGCAGGGGACCAAGTTCACTCGCTCCATGTCCAGTGCTTGTTGCAAGCGCCACCACGATTGTGAATATGACTACACCGACGCCGTCATTGAAGAGCGACTCACCAGCTATCTTAGCCCTCAGCAAAGGCGGAACATGAACCCTTTTCAAGATACCAAGAACCGCCACCGGGTCGGTCGGTGATATCAAGGCGCCGAACACCAGTGCCCATATAAAAGGCAAATCGAATCCGAGGTACTGGGCTACAGACCAGAAGGCACCTCCGACTAGGAACGTTGAAATCAAAACTCCAATGGTCGCCATGAGCGTAATAGCCCACTTGCGCGCAGCGATCTCGGAGAGATCGATGTGGACCGCTGCTGCAAATAGAAGGGCGCTGAGGAAACCCTCCATCAGAACATCATGGAAATCGATGTCAACGAGCAACTTACGGACCGTGGCGCCGATTTTCAGGCCAGGCACGAGTGTGTCGAGCGCCAAGATAGCGCCTGAGGCCAGGAGCGCGATTACGACCAAGCCAATGCTGTGCGGCAACTTAAGAAAGCGGTGATTGACGTAGCCAAAAACGGCTGCCAGCCCCAGTAGGATTGCGAGGATATCAAGAAGGGTCATGCGTCGTTACCCCCATTTACTTTGCGACTTCCAGATTTCACTGTTATGCCCACATCTTGATGTCACAGACTTCACGGAGCTCTTCGCGCCCAGCTTTACATTTGTTTTTCGCTACCATGAACTGGGGATGCAAAGCGGTCGCCCAAGCACGTACCATTAGGGGCAGATCAGATAAGTTGCACCCTTAATAGCACGATACTTGAGGAGGTCTTCAACATCCCGAAAGTTCAGCAGAATTCAGAAACATGGCCAATTGGCACGCCGGGCGACTTCGGCTGACGCCGGGTGGCGACTATTTGGAGACGGTGAAAGAGGGCGACCAGAAGCACACCGGCCTGACCGAGAGCTAGCGCAACTGCAACTTCGGGAGGAGAGTCTCAGCTCACCAAGGCACCGAGAGCAGTTCGCCAAGCCGGTCAGTCGGAGCGAAACGCAGGAAAACAGCTTGGCAGGCAAGGCCGCAGTGCGCTTCAAGCTGTTTCGCGCCGAACTGAAGGGCAAGTATGGACTACGATGTAATTATCCTCGGCGCAGGAGGCGCTGGTCTTTTGGCTGCGGCAACGGCTGGAATTGCTGGCGCCCGCGTCCTTGTCATCGATCACGCTGACACACCTGGAAAGAAAGTACTGATCTCGGGCGGCGGGCGATGCAATTTCACTAATATCTGGACAGAGCCAGGGTGCTACCAGTCTGAGAATCCGCATTTCGCCAAGTCCGCGCTCAGCCGCTATACCCAATGGGACTTCCTCGCGCTGGTCGAGCGCTATGGCATAGCATGGCATGAAAAGAAACTCGGTCAGCTCTTCTGTGACGGCTCCGCGCGACAAATCGTTGCCATGCTGCTGGACGAATGCCAACGCGGTAATGTGAAGATCCAGCTTTCCACTGCTATCGGTGATATCGGTCATGCCGACGCCCGGTTCAGAGTGGGAAACGCTACCGCACCGCAACTGGTCATCGCGACTGGCGGCCCGTCGATTCCCAAGATGGGGGCCACAGGCAAAGCCTACGATATCGCAAATCGCTTTGGCTTGCGTGTCGTGACACCACGCCCGGCTCTCGTCCCCTTGACTCTTGGGTCGGAAGATAAGCTATTTCAGAATCTTGCCGGTGTTTCCTGTTCGGCGATGGCGCAGGTGCGCGATGCAGCGTTCAATGAAGCTGTCCTTTTCACTCACAGAGGACTTTCCGGTCCAGCTATCCTCCAGATCTCATCCTATTGGACGCCGGGCGACACCGTGTCCCTTAAACTGATCGACGATGCCGCCCAAGTGCTGCGAGCCGCGAAAAAGCGGATGCCACGTGCTCATTTGAAAGCTGCTCTTGCCGAGCAGCTTCCAAATAGACTGGCGCAAGCCCTTGCAACCAAAATCGGAATTACCAAGGAGCTGGGCAATGTTGCAGATATCGAACTCGATAAAGCCTCCGCAACATTGACTCAGCTAAAGCTGCGACCATCGGGTACAGAAGGCTTTGCCAAGGCTGAAGTAACAGCAGGTGGCATCGACACAGCAGAGCTGTCATCAAAATCGATGGAGGTGAGCAAGGTTCCCGGTCTCTATGTCATTGGGGAGGCCGTCGACGTCACAGGTTGGTTGGGTGGCTATAACTTCCAATGGGCCTGGTCTTCAGGCTTCATTGCCGGTCAGGCTATCGCTACGCGCATTGGCTGTCTTTAACCTCCTTCTCGCTGCAACAGGACACCCACTCTCCTCAACGATCTGATCATCAACCCGTTAGCTCGGGCCCGGGCGCTTCTCGTGCGACGACCCGAAATACCCGCGGAAGCTCTCATACAGTTCGCGGCTACTACGATTGCCTCGTAGTATGGCCTTGCGCCGCCCATTGCCGTCCAGCAACACCAACGTAACATGACTGACGCGATGGGCCGCTGCGAACTGCTGTCCGCTGGTTGATTGGATATTGGCAACCAAGTACTGCACGTTTGGATCGTTCAGTTGATTGAGAGCGCGACGTGTTTCTTTCTGGAGTGCGCGACACCGTGGACATTGTGGATCGTGAACTTGAACAACAGACATTTTGCCATTGCCAATCCGTAAAAGATCGTGTTCGGCGATCGTCGCCGTTACATTGTCGATAAAGTACCATCCGATCCCAATTCCAAAGGCTCCGAAAACGAACCAGTTGCGAAAACTCTGCAATGCCTCTCTTCGACCCACAGTTGTCGGGCCGACGTTAACCCCTGTACCCGGCTCGGCGCTCTTCTGCCGATAGTTTTTGTTCAAGTTTCGTTGCTTTTTGTTATTGCGCTTCATGACTGCTCTCCGCGTCAGTCCACCGGTGTTCGACGGCGCCGACAATCTTTTGTTCAAAAGTTTTGAGATTACGGGCATGCCTGCTCCGCCTCTGACACATGGGCAGAGCGCGTATTGATGCAGACGCGGGGAGAGCTATCTTCTAATACGCGCCGAATAGGCGAAGATCTGCCAAAATGTTGACCGACGTGAAATCTGCCCTTTCCGCAATGCCACGCCGACATCAAGTGACTTTCGCACGTATTGGAGCGCCAGCCGGTCCTTGAGCTCAGCGAGATCCGGTGCTTCAAATTGGGCCTGCACACGTGGCCGGCTCGACGCAGGCGCAAGGGTTACGGCCTGGTGACAGCGATCTTTTTGGCGTTCGGGAGAACTAAGCTTGTCGCAAACCGATACTTGGACCGTCATTTCTAAGACGCTGCCGTAACCATCGACGTGCAATGCCAGCCCCGATTTTGTGGTTGCAGAAGCACCCACCACCCAGAACAAGCCAGCCAGAATTTGAACCAGTAATGTGATCGCCAACCTCAAGCTTCTACGATCTCCAAATAACCTCTGATTCATGTTGACGCGAACTTACGCAAGCACAGCCTCACGCACATCTCACAATCCCGTCAATGGATCCACGACGTTACACGGGATGACGACGCCGTTTGTCTGAGACGAACCATAAGTTAACTCGGATCGCCTTTAGCCAAATTCAGCCCGCGCCGAAGACACAAACGCGTGCTGATTGACATGAGAGATTTCCAGCCCAGCTCGTTACACGCTCTTGGCGCTCTCTCCACGGTCGACGTCTTGAGGTAAGGCGAGCAACGCAACACGCGAGCACCCAATTCTCCAACAAATATAGTCGAGTAAAAACATCGCTCTCAAACGGTTGCGCGTCGATTGCGTGTCGGTTGCGTGTCGGTTGCGTGTCGGTTGCGCGTCGGTTGCGCGTGGCCTTACGCTAACTCGGCAGCCTTGAAGGCAGGTCGCGCCTCCAATCGATCAGCATAGCTGTTAAGATTTGGGCGATCTCCGAAATCGGCGCCAAGTCGACGGGACATGATGATGGCGTGACCAGTAATCGTATCAGCGATGGTAAAACTACCTGCGAGGAATTCCCGACTTTGCATATGAGCCTCGGCAGCACCTAATGTCCGATTGAGCAGCTTTAATGAGCGCGCAGCGATTTCAGCGTTTCGGCGATCCGGCGGAAGCAGGATTGTCTCAACGACATAGTTGTTGATTGGCGGCATGATCATGCCTTCCGCATAGTTGAGCCATTGCAGGTAGGTCGCAAAATTCGTGTCGTCCGGACCGGGAATCAGTTCGGGGGCGTACTTTCCCCCCAGATATTGTGCAATCGCCGTGCTCTCCGTAATCGTCGTGTCTCCGTCAACCAGTGTCGGCACACGGCCATTTGGATTGACTTTGGCGTATTCAGGTCCACGCATTTCTTTCTGGCCGAGTGTGAACCGCACGAGTTCATACGGTTTGCCGATTTCTTCCAAGAGCCACACTGTCCGTACCGCACGTGATCTCGGTGCAAAGTAGACCTTCATAAAGTTATCCTTGTCGATGCCCCCAAGTCCGGTAGGGCGAGCTGACTGAGCGTAGCTTCAAGTTTAGAAATCAGTCAATTCGGATTGTAAAGCGAGCAGCCATTGGTGGCGCCGCATTGCCGTCTCCAACCTGCACCATCGCCCGTGCAGCAGGACAAAATCCTCGAGGCAGCGGGAATCACCCTTCGCACGGTCTATTCTCAGCGCTCACCAAGCTCCGAATATCACCCAAGCGAGATGGTTCGTGAGCACTGGCGGATCCCAATCTCCCTCAAGGGGCGGCGATCGTTGGCTCGGCGATGCGGGATGCCAGAGAGCGCTCTTAGCCGGGAAACGCACTTTGCTAGGCAACGCAATCGGTTGCCTGTACTCTCCATCGATACCGCAGATTGATGCTAAGGACCAGTAGCGTCGGAACGTTGGCCATAACCCGAAACCTAGGCTTCCAAGGAACCTATGGGCCTGTGAATATCCGCGATGGGTGGAGGAAGAGAGATGGAAAAAGAAAAGGTCTGCCTTATCATTGGCGCCGGCGCTGGAATTGGCGGAACTGTTGGCGCCCGATTTGCGGCGGGCGGCTATCATGCGGTCCTGAGTAGGCGGTCGGATGCCGAAGGACTTGACCGGTTGGTAAGCCGTATTCAGGCTGCAGGAGGTAAGGCAACGGGCCGATTGTTAAACGCGGTCGAGCCTGACGCCATTGAAACACTCATCGCAGAAGTCGAGCAGGAAATCGGCCCGATCCAAACGCTTGTTTTCAACCTCGGCGCTCAGGTGGGCAATCGGACGCTGCCCGAGACCAGCCTGAAGGTGTTCGAACGTTGCTGGCGCATGTCGACCTTTGGACTGTTCCGCGCAGCACAGGTGGTCTGCCCGCTGATGGCGGTCCGGGGCGGCGGCACCATCCTGGTCACGGCTTCGACCGCAGCTATGCGCGGCAATGCAGGTCAACACGCCCATGCGTCGGCGATGGCAGCGCGCCGGATGCTATGCCAATCATTGAACGCAGAGTTTGCATCTCAAGGTATACACATCGTCCACATCATCGTTGACGGCACTGTGGATGCGCCTGACACGTTGGGCAAGATGCTGGGACCTGAAAGATTTGCAGAACTTCGAGCCAGCAAAGGTACTGCGGACGGCCTGATACTGCCGAAGCAGATTGCGGAAACTTACTGGCACCTGGCGCGTCAGCACCGTTCGGCATGGACTCACGAACTGGATCTGCGTGCTTGGTCGGATCAGGCATGGTGGAACCATCAGACATCGACGCGGATCTGAGAGCCGCAAGTCAATGCATGAAACTCCGAGATATGCGTCAATTCCAAGAGGGGACCAGATGTCGCTTGAAAGACTCACACTCCACAGCCTTGAGGTACGTCCGATCGTACTCAAACTTGAGCGTCCTGTGGTTGCTCGGATCGCGACAATCACTGATTGGCCTCTCATTCTCATCGACCTCAAGACACAGGAAGGAATTGTTGGGAGGGCATACCTTGAACCTTATATCGTCAAGTCGATGCGCTATCTCGTGCCTGCCCTCCAGGACTTGGGTACTATGCTCAAGGGCCAAAGGATTGCTCCAACAGAACTCTACGCGGCAGCACGAAAATCGCTTCATTTCGTTGGGTACGAAGGCTTAGCGATGATAGCCGTTTCCGGTCTGGACATGGCGGCCTGGGACGCCGTTGCCAGAGCAGCAGATATGCCGCTCTGTATTCTGCTCGGCGGTTCTATCGGGCCCGTCAAATCCTACAATAGCAACGGATTGTGGCTGAAAGAGCCGCAGGCAGTCGCCGACGAAGCCATCGAACTACGCGATGAAGGCGCATTCTCTGGCCTCAAACTCCGGCTCGGCCGGGACAACCCGCGTGATGATCTCGCCACGATAGACGCCGTGCGCTGCGCAGTTGGAGAGGACATGGCGCTCATGATCGACTTCAACCAGGGTCTTGATATGGCGGAAGCGCTAAAGCGCTGTCACATGCTCGATCAACATGGTCTCACATGGTTTGAGGAACCAATAGTATATGACAACTTCGACGGTTATGCGCAACTTGCTCGCGACCTCAAAACGCCACTACAGATAGGCGAAAATTTTTACGGCCCGCGCGATTTGCACCGGGCGCTGAGCATGAAGGCATGTGATTTCGTGATGCCGGATTTCATGCGCATTGGTGGGGTGACAGGATGGCTCAGATCAGCCGCTATCGCCGGTGCGGCGGGCATACCAATGTCAACGCACCTCTACCCGGAAGTCGGCGCCCACGTGATGCGTGTTACTGAGACAGCGCATTGGCTGGAATGGCAGGATTGGGCTGCCCCGGTATTACAAAGACCATATGAGATCAAAGACAGTTTATTGCACATTCCTGACGTCCCCGGTCTCGGTATTGATTGGAATGAGGATGTAGTAAAGTCCAACCTCTACGAAGGTTGAGTTGTATCCACTGTTGTGCGAGCCGTCTCGGACGACCTGAGGCGAACGGTTGAAGCACGAAGCAGGTGTAATTTGGAGGGATAATGCCAGTCATCCGCATTGAGGTGCCAGAAGGCACTAACAGACAGACCAAGGAGCGTATCCGTGACGGGGTCAAACAAGCGGTACTTGATACGCTCGCTCCGAAAGAAACAAAGTATGACTACGTTGCTGTCCGTGAAGTATTTGCCGTACTCGGTGACGGATTGCCTCTCGTGACAGTGGACCTACGCCCTGGCCGAGAGGTTGAGCGCAAAAAAGCGTTAGTCGACTCCATTGCCAACATTATGCAATCGGAATTGGGATCGGATCCAGCTGATCTGTATGTCTTGTTTCGTGAAAACCCAGCCGAGAACCATTACACGGGCGGGACACCACTTCTGCCATGGGTGCCAGCCGACAACTAATAGATCGGTCACATGACCGCGCGCGCGCGAGAGAGAGCGAGAGAGAGAGAGAGAGATAGAGATAGAGATAGAGATAGAGATAGAGATAGAGATAGAGATAGAGATAGAGACTAGTGCTTGACGATGCCAAAGAGACTTCCGAGCATCCACAATATACTGGGCGAAGAACACCTTTTGATCCATCTCTTCGCATTTCGGCCCTACTTATTTCGCCTCTACTTATTTCGCAGCTACCCACTTCGCCTCTACTCATTTCGCCTCTACTCACTTCGCCTCTACTCACTTTGCCGCTCGCGTTTTTCTATAGATATCGGGTCGCCATGCTGGCGTGAACAGACACAAGGCCTGCCCAATTCCCATGATTGTCAGGCTAACGGCAGCGATGACAAAAAGATACGAGACGTCCCAGTGACTCCCGATTGCCAGCCAACCACACAGAACAATAACCAACATTCGAAAAACGCTCACGCAAACCGGGAAAAACAATCTCCCGGTGCCCTGGCTTGCAAAATAGAGCGCTTGACCAAATCCAAAGAGCCCATAGAAGGGTGCCACGATGCTCAAGTAGAGCTCACCGTAAGAATAAGCATCCTGATCGGCTGTAAAGCGGCCCAACCACCAATCTGGAACAAGCCAGACTCCCAATCCGATTGCGCCAGTGATCACGAAAACCACCCAGGCTCCAGCCCACGCAATGCTCCGGGCACGGGCATATTGGCCTGCCCCGAAGTTGATGCCAACGCCTGCCGTTAAGGCAGCACCTACACCAAAGGCAATTGGTACTAGCATCAACTCCAGTCGCCCGCTGAGGCCATACCCAGCCAATGCCGCCGTCCCATAGTGTCCTATGAACCCCGTTGCGACGAGTACCGTACCCGCCGCCATGAGACTGTTCAGTAGTCCGATGCCGCCGACTTGCATTATGTCGGCAAATGGTCTCCAACGTAGTCGCTGTGGGCGAATGTCAATTGGAGAATCTGGGTCGAGCAGTTTGAAAATGAGATAGAGAACGGCCAGCCCCTGGCATACCACGATAGCAAGCGCTGGACCAATGACGCCGAATGAAGGAAATGGGCCATAGCCGAGCGTCAGCAATCCCGACAGTCCAATTTGCGCGATACTGCTAAGGACTATCGCGCGAGCTGGTGTCTGTGTATTGCCGGTACCGCGAAGGATCGCGCAGAGAATGTAAAACACCCAGATTATGGTTGCGCCGCCAAATGCAATTTGAGCGTACGCAACCGCACCACCCAATACTTGCCCTTGACCGCCGAGCAGTGCGAACGCGGTCGCCGGAAGCAAGCCGAGGCAGATAATGAAGGGTATCGAGGCCACGGATGCGATCACGATCGAATGCCAGGCTATGGCATCTGCGTGCGACTTGTCACCGGCACCGACGGCACGCGACAGAGCGGACGTAACACCGCCACCGATCGCCCCCCCCGCCATCATCTGTATGAGGGTCTGGAAGGGAAACACGATCGCAAGGCTCGCGAGCGCTGCCGTTCCTAGCCGACCGACGAACCAAGCGTCAGCGACAGCAACTGAAGTAAGGACAACAGTTGCTACGGCATTCGGCGCAGCAAGACGCCAAAGTAACGTTGGGATTGGCGCTTCCAAAAGCAGGTGCATGCGCTGAGATTGGCCGTCCGCCATGAAACGCTGTCCTTGAAGATTGTCCGGGATAGACTTCATGATGCCGACCACGTCATTGCCAGGGTCGCACTTTGACGATTGCCTCAGTCTGCGAACAGTCGGCAGGGAATGCCCTTCAGATGGGGAACTTTTCGGCCATGAGGTGCTCCTCGACACTCTGCCAAATCTGGAATTTCGAGAGGCAGTCCATCACGGTCGACTGCCCATGTCGAGTGCATCATACTCAGCATCACAGAGATGCTTGAGTGACGAAAACCTTTGACCTTTCATTCTCCACGCGCATCTCATTTTCTCAAAGCAACGGACATGATTGGTTGAGGAGGGGAGGGCGAATTCGAGGTCTGGATTCGAGCCAAAGTTATTTGGTAGCCTACGGCACATTTTCCGTAGCTATTCTCTGAACCGCAGCCTATGCCGCTGTTTGTCTGATGAGCCTTACACTAAATTCGCGGAATTCTGCTAGCTATACGACATGATGCAATTGAATGATAACTGCCGGCAGTCTCTCGCTTGGGTGTGGTTTCCTGAACCCCAGCCTCCAACGGCTCAGCTTTCTAGCTCAATATCGATCGTCAATAACATCGGGCCAATTGAGGATGCTCCAAAACTGCCGACTCGTTTCCGATTGACAAGCACTTGCTGCAAAGACAATCGTCTAGAAGCGCCAGCATGTTTCCGCCTCACGCCTCATGAATTGCCTTGAGACCGGGGCAAGAAACCAATGTAGCCGAAAGGATCGGACGGTGAAGATTACCAGAATTCAAGACCTGCACGCGGATGCGGGTTGGCGTGTTTTCTCGTTTTTAAAGATCGAAACCGACGCGGGGATCGTCGGCTACTCGGAGTACAATGAAAGCTATGGCTCCAAAGGCTTAACCAGTGTTATCTTGCGGTTGGCCGAGACGCTGATTGGCCAAGATCCACGCCCTGTCGAAAAAATCTCTGCCAACCTCTACGCCATAACGCGCCAGGCACCGGGCGGCCTCATCCAGCAAGCCATTGCAGCATTGGAGAACGCCCTGGTTGACGTCAAAGCGAAGGCGCTCGACGTCCCAGTCTATGAATTGCTCGGCGGTCCAGTACGCGATCGGCTCCGTCTTTACTGGTCACATTGTGGAACATATCGCCTCCATCACGCAGAAATCATGGGCGTGCCACCGCTTCTAAGCCTGGATGACGTTCGGGACCTGGGCGCGCACGTTCGAGATCAGGGCTTTACAGCGCTTAAAACCAACATCTTTCTTTTCAGTGACGACGCGCCAGTGCTGCACATGCCGGGCTTTGGTGGCTCACCAGGCAGCCCGGAACTCAACCTGACACCAGATATCATCGCGGCGCTAAATGATCAGCTCGATGCATTCCGTGACGGTACTGGAAGTGGTGTCGAGTTTCTGCTTGATCTCAACTTCAACTTTAAAACTGAGGGATATATCCGTTTAGCACGCGCGCTCGAACGGCACGGACTAATGTGGGCAGAGATCGATTCATTCGATGCGCGTGCGCTCGGACATATTAGACGCTCTATCCAGACGCCAGTAGCCAGTTGTGAGTCGCTGTTCGGGCGGCGCCAATTCAAGGAGTACTTTGAAAATTACGCAATGGATGTTGCGATAATCGACGTGCCTTGGAACGGCATATTGGAATCAATGAAAATTGCTGCGATGGCGGAGGCCTATGAGGTCAACGTAGCGCCCCACAACTTCTACGGTCATCTATCGAGTTTGATGAGTGCCCACTTCTGCGCCGCATTGCCAAACTTTCGAATTATGGAAATCGACATAGATGACGTGCCTTGGAAGGACGATCTAGTTACGGCTCCACCACAGATCGATGCCGGAGAATTCATTCTGCCAACCGGTCCCGGCTGGGGCGCCGACATCGATGAAGACGCGGTCAGGCGCTACCCGCCGAAATAGGAAACGACATCAAGGTCCATGACTGTCAATCTATGTCAGATCGCCTTGTATCCGATGTCGAGTATCTGTTTTGCGCCAGACATCGTGATATTGATGCATTCGTAAGGACATAATCTGCGTCGCGTTCTTCTCGAGTAGGGCATACCTATATGAATACGCAAAGGATTGATTGTGACATCCACCCGAGTGTCGGCGGAACGCGCACAACCCTGCTCCCATACCTGAGCGAGCATTGGCAGGAGCAGGTCGTAAGCCGTGCCATCGACGGCCTCGATCTCACCAGCTATCCACCTGACATGCCACTCTCGTGCCGTTCCGACTGGCGCTGCAAGGCAGGCAAACCAGCGGAATTCCAAAAGATTGTGTCGCGTCAGGCGCTCGATGAATTGGGTTCTGGTTACGCAATCTGCAATGTGCTTTATGGCGCACAGGCGGTTTTCGATCCGTATATGGCGCAGGACTTTTGTAAGGCGATCAACGACTGGATCAAGAGCGAGTGGCTTGATGCAGATCCTCGTTTACGTGCATCCATGTGCGTACCCATGCAGGCTCCCGATCTGGTCATCGACGAGATCAACCGGCTCAAGGACGACAGGCGTTTTGTCTCAATTCTTGTACTGGCACAAGGCGACGTACCGCTCGGCAACCGGCAATGGTGGCCGGTGTACGAATTGGCAGAGCGCCTCCAGCTGCCGCTCACCATCCATGCCGGCAGTGCTTACCGCCGCGCACCGAGCTCGGTCGGCTGGCCATCCTATCGCTATGAATATTACATGGTGGAAAGCCAGGCTATTCAATCCCAGGTCTTAAGTCTGATTCTGGATGGAGTGTTCAGTAAGTTCCCGAGCCTCAAAGTTGTCCTCGCAGAGTCCGGTGTGTCGTGGCTTCCGGCATTCATGTGGCGCGCAAACAAGACCTGGCGTGGCGTACGCGTCGAGGTTCCCTGGGTAGACCGCCAGCCGTCTGACATTTTGCGCGATAGTATCAGAGTCACGACACAACCATTTGACTGCCCGGCAGATCCCTCAACTGTCGAACAGCTGATTGAACAGATCGGATCGGATGAGATGTTTCTATTCTCGTCTGACTATCCCCACTGGCAATTTGAAGGCAGCAGTCCCATACCACCACACTTTCCCGGTCGCCTTGTAGAGAAAATGAGCCTTGAAAATCCTCTGGCCACATTCCCCCGCCTTGAACTTATCAGCTAGACTCTTTTGCTCGCCGCTCTCCAAGAGGAGTGAATACCATGCAAGACATTGCCGAATTCGCCACTGAAGAGGCGCGAAACAAGTCACGTCTGAAGATTATAGACTGCGATATTCATCCGAGCCTGCACACGCGAGAGGATCTCTACGAATTCCTGCCGAAGCGTTGGCAGAGGCATCTCGAGACCTACGGATCACATCATCGCACGCCCTACATCGGGACGACCCCCTACCCGAGGTCCTCACCGTTGATTTCTCGACGGGATGCATGGCCACCGTCCGGAGGGCCGCCTGGCTCAAATCTCGAATTTATGCGTGAGCAGCATCTCGACCTGCACGACGTCGAACATGGCATTCTGCAGGTTCTGGATCTGTTTATCTTCTCACAGCAAAACCTAGAGTTCGGAGCGGCTATCCAATATGCCATCAATGAATGGCAGTATGAGTTCTGGGCGAGACCGGATCCGCGTCTCAAACCATCAATATTGGTTGGTCAGGATGATGTCGTGGCCGCGGTGAAGGAAATTGAACGCTGCGCGGCAACCGGTCGCTACATCCAAGTCAACGTCTCTCCGAGAGCTAATGAACCTCTCGGTCGCAATCGCTATTGGCCAATCTACGAGGCGGCTGTGGCAGCGGACCTGCCGCTTGGCATTCACGTTGGCGGATACGGTGGTCACTCTCCGTCGGCCGGCGGACCGCCATCGTATTACAATGAAGAGCATCACACGAACGCACACTCGGTTGCAGCACAGTTGACGAGCCTCGTCCTCGAAGGCGTGCCTGAGCGCTTCCCGTCACTAAACTTCGTTTTCATCGAGGGCGGCTTTGGATGGGTACCGGCAACGACCTGGCGGATGGATCAGCAGTTCGAGCATTTCCGCGATGAGGTACCTCACCTAAAACGACGCCCGTCCGAGTACGTAAAGGAGAATTTCTGGTTCACTACACAGCCCAGCGAGGAGCCCGACAACTCTGCCCACCTGCGCCAGGTGATTGATTGGATAGGTGTCGATCGGTTAATCTTCTCATCTGACTATCCGCATTGGGATTACGATGATCCACGGTATGCAATCAAGACGCCACTGACAGACAAGGAACGCCGTAGAATATTCCGCGAGAATGCTTTCGACGTCTACGCGTTCTAAATCGGAGCGAATTGCGATATGGCGCGCTACGTCGTTGCAAAAGCAGATGAGATTTCGACAGGTGAACGCAAAGTGGTCGAAATAGAGAAGAGAGCCATCGTAATCTTCCATCTCGAGAGCGGCTTCTATGCTCTCCTCAATCGTTGTCCACATGCAGGGGCGCCGCTTGATAAGGCGGCCTGCGTTGCCCACCTGGTGCCAGGTAAACCCGGAGAATTCAACCGCACTCGCGTCGGCGAGCTGCTGCGTTGCGCCTGGCACGGTTGGGATTTTGACATCGCCACCGGACAATCCTATTTCGATCCTACTGGAACAAAAATTCGTAGTTATCCGGTTGCAGTGGAAGATGGCAAAGAACTCGAAAAGGGGCCATTCATCGCGGAGACTTTTCCGGTCACCATAGAAGACAGTTACATTGTAGTAGAGGTGTAAGCAGGCGGCTCACCATCAAGCTTTTTGCCATGACTGTCTGAGATCACAGACTCAATCATTGTGGTGGTCTTTGCGGCTCGCGCCGCACACCACTGACTTGGCAGCGAATTGTGCTCACCTTCAACTAAGCGCAGGCAGGGTCATCTTCGGACCAACGCTGAAAAGAGGTGGGAGGATGTGCTACGAGGGCGTCACGCGCAGCCTGCCAAAGGGCCGCCCATTGTGCCGCGTCATGAAGTTCGCTTTCTGGCCTGTCGCGACTTCGAGCAATAAAACCTGGAAACCACGATCGCCCGGTCGGCTGCCCAATTGGATTGTAGCGGAAATCCAAGCTCCAACGCAGTCCATCGCTCACATTCGGCAGTGAGGCATGCATTGTCAGCTTGTGCAGAAAAATCACGTCTCCGGGCTGTACTTCAACGGCAATGCGAGTCTCTCCGAGAAGGCTTTCGGGAATCGCCTGGCGACTGTAGTTGGCCTTCTGGTCGTGACAGTGCACAGCGAGGCCACGCTTGTGGCTTCCCGGTGCAATGAGAAGACAACCATTCACTTTGTTTGCTTCGGTGACAGCAATCCAAGCAGTCAACACGTTTGAATCGTCCGCATCGGACGTCACGGTGCCTTGGTCCTGGTGCCAGACGGTCGTTGAAATCTCACCAATTGCCTTCGAGTGTCTCTCGACACATCTGACTGGTGGTTTGATACGGACGTGCTGAGTCGGATTGGAGTAAATTTCAGGTCCAATGAATACCTCCACCGCATCCAGCAAACGTGGATGGCGCATAAGGTCAAAGATTGCAGGGCCGTTATGCATGGGCGTGGTCTTGGTCACGCCTCTTTGAGGTAATGCGATATCAAGGTACTTGTGAAGTTCACCATCGCTGTCCTCAAACAATCGGGCTATTTGTTGAGCAAATGGAAGAGCAGAATGCGTTGAGCGAACAAGTCCTCGCTGTCGCAGATCTATAGCGGCCCGTGCCACCACTTCCTTGTATTCGTCGACCAACGGTTGCAAATCTTCTTCACGATTGAGCAGACCACGCACATGCAAAAAGCCTTCTTCCTGAAATCGCGATAGGTCCGCGGTAGTGAGTGTCATTGTGATTTGCCCCCGGATCGGAGTTCGGTGGATTGCCAATGTGGTCCACCAGCTAATCCAAAGGCCCGCGCACCGCAAATTCTATAGAATCGCAGTGACGTCTACTTATGGGTCGGTGACGGAATGTCAGCCTTGCCCGCGGCGGATAAAGCCAGTCGTCTTGAATCACTACTATTCTTTATGGACCACTTTCCAGTCACCACCAAAAACGTAGGGAGCCATAGACTTTTGTGCAGCCACACGCCTGTTGTGCCACCGCTGGCCACCACCATAGTAGGCTAGGCTACCTGGCTTCGCCTTGCCATCATTGTTGTAATAGGAATTGCAATCGCGAAATGGAGCAGACAGAACATCCATTTCGGCGCAATGTTGTGCGTACTCATGCTCAGCATCCTCCGTCACGTCAACTGTGCCAACACCTCTGTCGTGCATGGTCTCCAGAAGCCAGACGATATATTTTGCGTGCATTTCGGAGACGCGTGTGAAATTGAACTGTCCTCCTCCACCCTGCGGTCCGTTCATAATGAATAGATTTGGAAATCCATGCGAGTGTATTCCAAGAAAGGTCTTCGTACCGCCCGCATCCCACTTGCGCCTCAGCGTATGACCATCGTGACCGCAGATCATATTGAAGGACCCGGTTCCCATCCATTCAAAGCCTGTTGCGTAAATCAATACGTCGAGGACATACTCTGTCCCGTCATGAACAACACCATTTTCATTAATTTCCCTGACACCCAAGGGCGCCGTGTCAACAAGGTGGACGTTTGGGCGGTTAAAGCTCGGCAAAAATTCATCGTGAAATGCGGGGCGTTTGCAGCCATAGGGATAGTAAGGCTTTAGTGCATCAGCTGTCTCAGGGTCTTTCACGATTGCGTCAACCCGCGCGCGGATCTGCTCCATGATGCGGAAATTGGTTTCCAGTTGGCGCTCAACTAGTTCGTCTGGTTTGAGATCTCTGTCGTAAGACTTTTTTGGCTTGTAGTGATCGATTTCTCCAGACAAATAGTCGTCGTTACCTTGCAGTGCAGTGCGACCTGCCGAAATCAAGGCTAAACGCTCGCGCCTCTTGACTGCCCAGTTGGGTTCGTTCGGCCATTTCGCGTACTCCTCCGGTGTCGTAGCTCGCTGATCGCGAACATCGATAGACGATGGTGTACGCTGGAAAACGTAGAGCTGCTTTACGACTTTCGCGATTTCTGGAATGACCTGCACCGCTGTAGCGCCCGTACCGATAATACCCACTCGCTTGTCTTGGAGATCGATCTCATAATTCCACCTCGATGTGTGGAACGCTTGGCCCAGAAACGTCTCCATTCCTTCGATCCGCGCCAACTTTGGTGTCGTCAATATGCCATTTGCAAGGACCACGAAACTGGCGCGCATGCTGTCGCCACGATCTGTTTTGATCGTCCATCGCGCACCGGCCTGATCCCAGGTTGTTTGCTCGACAGTCGTGTGAAAGAGACACCGATCATAGAATCCAAACCGTTCCGCCATCAATTGGCAATACTCGAGAATCTCGAAGCCAGAGGCGAATTTCATAGTCGGAATATAGCCCATCTCCTCAAGCAACGGCAGATAACTGTAGCTTTCAACGTCACAGGCAATCCCCGGATAGCGATTCCAATACCAGGTGCCGCCGACATCGCCACCCTTCTCGCAGAAGCGGACATCTTCGAAACCGGCTTGACGCAAGCGGTACCACAGTAATAGCGCACCGAAACCTGCGCCTATTACAAGTATCTCGCAGTCATCATTCAGCGCGGCGCGCTGAACGGGCGCTTCAGAGTAGACATCGTCGAGATAGCTTGAAAATGCATCTTCCATAGCCATGTAGTCAGCCGCGCCCGCACGTGCCTCCTTAAACTCACGATAGCGGCGCTGTTCTAAGGCATTGAAAGTGGCACCAGCCGGTGGCTGAGGTAAGGTCTTCAGCGCTTGGTCGGCGACAATAGAGTATCCCTTGCCTGCGATTTTATCCGTCGCCTTAGCGGCACGCGTGTTGAATTTTTTGCGGCCAGAAATCGGATCGATGCTAACAGCCTCGCTCATCGGGCATGTCGTCCGTTGAATATTTGCTCGCTGGTCGTGCGGAGTCTACACGTTAACTGCGCATGGCCTTTGCCTTTTGCGCAGCTGGTCGATCCCAACAGCGGTTGAACCAATCCTTGGTTTTTGGCCATTGCGAAAGATCGAGGACGAGCGCCCGAAACATGGCACTTGCAACATTGAGGTCGGCTACAGTGAAAGTCGGCCCTACCAACCAATCGGACTTTTCCAAGGCGATGTTCAATACCTGAAAGGATTGCACGCAATCCTGCCAAGCGGCTTGGGCTATAGCGGGATCGCGCTCGGTCTCAGGCAAATCTGCGCTATGGCGCCCGTGATTGACGATCGCTCTGTCGAGCTTATCTGTCTCCCAAAGGCACCACTGCAATGCCAGCGCTTCTCTTTGGAGGTCCGATGGATAGAGATCACTACCATGCTTTTTGGCCAAATAGAAATTAATCGCCATGGATTCCGACAGGATAAATCCATTGTCATCAAGCACGGGCACCGCACCGCCGCTGTTGAGCGCGCGAAATTCCTGTGTTTTCGTTTCTGGAGAACGTGGCATCCAGTTCGTGTGCTCATAGTCGAGACCGAGCTCGTTGAGCATCCAGATATTACGCAAAGCGCGTGATCGTGCAGATCCGTACAATCTCAGCATTTTGAGTCATCCCGTTTCGGAAAGGCAAGGCAATGATTGTGCAACTATATCTGACATATGCCACGTTGCACGCTAGTGGACAATGCAGTTCAATCAGGCGTGACTCTGAGACGAAATTGCGATTGACCAACGGCTGGGTTTGCGTCCATTGGCTCACGCTGGCGCGACACCTCGCGACGCTCGAACATGTTGAGCGGTTCTATCAACTGTTTCTGGCACATTCGACGTCGAATACGAACGCGAATTAGGTCGTCGATTGTCGCGAGAAACGCGCCAGTCTCAGGTTGCGCGCACTTCTCTCCGAACGATCATTTAGCGATATGGGCCCGATCATTGACGCACCAAATCGAGCGTCGGTCGCCTTTACTATGCAAGACATCACTGAATTTCCGGAGAACCCCATGTGCGACGACACCGATCCATAGGTCATTGCGAAAAACTGTTACAGTTTGTATTTGATTGCCTACGATAAAGAGCAAATCCTTCACTGACATGACCCACTGGAATCACGAATTGATCCGCCTGACCGCTACAGAGGCGGTCAGGTTGCTCGAAAGAGGCGACATTACACCTCTCGATTTGATCGACGCTGCCGAGCATCGAGTTGGCGAAGTTGAGTCTGCAATCAACGCACTGCCAACAATTTGCTTCGAACGTGCACGCGAAAATGCCCGGCAGATGTCAACAGTCGCGAGAAAGGACAAGAGAGCCGGCTGGCTCGCCGGTTTGCCGGTCGCCATCAAAGACGTCACAGATGTTGCCGGCGTGCGCACGACCTACGGCTCACCGATTTTCCGTGATCATGTGCCCCAAGTGTCGGATCCGGTCGTCGAAAGGATTGAGCGCAATGGTGGGATCGTCGTTGCAAAATCGAACACTCCTGAGTTCGCCGCTGGCGGTTCGACGTTCAACGAAGTGTTTGGACGAACGCGTAACCCATGGAATTTGGCGCTAACGCCAGGAGGCTCAACTGGCGGAGGAGCAGCCGCCCTCGCAGCGGGAGAAGTATGGTTGGCTCACGGGTCAGACCACGCCGGTAGTTTGAGACGGCCCGCAACATATTGCCTAGTCGTAGGACTGCGACCTTCGGCTGGAAGAGTTACACGTGGCACCACAAATCATCTATTCGCACCACTCTCCGTTCAAGGGCCAATGGCGCGCACGGTCGGTGATGTAGCGCTCTTTCTGGATGCTATGGTAGGCCTTTGTCCGCAGGATCCACTCACTTTCGATGCACCGGCCGTCCCCTTTGTTGACGCCGTTCGCAATCCGGTTGCGCCCAAGCGCGTGGCATTTTCAACGGACTTTGGCGGAATTGTTCCTGTAGATCGTGAAACGCGTGAAAATTGTATTGCGGCGGCGTATCGATTTGAGGAATTGGGAGCAATCGTCGAAGAGGCCTGCCCAGATCTGGGTGGCAGCGAAAGGGCGTTTCTTCCGCTGCGATCGCAGCACTATGTTGTGGAGCGAGAGCTCTTACTGTTGGAACACCGCGATCAAATCAAACCAGATATTGTCTGGAATACGGAACTCGGATTGAAACAGTCATCAAGCGACATCGCTAGCGCAGAACGCGAGCGTGCCAAACTGTTCCGCAGCACCGCGAAATTCTTTGAAACTTATGATATCCTCGTCACGCCAGGCGCCTCGACGCCGGCATTCGATGCTAATTTGCGTATGCCCCAAGAGATCGATGGACAGAGATTGGAAAATTATCTCAGCGCTTCGTTGATCACTGGCATTCCGACGCTAATGGCCATGCCATCAATTGCGGTCCCGTCTGGCTTCGATCAATTCAATCGCCCCCTCGGTATTCAAATAATCGGTCGTCATCGCGGAGAAGCAGCGCTGCTTTCAGCAGCGCATTTATTCGAGATGATCATGGGGCTAAGTTTACTCGTGCCCACAGACCCAAAACCGGGCAATATTGTCTCTTCAAGCAGTTGACACGTATCCAATCAAAACCTGCTGAAGCGTGTGGATCATTCGAGGTTATTCCCTTCCAACTCTAGGAGCCGGTTGCCGCCAAAGCAATCTCCGTCTTTGGCCGAGCTCCAGCAAGTGACCAAAAGCTGATGCGCTCCATTTCCAAAATGGGCGGCGACGGCGGCGGCGATATCCTTGGCAGAACGACAATCGCGGGCAATACTATGGCCGCCAATGATTTGAACGAAAATTCTCTCGGTCTAGTTTTCTTTTCTCAACATCGCAAGCGGTGCCGTTGACCCTCGAATATTAAACTCAAGTTTGAGTTGCTGGCTGCGGTCGATGGTAGAGTTCGGAGCATCTAGCATGGCAACCAATACACCTGCCGCAGCGGCACCAATCCGTTGAGCAGGTATCCTTACGGTCGTAATGCCCGGCTCCATTGCTGATGAACCTCTAAAATCGCCGATTCCAACAATCGAAAGGTCTGTCGGGATGGAGAGACCTAAAGCCGCTGCAGCAAAAGACGCTCCTTGAGCTATGACATCGTTGATCGCAAAAATCGCAGTTGGTCGTGGTCGGCTAGATAATGCACCAATTGTCAGATCTTTGCTCCTTTGGATGTCGTAGGGGCAAACAACTTTCCGATGATCCGACACGTCGACTGAAAAAGCCGATAGTGCTGCAAACGCCCCACTCTGTCTATCGCTTGTGCGATCGTTCGCACGCGTCTCCGTGAGCAGAAGGAGGATGTCCCTGTGACCGAGATTTAACAGATGTTCCATTGCCAGTCTGCCTGCTTCGACATTATCGACACCGACACAGGGCCATGGCAAATCCTGCTTAAAGCTCCACGTTACGACGATTGGAATTGTTGCTCTATCCAATTGATCAAGTGTTTCCTGTGAATGTTCGGTCCCGACAATTGCGAGTGCATCAACGCGTTGGCCGATCAATGATTCAACAAGTATGGCTTCCTGATCGAGATCATAGCCGTGCGCCGCTATCAATGTGGTTCGAGCATGCCTGAATAACGTCGTCGAGAACTCCTGGATCATCTCCGAGAAAATTGCAGTATCGATCGTTGGAACGATTAGGCCGATTGTCCCGCTCCCCTGACTATCCAGCGCCCGCACAGCATGAGGGACGTAGCCAAGTGACGAAACTGCTTTTGCAATGCTCTCGCGCGTTGTCGATTTCACTCTTTCTGGAGCATTGAAGTAACGGGAAACCGTCGCCACGGACACCCCGGCCAAGACCGCAACATCGGTGATACTTGGTAGACCTGCTCTAAGAACTTTTCTCGCCATCAGCGCCGCGTCTGCCTTGTCGGTTCCTGTTGCCTCGTTTTCGATCAATAAGTTAGCGACTTTGACGAGGAGCGAAAATGAGGATAGCCGAGAAGAACCGGCATCAACGTAGCCGAGATGCTCTCAACAACTTCCCGCTCCCGCCTTTTCCTGGCACATGGCCTTCCGTCCGACGCCAAACAAATAAGCGTCCACTGACGCTGCTACCGTTGAATGAGGCCATTGAATAGACTAGGCCCGATTCGGGGGACATTGGGCCTGTGCCCGTGACGCTGAGCCGCGGGGGGGGGGCTCTCTGTCACGAGTTCGATGGTTCGTAT
>JBPCWA010000230.1:0-3571 GCA_051009975.1 Hyphomicrobiaceae bacterium
GACTGAGGTAGCATTCGCCCTCGGAATCAGCTGGTCGTTCTGATCCGTGAGTATCCCTTTGTTCTGCTGTATGAAGAAGTGACTGTTCTGCCATCTCATCCTCGGAGCAATCGATCAAAACTTGTGCGACGCGCTAGTAAGTTTCAACGTGATAGCGACCAACGTCTCGCATGTGCTGGCGTAACGTTGCCCAGTCGAGATTGGACTTCCCACAAATTGTCGCAATGGCGTGATCGACGCCCTGTTCCATGCCCTTCAAGCCGCAAACATATATATGAGTGTTGGAATTGCAGAGATAAGGTGCCAACAGATCGCCGTCCGCTATGAGCTGATCTTGGACGTAACTTTTGGGTTGGCCTGGAATGCGCGAGTAGACCAGCCGTTGGGTCATTAGTTGTTTGGGCACGCGTTTTAGGGGACCGAAATAGGGCAGTGTCTGTGGTGATCTGGCACCGAAGTAAAGCAAGAGATGACCGTCTGCATCAGGCGTCGTACGTTGCCGGCGCATGGTGAATCCGCGAAATGGAGCTGATCCTGTCCCAGTACATATCATGATGATGTTGGCGCGGGGGTCCTGAGGCATCAAAAAGGTGGCACCGAAGGGGCCGGTCAATTCGACGACACTGCCCCGCTGCAAGTCACACAGATAATTCGAGCACTGGCCCTTTGGTTCGCGCTTGACCGTTAGGGAGATATTGTTCGTATTCGCGCGTTCTCCGTCGCGTGGGCTAGCGATCGAATACAGACGAACTGCGTTCGGTTGTCCTGCAGGTGTCGTTCCGGGAGGCACGATGCCTACGCTTTGTCCTTCCAGGACCGGAAAAACGTGATCTCCAAGATCAAGGATGATATGACGGACATCGCTGTCTGAGGTCTCGTCTGTCAATCGGAAGTTGCCCTGGACAACTGCGCGGGCCGGACGCGAGCGATTGAAGAGGTTGATGCTCGGCTTTGACGCCGAAGTTGGGGCGATGCTGCGACCACCGGTAGCGCTATGTGCTTCGCGCAGCAGCAAGTCAATTTCTTCTTCCAGGGATTCTATCGCTACGCTTTCGTCTGCGTTGGCCAATTCGGCGGTCAGCTCTTCCTGTTCCGGCAACTCATCCCACGTGTACTGGTCATCAAGTGAGTACGGATCAATAATCACTCGCCAATTGTCAATTGCCCCTGTTGGGCATGGTGAAATGCATTCCATGCAGTGATTGCATTTTAAGGGATCCACAACATAGTTGTCGTCGTTGTGTGTGACCGCATCGATTGGACAGGTTTCCTCGCAGGTATTACAGCGGATGCAAATCTCAGGATCAATCAGATGCTGTTTTCCTGCTGCCGACGGTGCAACAGCCATAGTGCGCCTTTCTCTCTTCGGCTCTGCTCGGCAGCGAAATTAAGCCTGATGGATTTGTACGTACTCGAACTCACCGGGCTTGTTGTCAATGCCTACTCGCGGGGGTGCAATCCAGTTGGCGAATTCTCCTGGCTCCCACCGCGCTTGCATGAGCGATTGGATGAACTCTCCATCGGCTGTCTCAGGTAGCCAGCTGCCTTTTCGGGCTTCCCAGTCGGACCTGCTAATGATGTTACCGTCTGGATCGGCTTCTACGCCTACGAACTCGCCAATCTGGCGATGAAATGCCACATGAGGCAGGCTCAGCTCGAAATTGATGCCAGCCCTTTCAATGACTTTGTTCCAGCGTTTGACGCCGCCGCTGGCATCCTTCGTATAATCGTCTCGCAGTCGCATATTAATGCCTGAGAGAGCTGGCGCATCGACAAGCTTTGGGGAGCCATCGACGAGCTTTAGCACCGGATAAGTGTCGTTGTGCAGTTGGTGATCGTCATTGATTTTTGGCTCCTGGTAACGCCCCTTGATTCCGGCTGTGAAGGCATTGGCAGCATTGGTGGAGACCTCGGAACCAAATAAGTCAAGAGATAGAGAATAGTGCAGATTGAGTTTCTTTTGAATCGTCGGCAGGTCGATCACGCCCAGAGATCTGACCCGATCGATATCTGCTGGATCCTCTATGCCAGCGGCTTTCATCGCTTCGCAGGTCTTCTGGATAACACGCCCTACGCCGGTCTCGCCGACGAACATATGATGAGCCTCTTCGGTCAGCATGAATCTGCAGGTTCGCGATAACGGATCGAAGCCCGACTGGGCAAGTGCTTCCAACTGCATCTTGCCGTCACGATCCGTAAAGAATGTGAACATAAAGAAACTCAACCAATCCGGTGTTTCTTCATTAAATGCGCCAAGCATTCGCGGCGCCTCTTGCGATCCCGATTGACGACGGAGCAATTCGTCGGCCTCTTCGCGGCCATCCTTCCCAAAGTATTTTTGAAGGAGATAAACCATAGCCCACAAATGGCGACCCTCTTCGACATTTACTTGGAACAGGTTGCGCATGTCGTAGAGTGAAGGCGCGGTCTTGCCCAAGAAGCGCTGTTGTTCCACAGAAGCGGGCTCGGTATCGCCTTGGATTACCACCAGACGACGCAGTAGCGCGCGATACTCACCTGGGATCTCCTGCCAAGCAGGCTCGCCGTAGTGGTCGCCACAGGGAATACGACGGTCTTCCACTTTCGGAGCAAGGAGTACTCCCCATCGATAATCCGGCATTTTAACATAGTCAAACTTAGCCCATCCCTTGGGATCGACACTCACCGCTGTCCTCAAATAAACTAGTGATTCCTGAAAACCCACCGGTCCCATATCGTTCCACCAATTGATGTAACCTGGATGCCACTTTTCCAGTGCCTTTAAGACACGCCGATCTCCGGATAGTTCGACGTTATTTGGGATAAGGGTGTCGTAGTTGACGTTGATGAGGTCTTGCATGGCGCGTCTCCTGTCCATGAGATCGGGCGTCGCAGCGTCCGATTTAATTTCACTCGTTGGTGGCTGGTTCTGTTTCTGTCCTGTCACCGCAGTTGCGCTCGCCGACCGATCTAATTGGCAGAATGTGAGCCTCTTTGTCGCCGACGGGGTGGTGGCGGACGCCTATTGGGACGAAAAAAGGTCGCCTTTCGAAAGATGCACCGTTTCGTGTCTAATCAAGATTCGCAAACCTCCTTTCAGCCACAAATGAAATCGCGCGTATTGTCATGCGCATCTTACGCGTAAAATCCCTTCAATTTCAGGACTCCGATTTCATGGTCATTGAAGGCAGAAATGACTTGCGGCGTTCAGTAGTCCTCCACTGCTGCGAGTTGACTAGAACATCAGCGCCATGCGCCACGGCTAGACTTTTGAAAATCATATTCGGTTCATGTCAAATTGGCTCCGCCGACCAGTTCCATAGCGTTGCAGGGCACCTGTTTCGCCGACGGCATTGGAGCGCTGAAATATCCAGTTCTGCCAGGCTGTCAGGCGTCCAAAAATCCTTGTTTCCATTGTTTCAGGGCCAGGAAAACGCAGATTGGCCTCGAGCCCTACAAGAGCGTCTGGGGAAAAATTGGCTCGCTCCTCGAGAAAGATTCTAATTTCATCCTCCCAGTCAATGTCATCGTAGGCGAATGTTACAAGACCAAGTTCTTCGGCACTGGTTGCGTTCAACGGCGCGCCTATTCG
>JBPCWA010000231.1:0-6503 GCA_051009975.1 Hyphomicrobiaceae bacterium
CCTTGAGTGACATCGCGCGGTGCGTCGATGATATTGCCGTCAGATGTATCGGGAATGACGAACCAGCCCTCGGTTGCGGAGATCCTTTGGGCCGCGCGAACCGCGTCGTCGAAGCTTCCTGGGATACGACGCACCTCGGCCCCATAGGCGGCTATTGCCTGCTCGCGACCAAAACTGACCGCCTCATTGATGAAAATCACGCATCGACAGCCGAACAATTGCGCGCCCCAAGCCACAGATCTCCCGTGATTACCGTCGGTAGCCGCGCACACCGTGATCGCTGCAGAATGACTGGCGTATTTGCCACGCAAGAGATCCTCGACAGTGATTTCGGCAGTTCTATGCGAGTTTTCCAGGTTTTTAAGCAAGAGGCTTGCGACTGCGTAGGCACCACCAAGCGGTTTGAAACTCTTCAGGCCAAAGCGTTGGCTCTCGTCCTTAAGGTGTACGGTGCAAACGCGCGTCGCGCGGGCCAAACCAGGAAGCTGCAATAGTGGCGTCGGCTGGTATCCGGGCCAGGCTGTGATAATTGCGCGTGCCCGCGCCAATCCTTGAGTATCCAACACGGCTTTCTGGTCGGGACCGTAGAGCGATCCGTGGTTTGCCGACGGATTGAGTTGCAGTGTGAAATTCGGTTTGGAGACCCTACTCATTACGCGTTTTTCCACTGCGCCTCATTCAAGTGCGTCTCAATCATACGGTGTCTCAAATCACGCGTAGACTCAAATCACGCGTAGACTCAAATCAAACGGAGCCTCCACAAAACGGAGACCCCATAAAACGGAGCCTCATTCCAGCGGGCTTATTCCTTCAGGGTCATTTCGCCGCGTTTCGTTGCGGTCTTGCTACCGAGCGATCTAGTAGATGTGCGAGTCCCCGCCGCACCGAGCTTTGAGAAGAACTCCCGGAACCTTTTGGATCCGGGAAATTATCTTGTACCATTTGACATCGCGAGAGTTGGCAGGGCCAAAGAGGGCCGGCCGTCTGATAAGCACTCTCTAGTATCTCGAGGCTATCGCACTACTGCGCTTGCTTTATGGCATCAAGCATAGCATTCAGCATCTCGACCCCTTCTGCGCCGTGCTTTTCCTCGATCAGTTTGCGAACAGCTGGTTGCGCGGCTTCGGCAAATTTAGCGAGTTCGGCCGGTGGCACGGCGTTTACTTCCATCTTCTCTGCTAACTTCGGCAACCCTTTGTCGGAGGCTTCAATGACTCGTGACACGCCGCGGCCAGCCTCCGTCGCAACTTCTGACGCCCAGTCGACAAGCGTTTTGTGTCCCGGCTTTAAGCCGTCATAGAAGGACCGGTTCATAGTCCAGATGTACGGCGTGATCACGTGGTTAGTGATCGACAGATACTTTTGCACCTCGTCAAATTTCGCAAATGCAATGATCGGGATTGGATTCATCTGACCATCAGCAACGCCGGTCTGTAGTGCTGTATAAACTTCTGCCCATGGCAGCGGCGTGGGCTTGCCACCAAGTGAACCAATCATGGTCTGGTGCGTTGGCAACGTCATAGTCCGGATCCTCAGATCCTTCATGTCCTTGACACTCATGATCGGTCGCTTGGAGTTGGTAAAGGCAAAGAAGCCGCCGGAGTCTATCATTCCGAGTACCTTGAGACCGGTTTTCTTCGCTAGATCCGCCGTGAATTTCTTGCCGAAACTACTGCGGCTATCAATCACTCGGTTAGCAATTGCAATGTTCGGGAAGGCAAACGGAATATCAAAAACACCGACGAGAGGATAATGCTGCGCGATTCCTCCAGCGGACGAGATTGTAGATTCGACAATACCATCGCGAACCTGTTGGATAACCTCGTTGTCTTTTCCAAGTTGTCCGTTTGGGAAAAGCTTGACTTCGATGTCGCCGCCGCTACCCGTTTCGACCAGTGACTTGAATATCGTCGTCATCGCTCCAGAGTGACTTTCAAATGCACCTGCTGGATTCAGGTGGCCCACGCGAATAGTCACATCGGCCGCCTGCGCGCTCAAAGCTGTGAGTGAGGTTATCGCAACAACAGTTGCTACCCGCGACATCGTTTTCAGACGCTTCATTTCTCATACTCCTTCTTCACGCTACAAATCTACTTCTTACCGCTCGTATTCCTGCCAAAGGGTTCGAAAGGCCTGGTGTATCGTTTAGAGACCCAGCAACCGTGGTATGGCTAAAGTCATGTCCGTCCAATAGGCAACCAATATCAGAACGAGAACCTCGGCCAGCAAAAATGGCCATAGCGATCGCGATATTGCCTCCACTTTTTCTTTTGTCACTGACGCAAGTACAAATAGGCATGCCCCGACCGGTGGCGTCATGAGCGAGATGTTGAGCGCAAGTATAATCATGATTCCGGCATGTACAGGGTCCATGCCGATCTTTGCCGTCAAAGGCGCCAGGACCGGTGCGAGAATGATCAGAGTCGCATTGATGTCCATAAACATACCGATGAACAGCAACAGTGCAATGATAAGGGCGATTATGACCTGCGGATTCGTTGAAATTTGAAGGAATCCTTGAGCAATGGCTTGAGGGATCTGATTGAAAGTCATCCACCAGCCCAGAATGGATGCGGAGGCAATGATTAGAAAGACGACACCGGTGATGCGTGTCGTTCTAACGAGCATGTGATACAGATCGGACCAGGTCAGGCTCCGATAGACCAGCCCGCCAACGACCAAGGCATAAAACACCGCTATCGAGGCAGCCTCGGTCGGAGTTGCGATGCCACCAAGGATCGATCCTAAAATGAATACGGGCAAAACCAAAGCAAGAAAACTTTCTTTGAAGGCCAGCCATATCGAGCAGAGATTTGGTTTTTGATCGGATTTGGGCAGATTTAGACGGCGACCGAGCAGAGCAATTACAATCATGCAAATGGCACAAATGAGTAGCCCCGGCAGAATGCCGGCCGCGAACAGACCCGCGATAGATACACCCATAATCGAGCCGTAGATGACCATCAGTGTCGATGGCGGAATGGTTGGCCCGATAATCGACCCGGCCGCTGTGACTGCGCAGGCAAAGGGACGTGAATAGCCCTGCTTGACCATGGCTGGAACAAGTGTATTGCCGAACGCTGCAGCATCCGCGGTTGCGGCTCCAGTAATGCCGGCGAACATGACAGAAGCCACCATGTTGGAATGCGCCATCCCGCCACGAAGCCAGCCAACCAGTGCCTCGGCAAATCTCACGAGGTGCGTCGTAATTCCTGATTTGTTCATGATCTCGCCGGCCAGAATAAAGAAAGGCATGGCGAGGAACGGAAACAAGTCTAAGCCCGCGAACATGCGGTCCGGTGCCATCATCAAGAACCGACCGCCACCCATGTCGAAGATGCCGACTACGCCTGCAATACCAAGCACGAAACCGACAGGCATGCCGAGTGCCAAAAGCGCGAAGAACGTTATTGCAACCAAAAGCATTTCAAATGTCCACGCGGTCTGTCGCAGTTAATTCATCGGCAGCAAAGAAGTCGCGGATTGCAACAAGCAGAAGCTGAGCGCAGGCCAATGCTGCGGCCAACGGGACACCCATGAATGGGTAGGCCTTGGGAATGCCATCGATCATCGTGAAACGGCTGAAGCCGCGATCCACCATGCTGATCCCATAGATGAAGATTATCGCGAAAAAGACGAAAGCGATAAGATCAAAGCAGACGGCAAGCCATTTGCGTGCCGTAGGCGGAAAGCGCTCAAATAGTAGTAATACCCCTATGTGCTCGCGATAGCAGATCCCGCTAGATACCGCCAGTAGAGCCATCCAGATCATGAGATAGCGGGCGAGTTCCTCGGTGAAGGTCCAATTCAAGGGCAACACGTAGCGGACGAGAACGCCCAGCCATACGTCAACTACCAAGAGTACCAGTAATAAAACGCAGAAGCGCTCTACGAACCAATTCAGGCCCCGGCTCGCGCGAATAGCCGCTTCAGAAAGCCTCTCCATATCTCCGCCTCTGGCTCTGACAAGGCCTCCGGCCCGTCGATTGGAATGAAGCTAAGCCCGCTACTAGCAGGCGAAGAGATATTGAAACATTGATATTGGGAATTGGCAATATTGAAACTTGAATTTCAGTGCTGCGGTAAGTACGATGATACGGCGTGGCCCCGGGGAGGCAGGATGATGACGACGGAAAGCCGCGAAAATGCGAGGCGAAAAAGACAGGCACCGTCACCGTTGGAGACGCGTATCCGAAATGTGTATGACGTGTTGCCGGCGAGTGAGCGCAAGATTGCTGATCTCGTTCTGGATTTCCCAGGCGAAATGGCCGCGTACAATGCGACCGAGCTGGCCGAGCTGGCTGGTGGGTCTAAAGCCGCCGTGACCCGGCTCATCCAGAGGTTGGGCTATGTCAAATTCGAAGAGGCACGTCGTGCCTCACGCAATGCCCAAAAGTTGAAGCCATCGGTTCATATGGCCCCGCGCCAGTTCGCGAAGAAGAGTTTTGCCAGCCGGATAGTTAGCCACATAGAACAGGAAACTTACAACATCGTACAAACAATGGAATGGTTAGATCCGGCGAGCCTGGGGGAAATTACGACTGCAATTTGGCAAGCGGAGCGCGTTCATGTATTTGGTTGCCGCAACAGCCTTCAATTTGCGACGCATCTGCGTTGGCAGCTCAGTCAAGTGCGCCCCAATGTGCACCTGCTACCAACGTCTGGCCAAATTCTTGCGGAGTTCCTGTCGGACATGGCGGCGCATGACGTTCTTATTGTTATCGGATTTCGGCGGCGAGTGCCGCTTGTTGTGCGGGCTCTCGATATCGCTGCGGCGAATGGCGTGAATGTTCTTTACATCACCGATGTCGGTGCACGCGGACATACGGGAGCAAAGTGGACGCTGCGTTGCGCTGTACAAGGCGAAGTTCCATTCGGCTGTTATGCTGGCGTCCTATCGCTCCTCCATTTCCTCAGTGTTTCGCTGATGCAACGGGCTGGCAAAAGGGGACGTGAGCGCCTCAAAGCCATCGAACAACTCCAAGATGAGTTGCTGGAATTTGGCTGAACGCCCCCCGGGAACAATCAATACTTTTCATCTTCAACTTTGGGGGCAAGGCGGTCCAAGCGCAGTCGGTGTCGGTTGTCCGTCAGTCGCCAAACGCTTGTGAGTAACGCTCCAAGCACACCGAGACCTGTTGCCCCGCCAATGAGGAACATAATGAGTAACTGATATTTGACGGCGTCGGTCGGATCAACGCCAGAGAGAATTTGACCTGTCATCATGCCGGGGAGGGACACAACGCCGGTCGCTGCCATGGAATTAATTATCGGCATAAAGCCGCTGCGAAGAGCTACCCGAGTGAACGGTGCAATGGCTTCAAAACGCGTTCTTCCCAATAGAAGTTGTGCCTCAATTGCGCGACTCTCTCGGTGCAACGTCGTGTGTAAAGTGTCTAGCCCGAGGCTGACGCCTGTCATCGTGTTTCCAAGGATCATTCCGAACAACGGTAGTGCAAAACGTGGGGACCACCACGGATCTGGCTGGATCTGAAAGCTCAAACCGAAAACCGCGACAATGGTACCTGCGCACATCATTGCGGTGGCTCCAATGCCAAAACCCCACAAGCCTGTTAAACGGCGCTCCTGGCGCGCCCAGATCTCCCGTCCAGCAAATAGGATCATTGTCGAAGCCACGACTAAGGTAAGCCACAACGATCCGGCGGCGAAGACCAGTTTGAGCACCAATCCGACCATCAGGAGTTGAACAACCATGCGCACCGCAGCGACGAAGAGGCTCCGCTCGAGCCCCAGGCCTAGGCTGAATGACAACGCGCCATTTATGAGAAGAAAAACGGAGGCAAGGACGAGATCAAGGTAAGTGAGTGGAATGTAACCGTTCATTGGTTCACCAATTCCGGGTCGCACAACTTGCCATTGGCTATAGTCAATGTCCGTGAAGCCAGTCTCTGAATTTGGTCTGGATCGTGGGTTACAAGAACCACAGCTACGCCTGCAAGGAGTTGGTTCTTCAACAGACGTTCCACCTTTTCGGTCGCAGCCGAGTCAAGCGATGCCGTTGGCTCATCTAGCAGTAAGACCCGTGGTTGCTGTGCAATGGCGCGAACCAGCCCCAGCCTATGGCGCTCACCCGTGGACAATCGGGTGACGTGCCATTGAAAGGCTGCACTAGGCAGCCCTACAGCCGGCAACAGACTCGCAGCAGGTTCAGGCGTCTCGAAGTGTGCAGAAACGATGTCTGCCCACCATCCCGTTTCAGCAGGAACAAAGCCAACGAGACGGCGCCAGTCTGGCGCGGACAGATCGCTGCGGCCGATGCTGGCCCAGCTCACCTTGCCGCTGTTTGCATCAAGATCAACGATCGCACGAAGCAACACTGTTTTGCCCGACCCCGACGGGCCAGAAATGCAGACGCACTCCCCACTGTCGACAGCAAAGGTGATTGGTCCAACAAATGCCGACTGTAAATCTGAAACACGTAACAAAAGGCCAGTTCGCTTGCGAAACACATGGATAACTGCTCGTATGCTACAACCTACAAC
>JBPCWA010000232.1:0-15242 GCA_051009975.1 Hyphomicrobiaceae bacterium
GTCTATTGCCTGGACTCCTGTGGGCTGCACAGCGAAACATAAATCGCGGATTTCAGGATGTCGCGTTATTCGAACTTGGCCAGGCGTACCGTGACGACACGGATCGAGGGCAACTTCTTTTGGCTGCAGGCGTTCGGTTCAAAACGGCAGGAATGATGGGCGCTGGTCGTCATTGGGCAGGCGCCGCCGAACTTGTCGGGCCGTTCGATGTAAAAGCAGACGCAGCGGCGGTACTGTCCGCACTTGGTGTTGATATCTCTCGCGCACAAATTTCACGTGACGCGCCCGCCTGGTTTCATCCTGGCCGTTCTGGCACGCTAAGATTGGGTCCGCATATTGTTTTGGCTCATTTCGGTGAGGTTCATCCGGCCACATTGAAGCTATTGGAAGTTGACGGCCCTGCAATGGCATTCGAGATTAACCTTTCTGCTCTGCCCGCGACAAAGCGCAAAGTACGGGACACGACCCCTCTTACTGCGAACGACCTTCTGCCGCTCCGTCGCGATTTTGCCTTTGTATTGGATCAGTCCGTCCCTGCCAGCGATGTTCTTAAGGCGGCCTTCGGCGCGGATCGGAAGCTGATAGTTGAGGTCAACGTGTTTGATGTCTTCGACGGCAAAGGCGTTGGCGAGGGCAAGAAGTCCATCGCGATTGAGGTGATGTTGCAGCCACAGGTAAAGACACTGACTGACGCAGAAATAGAAAGCGTCTCCGCCAAACTTGTTTCGGCGGTATCCAAATCCACCGGTGGCGAGATACGAGGATAAGAGGGGAGCCGCTGATTCGCGCAAGCGAATTGCTCCCGGTTGCACCCGCATGATCTCCGACATTCTCCAATCCACCAAACTACCGATCTTGGCTGTTCTCGACAAACTGTTAGCGGATCTGGCGCAGGCAGGTCGAGTTGTGCTCGTTGCGCCCCCGGGGGCAGGTAAGACTACGATTGTACCGCTCGCCCTGCTTGACGCTCCATGGATGGCTGGCAAGAGAGTACTCGTCCTTGAACCCCGTCGCCTTGCGGCTCGAGCAGCTGCCGAACGCATGGCTGGTCTCCTGCGCGAAAGTGTCGGGGAAACTGTTGGCGTAAGGGCCCGCCTTGCTTCTCGGGTCGGGCCTAAAACCCGCATCGAGGTCATCACCGAGGGCATCTTCACTCGAATGGTGATTGACGACCCCTCTCTGGACGGTGTCGGCGCAATCCTGTTCGATGAATTTCACGAACGCTCGCTTCAAGGCGACTTTGGATTGGCCTTGTCGCTCGATATACAAGACGGACTGCGTGAGGACCTGCGACTGGTTGTCATGTCAGCCACGCTGGATGTGGACAAACTTACGAGGCATCTGCAAATCGACACCGTTGTCGAAAGTCACGGTCACACGCACCCGGTGGAAACACGATATATCGGTCGCAGAGCCGATACACCCATTGAAGTTGCGATGGCAATCGCCATCAAATCTACCCTCCAGAGCGAGCGCGGATCCATATTGGCCTTTTTGCCTGGGCAGCGCGAAATCCTGCGAACCGCGGCGCGCCTGAATGCGGATCTAACAGATCTCCGCATCAGCGTAGCACCACTCTACGGCGCTTTGGATTTGACGAGCCAATCTGGCGCAATCCGCCGCCCTCCCTCCGGCCACCGCAAGGTTGTTCTCGCAACCTCGATTGCCGAAACCTCTTTAACAATCGAAGGCGTACGCATCGTCATTGACAGTGGCCTTGCGCGCAAATCGCGCTATTTGCCCGGCCAGCAACTCACGCGTTTGGAAACCGTACGTGCGGCGCGGAGCTCCGTTGACCAGCGCAGAGGGCGTGCAGGCCGAATAGAACCGGGAGTGTGCATTCGGATGTGGCAGGAGCCGGAGAACCGGGGGCTTAGAACCTCCGAAACGCCACAGATCGAAGAGACCGATCTAACCGACATGGTGCTTGACTGTCTGGCGTGGGGCGTGTCCAGCCCGAACCGTTTGCCTTGGCTTACCCAGCCTCCCAATGGCGCGGTCGATGCAGCTTTCGAACGATTAATGTCGCTTGGCGCTGTTGATGACCGCCACATGCTGACAGCGCACGGCAAGGCTCTTCGCCAACTTCCGATGCCCGCTCACTTGGCATCAATGATAATACGAGCGGCGGAAACCGGGGCTAGCCATGATGCATCACTCCTCTCTGCACTGATTGTTGAGCGAGGTGTAGGTGGACCGTCTAGTGACATCGCGGATCAATTGCAGCATTTGCGCAATGATCGCAGCAACCGAGCAATCCAAACACGGCGACTTGCGCAGCGTTGGGAACGCGTTGTTCAACGTCTCAGGGGACGTAAGAGAAAACAATCAACAGTCCACTACTCGATCGGACAGCTTCTTGCGATGGCTTACCCAGACCGGATCGCGCGCCGCCGCGGAACCGGAACGCATTACCTCATGGCCAACGGCCGTGGTGCTCACTTGGCCAACCATGAAACGCTGAACGGAGCCGAATATCTAGTCGCCGCCGATCTCCAAGGCGGCACGTCCTCATCTCGGATTCTCGCAGCAGTTGCGGTGAGCCTCGATGAACTCCACGGCATCTGCGAGAACTTAATTATCGAAAGTACCGAATGTTTTTTCGATCCAAGCGCCGCCGCCGTCCGGTCGACCCACTGCCGGAGACTCGGCGCAATTAGATTATCTGAGCGCTCCGAACGCGTTCCGCGCGACATGGCAACCGCGGCGACGTTGGTGGATGGCATCATTTCCAAGCTCGGATTGCATGCCTTGCCCTGGTCGAAAGACCTCGTGCACGTCCGCCAACGCGTCGAATTCTTGCGAGGCACCGATGCGAATTGGCCAGATCTGTCCGACGATACTTTGTCGCGTAAAACAAATGAGTGGCTGACGCCATTCGTAATTGGTAAGGCAGCGTTGAGCGAGATTTCGACCCACGATCTGACACAAGCCGTTGAAGCATTGATTCCTTGGGAAATGCGCCGGAAGCTCGATAGCGAAGCCCCGCCGCACTTTATCGCGCCGACTGGCAACCGCTTCGCGGTTTCATATGAGGGGGAGCGTGCACCAAGCGTGGCATTACGCGTTCAGGAAGTCTACGGTCTGAGAACTCATCCGACGATTGGCACCGGCCGAGTGGCACTGTCAATGACGCTGCTGTCGCCGGCTGATCGACCAATCCAGCTTACCAAGAACCTTCCGGGGTTCTGGATTGGATCGTGGCGAGACGTTAAAGTCGAAATGAAAGGCCGCTATCCCAAGCATTCCTGGCCAGACAATCCAACCACTGCCAGCCCCGTTGCAACCGGCCGCCCCAGGGCACGTGGCAAAGCCCGAAAACAACCAAAAACCTAGAAGTCAAAACGCTGATCGCACCGCATTGTCGAACAATGTTCAGTCAACCCGTTGAGTGACGCCGATTGTGCCGCATTGGACTGCACAAAACTTCTACTTCCCGCCCCCGGTTCGCGATGGTAATGACGGTGCCATGACCGAACAATCACACATTCGCAACTTCTCGATTATCGCCCACATCGACCACGGCAAGTCGACGTTGGCCGATCGCTTGATCCAATATTGCGGCAACGTCCAGGACCGCGATATGAAAGAGCAACTGCTCGATAGCATGGATATCGAGCGCGAGCGTGGCATTACGATAAAGGCGCAGACAGTCCGCCTAGACTACAAGCACACTGACGGAAAGACGTACCAACTGAATTTGATGGATACCCCTGGTCACGTCGACTTTGCCTACGAGGTATCGCGATCATTGACCGCCTGCGAAGGCTCTCTTTTGGTTGTCGATGCCAGCCAGGGTGTAGAAGCCCAAACTCTCGCCAACGTCTATCAGGCGCTCGAGCAAGACCATGAGATCATCCCAGTCTTGAACAAAGTCGATCTGCCCGCATCAGACGAAGATCGGGTAAAACGGCAAATAGAGGATGTCATTGGGCTTGATGCGTCTGACGCAATACCAATATCCGCGAAAACGGGTCTCAACATTAAAGCAGTGCTAGAGGCCATAGTCGAACGCCTTCCCTGTCCTACCGGCGATCGCAGCAAACCTCTGAAGGCCATGCTTGTCGACAGTTGGTACGACGCCTACCTCGGCGTGATTGTGCTTGTCCGTTTGATGGATGGGGTTCTGAAGAAGGGTCAGAGAGTCAAACTGATGCAAGCCGGGACAGTTCACCAAGTCGAGCGTGTCGGCATTTTCCGGCCCAGAGAAGAGATGCTTGGCGAACTCGGACCAGGCGAAGTAGGGTTCTTTACTGCTGCGATCAAACAAGTCGCGGACACCCGCGTCGGTGACACGATCACAGATGAAAAGAATCCAACCGGAGACCCGCTTGAGGGTTTCAAGCCTGCACAACCGGTTGTGTTCTGCGGGCTGTTCCCTGTCGACGCAGCGGATTTCGAAGATCTCCGGTCGGCAATGGCGAAGCTACGCCTCAATGACGCCAGCTTCTCATTTGAGATGGAAACATCAGCAGCGCTGGGATTTGGTTTTCGCTGTGGTTTTCTTGGCCTTTTACACTTGGAGATTATCACCGAGCGCCTCGACCGAGAGTTCAATCTGGACCTGATCACAACCGCACCTAGCGTTGTTTACCATCTCTATAAGAATGATGGTGAAATGGTCGAAATGCATAATCCTGCCGACATGCCCGATCCGACTCTCATAGATAGAATTGAAGAGCCATGGATAGAGGCCACCATCTTGGTGCCTGACGATCATCTCGGCGGCGTATTAAAACTCTGCCAGGACCGCCGCGGTCGACAGCAGACGCTGACCTATGCCGGAAGTCGCGCCATGTTGGTCTATGAGCTCCCTCTCAACGAGGTGGTTTTTGACTTCTATGACCGCCTCAAGTCCATATCTCGCGGATACGCTTCGTTTGACTATCAAATGATCGGTTACGAGCCGGAAGATTTGGTAAAAATGTCCGTCTTGGTCAACGCCGAACCGGTTGACGCCCTATCGATGATCGTCCATCGCTCTCGGGCCGAGGCGCGCGGCCGGGTCATGTGCGAGAAACTCAAAGAACTGATCCCTCAACACCTTTTCAAAATACCGGTGCAAGCTGCGATTGGCGGTCGCATCATCGCGCGAGAAACGATCTCCGCACTGCGAAAAGATGTACTTGCAAAGTGCTACGGTGGTGATGTTTCCCGAAAGCGAAAGCTGCTCGACAAACAGAAAGCGGGCAAAAAGAAAATGCGCCAGTTCGGCAAGGTGGAAATTCCCCAGGAGGCTTTCATCGCCGCGCTCAAGATGGGGGAGTGATCGGCCGGGACGTTGTCCAGAACATTGACTGGTGCAGCGGGCCAATTGCGCCTTTCTATCTGCGCACAGAGACCGATGACACGAAAAATTGTGGCCACAGCCCCAGCACGTACGCGCTGACGGACGCCGCTTCTCGTGGTCTCCGTAGACTGCCCGTGCCACTTTTTGAGACTCATGGTGAAGTCTCCTAGGTCGCGTCAATCTATAAAGGCTGTCCAACAATTGCTGTCGATAGCCGCACGATACCGCGGCACAACTTGGAACAGGCGACCTTTGCAAGACCGTAAAACAGCGAGCGGCGCAGAAGTACCGGCGGCATCGGACCGGTGGACGGGACGTCCGATAGAACGTTTTGAGGACGCCAGCCTTCTCACAGGCCAGCAGAGATATATTGACGATATTGGTGTGCCACCTGGAACGCTACATGCGGCCTTTGTGCGATCACCACATGCACACGCAAATATCGAATACCTTGATGTCAGAGCAGCCCTGGCGTCGCCTGGAATCCACGCAGTTATCACAGGGCGAGATATCAAACGGTACACGCGACCGTTCACAGTCGGCGTGAAGGCGCCGATGGAACATTGGTCTCTTGCGATCGATCGAGTGCGCTATCAGGGCGAGCCGGTAGCTATTGTTCTCGGTGAAACACCCTACATCGCCGAAGATGGTGCCGCGTTGGTCACGACAAGTTACGTGCCGTTGCCGGCCGTCGTCGATACGCTAGAAGCGATGAACCCGGACACCATCCTGTTGCACGACGCGCTAGAATCTAATGTCATAGCCGATCGTCAGTTCGTTTACGGAGATCCCACGGCCGCATTCGACACCGCACCACACACCATTCAAGTTGACGTGTGTTATCCTCGAAACTCCGTTACGCCAATTGAATGCAATGGCGTGATTGCTTCATACCATGCAGGAGACTCATCCTACGAAGTGACATCTAATTTTCAGGGGCCATTTGCTCTACACCCTGTTATGGCGATGGCGCTTCAAGTGCCTGGAAATCGGCTCCGATTAATATCGCCCCCTGCGTCCGGTGGAAGTTTTGGCACAAAGCACTCAGTCTTCACGTACATAGTCGCGCTTTGCGTCGCCGCACGCCTCTCCCAACGTCCCGTCAAATGGATCGAGGATCGCCTGGAGCATTTGATGGCAGCCACTTCCGCGACGAGCCGTATGACAACGCTAAAGGCCGCGGTTGATATCAACGGCCGAATAGCCGCCCTGGACTGGGATCAAATTGACGATTGCGGTGCCTATTTGCGTGCGCCCGAGCCGGCCACAATCTATCGCATGCACGGCAATATGACCGGCGCTTACAATATTCGACATCTGGCAGTTCGCAATCGCAACGTGCTCACTAACAAAACTCCCAGCGGCTTAGTCCGTGGATTTGGTGGTCCACAAGTCTACTTTGCTCTGGAGCGGCTCATGCACCGCATCGCGTTAGCATTGCACATCGATCCAATAGAGGTCATCAAAACCAATCTGATTTCGTCCCAAGACTTTCCTTACCGCACGGCCTCCGGTGGATCCTACGACAGTGGCGACTATACCGGCGTCGTCCAAAAGGCACTGGACTCGGGTTTTTTGGCCTGTCTCGAGGAACATCGTAGCGTCGCACGAGCAGCAGGCCGATGCTATGGCATAGGTCTTGCCGCCATCGTTGAACCGTCGATTTCGAATATGGGTTACATTACGACAGTACTTAGCGCTGATGAACGGGAGCGGGCAGGACCGAAAGGTGGAGCGGTTGCGACGGCGACAGTGTCAGTGGATGCGCTGGGCGGGGTATCTGCGCACATTGCATCCGTGCCGCAAGGTCAAGGACACGTAACCGTCATCGCACAGGTGATTGCTGACAGCTTTGCAATTTCACCAGACGAGGTTCTGGTGAATACCGAGCTAGATACGGGACGAGACGCTTGGTCGGTCGCAAGCGGCAACTACTCGAGCCGATTCTCGGGAGCGGTTGCAGGTGCTGCCCATATGGCTGCACAGAGGTTGCGCCGCCGAATTTCGGAGATCGCAGCCGCTCATTTTGGTTGCGAAGCGGATGACATCATATTCGCAAACGGGCGTATCGGGAGCCGCACAGGCAATACTTCAATCCCGTTTCGACGTCTGGCAGCAACGTCTCACTGGGCCCAAGCGACACTGCCGCAGGGCATGCATCCGGTAATCCGAGAGACCGTGTTTTGGTCACCAGACGTGCTGGCACCACCCAATTCAGATGATGAGATTAACTCAAGCGCCGCCCATGGTTTCGTCTTCGATATATGTGGTGTCGAAGTGGATCGTGAGACAGGTCGTGTCACAGTTAAAAAATATCTAACAGTGCATGATGCCGGCCTCTTATTGAACCCTGCATTGGCCAACGGACAGATCAGAGGCGGTTTTTCCAACGCAATGGGAGCCGCACTTTTCGAACACTTTAAGTACGGTCCTGATGGTAGCTTTTTATCAGGTACATTCGCGGACTACACCGTGCCCACAGCAGCAGAAATTCCAGACATCGAGATTGTCCACTTCGAGACGGCATCTCCCGTCACGCCGCTCGGAGCAAAGGGAATCGGGGAAGGCAATTGCATGTCAACCCCTGTCTGTATTGCAAACGCTGTGGCTGATGCCCTCGGCATCGAAAGTATCGAGTTGCCATTAACACCATCGCGTCTTCAATCGATGCTGGCCGACAAAGAGCCACCGCCGCCGCCTTCCCATCCTATGGCAAACGACGATCTTCCTCCAGAGCTGCAGAAATACACGGTAGTTGGCAACGGTACGACAATAGTCCCTATGCCCCCTCATCGCGTTTGGTCCCATCTTCTCGATGTGGAGTCACTCCGCTCAATCGTGCCAGGGTGCCAATCGCTAGAAAACTTTGGAAATCACGAGTATCGAGGGCGAATGGCGCTGGGCGTTGGTATTGTAAAGGGTGCCTTCGACGTGTCTGTCAGGCTGAAGAACCTGAATCCTAAAAGTTCGCTGACCTTGCTGGGCGAAGCTGCAGGCCCGCTGGGTGTGAGTAAGGGAGAAGCCATAGTACGGCTTGCCGCGGACACAAACGGAGCGCGTGTTGACTACCACTACGGTTTCGATCTATCGGGCAAAGTAGCGTCAATTGGTGGGCGCATGATCAAAGGTGCTGCCTGTCTTCTCATCGCTGAGTTTTTCAACAGATTGGCAAGCCATGAGGGACCTAGCGCTGCCTCAAGAGGCACGCCGAAATCCCGGTGGCAATCTCTTCTCTTGTTGCTGCGCACTCGCATCAGGGAATTTTTCAGCGGAGGGAACAAGTGAAGCCAGCGCCTTTCGACTATGTCCAGGCCCGATCACTGCGAGAAGCCGTGGATCTCGTGGCGCAGTACGGCCCCGATGCCCGATTACTCGCTGGCGGCCAGTCGCTTATTGCAATGCTAAATATGCGCCTTGTCACCCCTCGCATCCTAATTGATATAAGCGAAATGTCAGCATCGGCCTATATTCGTACAAGTGATGACCATATCACGATCGGTTGCGCGACTCGCCAAAGCGAGGTGGAGCGCTGGCCCGAACTCAAAAGGTACGCCCCCTTGCTTCTTCTAGTACTGCCGTGGATTGGTCATATACAGACCCGCTCTCGCGGAACCATTTGCGGTTCGATAGCCCACGCAGACCCTTCTAGCGAATTGCCCCTCTGTCTTGTGCTTCTAAACGGCCAGGTAGATTTGGTTTCTGCAGAAAGGACGCGCACAATTGATGGGGCTGCGTTCTACGACGGTGTGCTGCAAACAGCACGGCGCAGCGGCGAGGTTATCTCTCAAGTGCGTTTTCCGCTTCTGCCACCTAGCTACGGCGTCGCTTTCAACGAGTTGGGACAACGTCGCGGTGATTTTGCTATCGTTGCCGTAGCAGCCATAGCCACTTCGGACACCATTCGTCTTGCGGTCGCGGGAGCCAGTGACCGTCCTGAAACCTGCGAACTGGGCGTAATGTCTGGCAAAGATCTCGACGACTCACTGAATGCTTTTGCTTGGTCGCTCAATTGCCAGGATGACCTGCATGCGACGGCAAGATACCGACGCCAACTTATAAGAGCGCTTGGTCGAAAGACGATCGAGGAGGCCCTGGCATGTCGCTCCTAAGCAGCAAGGCCAAACACCCAATCAATCTCACGTTGAACGGGGTCTCGCGGAGCGGCTACGCTGAACCGCGTATGCTATTGAGTGACTTCCTACGCCACGAACTGGGCGCCACAGGCACCCATGTAGGATGCGAACACGGCGTATGCGGTGCATGCACTGTCCAACTCGATGGCGAGCCCGTAAGATCCTGCCTTGTACTTGCGATCCAGGTGCGGGACCGTCACATCAGCACTGTTGAGGGATTGAGCGCCGAAGACGGTAAGCTCGGTTTGCTACAGCTGGCGTTCCGTAAGCATCATGCGCTTCAATGCGGGTATTGCACGTCTGGAATATTGATGTCACTGGACGCCTTTTTTCGAGAAAACGTCAGTCCCGGCGAGACCTCGATCCGGGAAGTACTTTCCGGGCACATTTGCCGTTGTACAGGTTACACGCCGATCGTCTCCGCCGCCCTTGAGGTTGCTGGTCTTGAACGCGAAAGGCCGGAACAACAAGCAGAGGACTGAGTTCGATGTTTGATCTTGGTCGAACCCTTGAAGCTGCGGCAGCGCGGGCCCCAAGAGCGACTGCCATCGTCGACACCGCGGTTCGATGGTCCTATGCCGATCTTCACGATCGTGCACGCAGCCTCGTCGGTGGATTGGACAGACTAGGTTTGGCTCATGGGGATCGTATTCTCATTATTCTCCAGAACCGGGCTGAATTTGCACTTCTGCATTGGGCGACCCAACTTGCGGGCGTGATCGCCGTACCGATCAACTGGCGTGCCAATGCGGACGAAGTGAGCTTTTTCTTCGGGAACGCGCGAGCAAAGGCAATCTTTTATGAATCTGTGTCTGCCCCCGCCGTCGCAATGAGCCAGATTCCAGAGACTATTCCGAGGATAGCGGTAGGTGGGGTAAGTGGCAGCTCGATTATTTTTGAGGACCTGATGCATAGACTGGCACCGAGCGACCTGCCTCGGGCATCGGCTGACGACATCTCACTCATGCTTTACACTTCAGGCACCACAGGCCGGGGCAAAGGTGTTCCACGTCGCCACCGCGCGGAACGCGCGGCTGCAGTCGCTCATGTCGCTCAGAACGGCTACACTTTTGGCGAGATTACTCTGGGAGTCATGCCCCTCTATCATACGATGGGCGTGCGATCCCTTCTTTCCATGTCACTTATCAACGGCACGTTTGTCTGTCTCCCTCGCTTTGACGCGGCGAAGGCTTTGGCTCTAATTGCTTCTGAGCGCATTTCTAACCTCTACTTGGTGCCAACCCTTTTCCATGACCTACTAGCCCACAAGGATTTCGCCTCGACCGACACTACGTCAGTTAAAAAATTGGGCTTCGCCGGAGCCGCAATGACTGAAGGCCTCCTACAACGCCTTGATCGAGCTTTCGCTCCAGAGCTTTTCGTGAATCACTACGGGTCATCCGAAATCTATACATTTACGATAGAGCAGTCCGCCGCTGCCAAACCCTCGAGTGCTGGCAAGGCCGGCATCAATACAGAAGTCCGAGTCATACGTATTGGCTCGACTGATTCTACCGATCGCGCCGCCACCGGCGAAGAGGGACAAATTATAGCAACGCTGGCAGGCGATGAGGCCTTCGAAGGCTACTGGCAACGACCCGACGCTGACGCGATCGCGATTTGTAACGGTTGGTATTTCACTGGAGACATAGGATACTACGATAATGATGGTGATCTATTTGTGACCGGCCGGGTGGATGACATGATCATTACCGGCGGTGAAAATGTCCTACCCGCTGAGATAGAATCAGTATTGTCGCTCCACCCGGCCGTGGACGAAGTCGCTGTAGCAGGAATTTCGGATGAGCGTTTGGGACACCTGGTGACAGCCTACATAAAGTGTTCACGGCGAGTCGCGAAAGACGAACTTGATGCCTGGTGCAAGCAGTCTCAACTGGCCAACTTCAAGCGGCCTCGGACGTATATCTTTGTGAAGGAGATCCCGAAATCACCGGTCGGCAAAGTACTCCGCCGAAAACTCGTCGCCGGCGATTATGTTACTGAGACTGACCCGGGATCTGATACTAACACGGGACCTGAAACCCAGACGGAATCTTAAGAGGGCAAACATTCGCGTACCGGCATACGTGATGCATGATTCATCTTAGTATTTTACGGGGCCCACCGCTCCTCACCATGAGTTGGAGACACCAATGACGGCATTCCTTTCACGACTTCTCGATCCGCTGGACAGCCTCGACGGTTTTCGTGTTGAGTTAGATTCCGGACGAAAGCGCGCCGACATTGTTCTCGATCGCCCGCCACTCAATGTCATTTCGATGGCACAAAGAGATCAACTCCGCCTCGTGTTCGAAACACTCGATCAAGATGATGACGTGAGGGTCGTTGTGCTTCGTGCCGAAGGACAACATTTTTCATCTGGAGGGAACATCAAGGGTTTTTTGGAGGCTTCCCCCGAAACCGTTTCTAAACTCGCCTGGAACGTTGCGGCACCGGCACGGTGCTCGAAACCCGTCATCGCCGCAAACCGAGGCTACACGTTTGGTGTGGGCTTTGAAATTTCACTAGCATGCGACTTTCGACTTGCATCCGATACAACAGAGTATGCTCTTCCGGAGCAGCGCCTGGGTCAAATCCCTGGTTCCGGCGGCTCCGCTCGATTGCAAAAGATGATTGGAATCGCACGCACAAAAGACGTTGTGATGCGCTCGCGACGCATTAGTGGACCACAGGCCCATGAGTGGGGAATTGCAACATCTTGCGTGGCAGATGACGAGCTGCAGTCTGCCACTGACACACTCGTCGCCGAGTTAGTCTCTTTCCCGCCACTGGCGCAGCGTACGGCGAAAAAATTACTGAATGATACCGAGGATGCATTACTGACGACCGCAATTGAACTTGAAGGTCATGCCTACAGTCGCCTGCGTTCATCTGATGACTTCCGCGAGGGCGTGGAGGCTTTCCACGCCAAGCGCAAACCAGAATTCAAAGGGCGTTAAGCGGTTTGATGTTTAGGCGACTACCCAGGTGGAAGAACCCAGACTTCGGACTGAGCTGGCATACGGTCACGTGCAAGAACGATGTCGGACGTCGTCATCCGCTTTACCGCAAAAATCTTCTGAGCCGCCTCAATGAATCTTGCCAAGGTAAACTCTGAAAAGTAGTGCATAGGCACAATAACGGGAGCTTTGAGGGCTTCTAAGACATCCAACATTCCCGGGATATCAAGCGTGAAGCTGCCGTCAATGGGAACCAGGACAACATCCATCTGGCCGACCTGCGCGAGTTGCTGCACAGTCAGGGTGTGATGCAGATGCCCCAAGTGCGCGATGCAGAGCCCGCTTACTTCAAATACAAATATTGAGTTTCCGTATTCCACAAACGCGCTCTCATCGCCAAATGTTCGAATATTCGTTGGAATGTTGCGCACCCTTACGTCTTTTTCGCTGAGATCGTGGATTTGGGCTTGGCCAGGAGTGGGGTTCCAGCCCTTCAGGAGATGTTTGATCTCCGGATCTGGATTCATGCTGTGATGGGTGTCGTGCGCAAGATTCATTGTCGCAATAATCGGCGCCGGAATGATTGAAATATAGTCATTGTAGTCGGTTGCAACAGTCACACCTTGAGGACTTTCTAGGATGAATGTTGAATGGCCTCGATACTTGAGGCTAACCTCATAGGCACGCAGATTGGCTCGCTGGGCGCTTGCCCGCCAAAAAAGAGGCATCGTTGGCACCTGGGCAAACGCTAAGCATTGGTCCGCTGCTGCCTCTTGCGCGCTAGCCGCGCGGAAAGAAATTAAGAGAGCGACAGCAGCAATCCCTGCGATCACCAACTGCGCTGTCGAGCTGCGGCTGACGGAACGTGCGACGCGCGACATGCAAATCTCCGTAGTCAAACTGAGCCAGGATCCTATCTAACCATCTGACATAGCTAACGACAAATGACTATTTTGAGCGCAAGGCATCAAATTCCAAATTGAACAGAAATTGACCATCCTGTCCGCGGAATGAGCGCTTAGAAGGCGCGCTTGCGAATACATCACCACAGAAGGGGTGATGAGCACCTACGAGACCATGCGGCTCCGCGCCAATTCATCGGCAATCTCCGACGTCGGCCGTCTCGTCCTGTCGGATGTACAAAAAATGTCGCTGAGCACACCGTCAATTCCAGCGATCAGGGTTTCTGCCTGGCTCGTATCATGTGTCTTAAAGATGTCGTCAGATCCGTAGATCACCCCCCCTGCGTTGACCACATAGTCAGGCGCATAGACAATGCCTCTGTCCAACATGAGTTGACCGTGCCTGGGTTCAGCGAGCTGGTTGTTTGCAAGCCCACAGACAACACGTACCTTGAGCCGCGGAATTGTAGAATCATTGAGTATTGCACCCAGCGCGCAAGGCACGAATACGTCCGCGGCTTGATCGTAAATCTCCTGCGGATCAACAATAGCGACGCCAAGGCTCCTATGCGCTCTCTCAGTTGTGGATTGGTCAACGTCTGACGCGACCACTGAACCACCCGCCTCGATCAGACGTTGACACAGGTCGAAACCTGTCTGCCCCAAACCCTGCAATGCAAAACGAACACCGACTAGGTCATCTCGACCGAGGGCGTGGCGAACCGACGTTTTGAGACCGACAAAACCGCCAAGAGCCGTGTAAGTTGCGGGATTAAGGCGTCCTGAACGCTCATCAACGCGACAGAAGACGTAGTTCGTCTCTCGTGCAATGAGCGCGACGTCATCAACGCCAACACCGACGTCAATGGCAGTCCAATAGCGGCCGCCGAGTGTCTGAACATGCCTCGCAAACGCGGTCAAGAGTTGCGACTTATCCGGAGCATTGGGGTCGGCTATAATGACCGCCTTACCGCCACCCAGTTTTAAGCCAGCAAGTGCGTTCTTGTAACTCATACCTCGGGAAAGTCGAAGCGCATCATTGAGCGCCATTTGCGGCGTCTCGTATGGATACATGCGACATCCACCTGCCGCAGGACCAAGGCTCGTCGCGTGAATAGCGATGATCGCTTGAAGTCCAGTGCTTGCATCGCTGCAAAAAATAACTTGCTCATGGTTGTCGAAGGCGGGGGTATCGAAGACGGCGGACATCGACTCTCCTCCAAATTACATTGCCGCTGCTGTTTCAACTGACGGGGACTGAGCACATCCATTCCGTGGCAGTTGCATAAGCGGTGAACTTGCCTGAACGGTCGTCACACCGAACGTCGCTGCTGTGCACGATTGCACGGCCAGCAGGCACCTCGAGCCTGGCATACAAGCCGACGGCGCGCGTAGATACGATGCTACACCGACTAACGCCCGTAGATACGATGCTACACCGACTAATATGGCGGTCGAAAGGGAGAATGCTCGTGCCCTGTTTGACGTCTTAAACTCAGCCCATGTGCGACATTTTGGCAATCCGGCATAGGGAAGATAAACGTTGCTCTCCCAGCTGAACAAAGATTGGTGTCCTGATCGAGCTTGTTCAACGTGCGCCATCCGGTCAAACTGTCGAAATGCCGTCGAAACACCATACCTCACGTTTGAGCATCCGACTGCACTTTGAAGGAGGAAGCATGTTCGGTCCGGGAAAGGCCGAGTTGCTGTCTCTCATCGCAGAGACAGGTTCAATCGCAGCTGCCGGCCGCAGACTTGGTATGAGCTACAAGCGCGCGTGGGTTTTGGTAGATACGATGAATACCACATTCGCCGAACCATTGGTTGCACGATCGCGCGGAGGCGCCAGCCATGGCGGTGCGAATTTGACGAAAACGGGCATGCGGGTTCTGGCGTTGTACCGCAACATTGAAGCCGAAGCACGAGCCACTTGCGCGGCAGATTTGCAGCAAATGGA
>JBPCWA010000233.1:0-14900 GCA_051009975.1 Hyphomicrobiaceae bacterium
CGGATTTTGTTTGGCCGTGTCGGCATAGACATGTTCGCTGGGCCAACCGATAGCCTCATCATTGCCGATCAGACGGCTGACCCGGCAATTGTGGCGGCAGATCTGGTCGGGCAGGCGGAGCATGGATATAATTCACCGGTTTGGTTGGTCACGACAGACCGATTGATCGCGGAAGGCGTATTGGAGTTGGTACCGCGCCACATCGATAGTCTGCCGGAACTCAACAGAGAGAATGCTCTGGCCGCGTGGCGCGACTACGCTGAGGTCATCGTCTGTGAGACTCGTGAAGAAGCCGCTGCAATTGCAGATCGGTATGCACCAGAGCATCTCACAGTGCAGGCGGCTGATCTCGACTGGTGGTTGAGTACGCTGAGCTGCTACGGCTCGCTTTTCCTAGGAGAGGAGACGACCGTGGCCTTCGGCGACAAAGCCTCCGGCACCAACCATGTTCTCCCGACTTCCGGGGCGGCCCGCTATACTGGAGGCCTTTCAGTCCACAAATACTTGAAAATCGTTACTTGGCAACGAGCCACGCAAGACGCTGCGCGGCCGATCGCAGAAGCCACCGCGCGAATTTCCCGTCTTGAGGGCATGGAAGGCCATGCCCGCACTGCAGATGTACGTCTTGCGAAATACTTTCCAGGTGAAAACTTCGATCTATCAGCGTCTGACGACGGATAAGGGTGAGGCAATCTTGATGTTTGAGGTCACCGGACGCGTTGCGTGCGTTACGGGTGCAAGCAGTGGGCTCGGGAGGGCCGCGGCCACATGCTTGGCACAATATGGCGCCCGTGTTGTAGGTGTAGCGCGCCGCAGCGACCAACTTAAGGAATGGAGTGCTGAGTGCGACGGCGAGACTGCCACTATTGCCGCTGACTTGAGCCAGCGTGATACAATAGCGCTGTTAGCGGCAAAGGTGTCTCGACCGTTCGGTCCGCCCGATATACTGATCAATGCGGCAGGCGTGAATACGCGACAATTTGCAGACGACGTAACCGGGGAAGGGTGGGACCGCACAATCAGTCTCAATCTTACTGCACCCTTTTTCATTGCGCAGGCTTTAGTGCCAGCTATGAAGCAGCGGCAATGGGGCCGCATTGTCAACTTTGCGTCCCTGCAGTCGCGGCGGGCCTTTCCTGGAGGCATTGCCTATGGTGCTTCTAAGGGGGGGGTCGAGCAGTTGACGAGGGCGATGGCGGAGGCGTGGTCTAGCCATGGTATCATGGCGAACGCTCTTGCGCCTGGTTTTTTCCCGACGGAACTTACGGCCCCAGTCTTTGCTGACTCGGACCTGTCCGAACGCAACGCATGCCAGACATGCATCGGGCGAAATGGCGAACTCAACGACATGGCAGGCCCGCTTCTGTTCTTATGCTCAGCAGCTTCAAGCTATGTCACAGGACAAGTCTTGTTTGTCGATGGAGGGTTCACGGCGAAATGAAAGCTCTTGTATACACCGCGCCGCACTCGGTTGAGCTTCAGGTTGCAACAAGACCGCGGCTTACGGTCAACGACAATGTCCTGATTCAGGTGGAGGCATGCGGCATCTGCGGCTCGGACATGCATGCTTGGCATGGACATGACGAAAGGCGGCCTGCGCCGCTGATCTTAGGACATGAAGCGGTCGGAGTGGTCGTCGAGGGTCCGAATGCTGGGACCCGGGTCGTTGTCAATCCACTTGTGACGTGCCAAACGTGTGAGAATTGCCAGTCAGGGCGCGAGAACCTTTGTCTTTACCGTCAGATTATCTCGATGCCGCCGCGAAACGGGGCCTTTGCACAGTACCTCGTCATGCCTGAGCGGAATCTTATGCCGGTGCCGGACCACGTTGCCCCCACTGTCGCCGCATTGACTGAGCCGCTTGCTTGCGGCTGGCATGCCGTGCGATTGTTAGGTCAGGCGTTGATAAAGCCGTTGGATGAGGCCCGCAGTGTAGTGCTTGGTGGGGGAGCGATTGGACTAGGAGCCAGCTTGGCTTTGGCCGCCAACGAAGTGAATGAAATCTGGCTTGGTGAGACTAATCCCGAGCGTCGTGCGCTGCTTAAGCGAAATGGGAATTTTCGTGTGTTCGATCCGCTCGGTGGTCGCGGGCCCGAAAACGCCGCGGCTGATATAGTAGTCGACGCCGTCGGTCTTGATTCGACCCGCGCGCGGGCTTGCGTATATGCCAGACCTGGAGGGGCCATTGCGCATATTGGTCTCGGCGCAGGCAATGGAGGCCTCGATGTCCGGCGTATGACGTTGCAGGAGATCACGTTTCTTGGAACATATACCTATACGGCGCAGGACTTTTGCGATACGGCAACAGCGGTTTTTGATGGGTGCCTTGGTCCGCTCGACTGGCCAGAGGTCCGCCCGCTTGAAGATGGTGCGCAAGCGTTTGCCGATATCGATGCAGGCCGAGTGGCCGCCCCGAAAATAATCTTGAGGCCATGAGCTGAGAGGAATGTGCGGTAACAATTCAAGAATGGAGAGTAGACTGTGAGTAAGCCCCATTTGCTGGTGCACGACCACGAAGACAATGTTGGCGTTGTCGTCGTTGAAGGTTTGACGGCGGGAACAGAAATGCTTTGCGTTGTCACACACGACAACACCGATTTCAGTCTCACGGCCAAGGCCGATATTCCGATCGGTCACAAGGTTGCGGTCAAAGATCTTGTGGAAGGTGATACCGTCGTAAAATACGGCGAGGATATGGGCAGGATGGTCAGCCAAGCTAAGCAAGGCGAGCATGTCCACACCCACAACTGCAAGACGAAGAGGTGGTAACGATGCCGCGCGATTTTTCAAACCAAACTGTAAATGCCTGGCGCCGAGAAAATGGCCGAGTCGGTGTTCGCAATCATGTCTTGATCCTGCCCGTTGATGACATTTCAAACGCGGCCTGTGAAGCGGTATCGAATAACGTGAAGGGCACGATGGTCATTCCACATGCCTACGGCCGTCTGCAATTCGGCGAGGATCTTGATCTGCACTTTCGAACGATCATTGGTACAGGCGCTAACCCCAATGTGGCGGCTGTCGTCGTCATCGGGATTGAGCCCGAGTGGACAAAGGTGATTACCGATGGCATTTCTGAGACCGGCAAACCTGTTGCCGGATTTTCGATAGAGCAGAATGGCGACTTCGAGACCGTTCGGGCTGCGGGCTGGAAGGCCAAAGAGTTCGTTCATTGGGCGACAGAATTGCAGAAAGAAACCTGCGATCTCTCGGAACTTTGGGTTTCCACGAAGTGTGGCGAGAGCGACACCACCACCGGGCTTTCGTCCTGTCCTACCGTTGGCAACATGTACGACAAGCTCTTGCCGCATGGAATTTACGGTTGCTTTGGAGAAACCTCCGAAATCACGGGAGCGGAACATATCTGCGAGCGCCGCGCGGCGACCCCTGCAGCAGCGGCCAAGTTCAAGCAGATTTGGCAAGCCTACAACGACGATGTCATTTTCGCTCATAAGACGGATGATCTGTCAGACAGTCAGCCGACCAAGGGCAACATCTTGGGGGGGTTGACAACGATCGAAGAGAAGGCGCTCGGCAACCTTGAAAAAATTGGACGGACATCGGCGTATATCGATGCGATGGGCCCCGCTGAGGCTCCGGAGATGGGGCCTGGACTCTACTTTATGGATACCTCGTCTGCCGCCGCCGAATGTGTGACATTGATGGCGGCTGCAGGATATGTGATCCATACGTTTCCGACTGGACAGGGCAACGTCGTAGGCAATCCAATTGTTCCGGTCATCAAGATCAGTGGCAATCCACGCACATTGCGTACAATGAGTGAGCATATTGACGTTGACGTAACAGGTATCCTGACTCGCGAGCAGACCATCGACCAGGCAGGCGATGCGTTGATTGACATGATCATTCGCACTGCAAATGGCCGAGCAACAGCCGCCGAGGCCTTGGGTCACCAAGAGTTCTCGATGACGAAACTCTATCGAAGTGCTTAGAATGCCCTATTCTGCTGCAAGTGGAGAGCATCGGTTTCCTCTTGCAGCTCCTTCGGGTTGTTACTTGAAAATCGAACTAGGCGAATTTATTTGCTGAATAGTCTTGGGACAAAGGCGGGAGATGTTTGCGTCGAGTGAAGTGTTTGCTAGACGGACAGAAACTCAATCCCCGAGCGGATCGATTGTGCTTGCAACGTCCTAGCCTTCGATCGACTCGATGTTCCGTCTCGTCCGGTGGGTCATGCTTCCACTTCCAGCCATTGTGATCACCTGCTTCCGCTGCGCGGCCAATTTTTCGGGTTCATTCGGCGAAGATCCACAAGGACCAGTAGAGCGTGATGCCAAGCAGGAGCCACAAAAAGCGATTGATGCCACTGCCAGCGAGGCGCCATACGAGTGCTAGTGGACCGCCGACGAGAATCGGAGAGATGGCCACTATGATTATCCAGGACGATATGCCAGTCATCTGAGCGAGACTATCGACCTGTCCCCGAAACGCTGTCCAAAGCTGTTCGCCGAACTGGCCGAAACCGAAAAGCGGTACCAAACCCGCCATGTAGAAGACGCCAAGTCCAAGGCAGAGTAGACGTCCGACGCTCTTTCGCATGTTTTGGTTCTCCGCGCCGCATCTTCACTGGGCTTGGGCTTAGGCAGCCATCTTCTCTGTCTCAAGCGATGCATAAACTGCTGCGCCGGGGAGGAAACGGTCCGCGCGGCGTTGGTTGAGACTGGATCGCGACCAGATCGTGCCGAGGTGCCTCAAGATTTGCAGGCGGTGTGCGCTGTGTTGACGGAGTTTGGCGACTGTTCGCCGCATTTTGCCTACCGCAGCTAGCGTTAACTTGAGGTGAGAAGATGACCGAGCGCTACTGTTATCCGCTCAAAATTACCGACTACTCCAGTTGCGACCTCATCGCTTGCAGCGGGTTCCACTTGATAAACGAGGTCTGCGCTCAAAGAGACTTTAAGATCTGGGCTTGCAAAATGTCATTCGCAACGACATTGGCGTCCGCTTCGCATGCTCGCTAAGTCAGTTGGATCTATCGAAGCTCTTAGTTTGGCTCGATCAGATCCCACCGATTGCCGAAGGGGTCGGTGAATACTGCAACACGGCCGTAGCATTCGTCTCGCGGCTCCTCGCAAAATTGAATTCCAGCGCCCTTCATTGTTACATAATCACGATCAAAATTGTCAGTTCTTAGGAACAAGAAGACCCGGCCACCTGTTTGCCGACCAACAAGAGCCTCTTGTTCACAATTTGCTGCGCGGGCCAGTAAAAGTCGACAACCTTGATATCCGGAGCCGGGCGGAGCAACAGTAATCCACCGCTTGCTCTCTGATACGTGTGTGTCCTCGCAGAGCTCAAATCCTAGCACTCCGACGTAGAATGCAATGGCCGCATCGTAGTCAGGAACGATGACAGTCACGGCTGATAAAAATTTACTCACGACAAAGACCACCAGATACCAGTGAGAACAATGGAGCGCGGTCGATCGGCCCAGTTCCTGTGCGCTAGCCTAGGCGCTGAGACCTGTCACCAGGCCGCTCGGCAGAGCGGCCTCGTCTTCGACCGTGACGCAGTTGAAGCAGTTGGTCTTCCGGCGGACACAAAATTATCGAGTTGGTCGATCGGAAGTGCAACATCATGTTTGAAGCGGCTCGGGTTATAGTCCATGGAGTCGAGGCATATCACAAGATATTTCGCATAAATTATTGAGCGCGATACATTCCACAACCCTCCCGGTCAGATCGAAGACACACGTATGCAACGGTCATATTTAGGCCTAAGGAGTAACATTGCCAGGCTGAACGCAAGTTCGGACTGCTCTGCCGCCTCGACGCGGATTGGCTTGGATGAAGCTGGCATTGACCGGCAGTGAAGGGAATACTGATGTCATTGCTGATGAATTGGTTTAAAGTCTGAAGTGCGCGAGGAGATTTCAGTCATGTCGACGAGTGATGGCTTGGAGCCGTTATTTGAGCGGCCCTTATCGGATGCTCCGGTCACCGAACTTCCATCTGCTCTTGTGCCGGCACGTACGACTTTAGCTGGCACGTCGGTTCAACTTGAGGGCATGGATGCAGCCACGCACGCCTCAGAACTATATCAAGCCAGCCACTGCAGCGAAGAAGGACTTCGTATCTGGGATTATCTCACAACCGGACCATGGCCGGATGAAACGACATATACGGCAGCGCTGCGCCAGCAGACTGCGAGTTTTGATCCAATCTTTTATGTCGTCCGATCACTTAGGAGCAATCGGATCTGCGGTCAAACAAGCTACCTCGATATCAATGCGGAGAACGGCGTAATTGAGGTCGGCAACATCTGGTTCGGGCCCGAGTTGCAAAGGTCTCGCGGTTCGACCGAGGCTCTGTTTCTCATGCTGTGCCACGCAATGGATGATCTTGGATACCGCCGCATGCAGTGGCGCTGCAACTCTCTCAATGCTCGCTCGCGACATGCGGCTGCGCGTTTGGGATTTCGTTTTGAAGGCATCTTCTACAACCATCTGATCTTCAAGGGGAAGAATCGCGATACGACCTGGTATTCGATGCTCGATGATGAATGGCCGGAAGTTCGGAGAATCATCGAACGCTGGCTTGATCCCGGCAACTTCGATGCGTCCGGCGCGCCGACAACGTCACTTTTTGAAGCTATGAAACACCGCAGCCCGAGTACGCGTGGTCGCTGATCGCGATAGAGGGGGAAATCTGGAAAAGCTTCGCATTGACCCATAAAGATGCGGCAGCGAGGAGCAACAAGACTGACAGTGAGACAGGCATCTTTGCTGTCGTTTTGTTCGCTGTGCTGTCTCATAGTCAAGGGAGCTAACTTTTCTGAGAATTGAGCTGGAATGCCAAATATCCCAGAACCAGAGAGACGGCACTGACTATCGCCACAACCCAGGTCAAACTGTCGAAGCCAAAGGCATCGGCGGATACCCCGCCCACGAAGTTCCCAACAGCGTACGCCGATGCTATCGCGAACATCAATAGGCCTTGTGTTAATCCCGCGCCTGCGCTCGAGGCGCGAGCAGCTAGCGCCGGTTGGACCATGTCGGCCCATGAGATGCCCTGAAGGTAGACGATGTAAATGGCCAGCGGGATCAATATAGAAATACTGCCGCCAACTACCATGGCCAGTAACGCCAATCCGACCATCATTGCTATCTTCATGGCCACGGCTGCCAACCAAATCGGCTCCGGCCCGGCCATTCCCATCCAGCGACCAACGGCGTCCAATATTAGCAGGCTTACAACAGCCGATACGGACAGGGCCAAGGCGGAGTTCGATGCCGGAACCGAAAAGACTTTGTCCATATAGTTTGGAAACTGGCCGGTAATGACGCCGTGTCCAGCAGTAACGAAAAAGACCGCGAGCAACAGGATGCCAAAATGTGACCGCAAGAGATCGAAGATAGAGGTGCCTGGCTCGCGCGATGCTGTGTCGGTCGCGACCACCTTTATTCGTGCTGCAGCCTTAGAATTCGTCGCCATGGTCAAGAAAAATGCCGCCATGCAAATCGCCGACAGAACGAGGAACCGGTCTGCGAATGATAAGCCTACACTTGTTAACAGACTCAAACCGATCCCGGCGACCAGCGAGCCGAAAATCATGACCTGATTGAGACGGGTCAGTCGTGTCGCCTCCTCATCGCGCTCAAAACCTGCCGAGACAATGAAGGCGGGATTAATCATCAAGAGGGTGGCCGACCCGATCCCCATGCATATGGCGCCGGCGAGGATACCAAATATCGTTTGCCCAAGAAAAGCGAACAGTAGGCCGCCCAACGCATAGGCCAAAAGGCCAGCAAGTTGTGCTATGCGATGCGCTCGAAGATTATCTGCCATCCCGCCGATGACCGGTGCTGCCAGGCCACCTAGTCCAATAACTGCCATTGCCGTCCCGGCGAGTGTTGCGGAGCCGGTTACCTCCAATACGAATGTTGGAATGAGGATAGGTATGAACACGAGCTGGATCGCGCCGTAGGCAAGATGGGCCGCGTACCACCACTCGATACCGAGTCTTTCAAGATAGCCTGCGAAAGCCGACGTACCTGCCATTGCCAAGAATTCCCGTGATCGATGAAGTGCTAACAGCGTCTAATCGCAACGGTATTATAGCGTGACGTTGCCGAACGCTTGCTGCCAGACAGTTCCTCGCCGTTCACCATTTCGCCTGGCAACATCGGCCGCGAGCCAGCACAGAAGCTTCCAGCCGAATGCTGCGGCATAGTAGCCAAACGTTCTCACAGGGTCGTTTTGCGGCGCGTACTCCATGATGTCCGCACCGACTAAGTTGACTTTGCCGGACGCACGGACCTCGCGGAATACGTCCCAGAGCCAACCCGCCTCGAGGCCGAATGGTTCAACAGCTGAGCTAGCGGAATTGTAGACAGCATCGAGGCCGTCGAGGTCGACCGTAATGTAGGTTGGACCATCACCGACTACTTCGATGATCCTTTGCGCCATGTCTTTGGCAGTCATTGCGCGGGCTTCATCAGCGGAGTAAACGGTCGTGCCAAAATTTGCCGCGTGGCCACCAACGAGACCGGTCATGCGACCACGAATACCGATTTGGATATGGCGCTCGGGATCGACATACCCGTCCGCGTAGTTTCGCGAAAACATCGCCCCCGAGTGGTAAGGGTAGGGGAAGTCTGCAAAAGTCACCAAGTCATAGTGGGCATCGATATGGATCACGCCAAGGGGGCCATGGCGTTTGCCTAGAGCGCGTAGAGGCGGATAGCTTGCCGTGTGGTCGCCTCCAAGGCTAAGCACGGCGCAGCCGGCCTCGTTCACGATTTTGTCGTAGTGCTCCATGATATGTTCGACTTCACCAGACAAGTCGAACTGGCCGTAGGTATCGATGTTGCCATAGTCAATAATGCGACACTCGTCGAATGGAACGTCGAAATCTCCATCGAGCCATGGTTCCGTCGTTCCCATGAAGTTCTTTGAGATTTCTCGGATGACCTTGGGGCCATACTTATGCGAGGCATTCATTGGCGCTGACTTTTCCAGCGGTTCACCAACGATGACGATATCTGCGTTCTCTACATCACGCGAAAACGGGGCCATGAACGCACCCAGGTAATCTTTATTGATGTTCGAGAGAAACTCGATGCCCTGGCCGCCTCCCATTTCTTTTACGCGTGCCAGATGCGCTTTGACTTTGTCGGGAATGCCGGCAACACTGGTACCATTCTCATAATAGTCACGCAGCTTCTGTAACTTTTCCGCGGGCATAGGCGGATAGTTCATCGCTTTGTCGCCCATCAGGGTCTCCTTCAATGCGTTGCGGGTGTCGTAATTCAATAGCGATCGAGAAAGGCCTGAATGCTTGATCCGATGGAGTTCAGCCACACCTGACGCGATATCTCTCTGAGTTCTGGCGCGCACTGAGCCTCTTCGACAATCAGACGACTGCCGAGGCCACGAAATCCTGGCGGTAGACGTTCCCAATTGGTTTGAGCACCGGCCTCGGGGCTCAAACCGTCCCGGTAGACGTAATAGGTCTTGCCGACCTGGTTGAAACAGATTCGCGCCAAGCACATCGGGCACGGTTCTTGGGACGTGAACAACGTGTAGTCGCGCATGCGTGGCTTCGGGTCGTCACAAAGCTGCTCCTCGATCTGATTGAGTAGAACCATCTCCACGTGTAGGTCAGTGCGATGGAATGGGGCGAGCGCCTTTGAGATATCGCGATGGATGACGTCGCCGCCCTTCATCAGGCAACCGCCGACTGCGACATTCCCGATACGACCCGCCCGGATACCTTCCGCGATAGAAATGATAGATGGGAGGTCATGGGGGTACTTTTCCGGATCGGGATTGTAAGCGTTGAGCTGCGCTTCGAGTTCATCATAGGAGTGAATAGGTTTCTCAAAATCGAGGCTTGGCGCTTCATGGCTCATTCTGGAATTCCTTACGTTGCCATGCGACCCGTTCAAGACCGGTGTAGAACCCGCCCGTGGGGACATTTGGTTCATCAGCCACGAGCCAAAGACAGGCCGAAACAGCTTCTTGAGTCGTAACCGGACGGGTGGCGTCGCCGTAGTTGAGTAGGTCTTCGTGGCCCATATCCGTCAGGACTCAGTCTGGGCATACAGAGTTGATTTTGACGCCAGACGGCTCAAGCTCTTTGGCAAAGAGTACCGTCATGGCATTGACACAGCCGCCTCGCCCCTTGCGTTGTCGCGCGCGCCCCACAAGACGTGGCAACCCTGGTGAGCCAACTGGCGGCAGGCTTCGATACCGAGCCCCCGGTTTCCGCCCGTCGCAAGTGCAATGCTTGGCGCAGACATATCTTCGACCTTAGATCCCGGGTGACATTCCGCCGGCCACCGGTAATGCGACACCGGTCACGTAGGCGGCAGCAGGGCTCGCTAACCAAACGACAGTATCTGCAATTTCGCCGGGGTCTGCCGGGCGTCCCAGTGGGATGGAGGCGTTCTCTAACCTGGCTGCTTCTCCGACCGAGATGTTGTTCGCCGAAGCAATAGCCTCGTAGGCCTGCATTAGCATATCCGTCGCAATGGCACCCGGAGCGACAACGTTGGCACGGATGCCCTGGCTCGCGAACTCCAATGCCAGCATCTTGGTCACGCCGACAAGCGCGAACTTGGTAGCGACATAGGGATAGGGCATGCCTGGGTTGGCACCGAGACCCGCCATCGACGACACGTTGACAATGGCACCGCCACCGCGGGCAATCATTGAAGGGATGACGCCCCGGCACATGGCCATTGTGCCTTTCACGTTAACCGCATAGTTGGCATCCCAGTCGCGGTCGGTGTTTTCTGCCAATGACGGCGAACCGACGCCAATGCCGGCATTGTTGACCAGCACATCAATCCCGCCGTGCGCATCAGCAATCTTCGCAACAGCAGCATCGATTTGGTCCTCATGGGCGACGTCGACCGAGACCGCCATTGCCTCGCCGCCAGCTGCCTTCAGTGCGGTCACTACCTCTTCGGCGCCGGGCATCGATCTTTCTCGTCCTGTTACAACAACTGTGGCGCCGGCAGCAACGAGCCGATCTGCAACTGCTTTGCCCAGGCCCTTCATCTTTGTGGCACCCGTGACAAGAGCCACTTTCCCTTTGAGTTCAATCACTCGTTTGCTCCAAATCTGATAGCATGATCGTTTCGGGGCATGGATTTCAAATCCAAGCGGACGGTCAGGAACACTATAGGGTTCAGTCGACGGGACGGAGCAATCCTAGACTGGGAAGGTCTACTCCAAAAAGGCCGTTCAATTGGAACGGAACGGCCAGAACGTCACTTTTGCGCTTCCCACTCTGCGCGCAAGCTCGCTTCTGTGAAGCCATGGCGTCCTGCCTGGGTATTGAAGAAGGGCTCCCAGTGGCTGTCGAGTACTTGTACGTCCTCAGCGTTCGACTTCAGGCTGTTGTGGCCGCCAGCGCCCGGCATGCGTGGATTGCGCTGACCCGGTCGAGGCGGCGTATCCTCAATGGCCCGAGCGAATCGATCTGACTTTGCCTTGACATCGGCTATTGGGCCAAACTTTGCGGGATCAATGCACAAATAGTAGCTGCCGCCGACGGAAGTCGTTTTGGCCGTGCCATTGACAAAATCGGATAACGTCGGCACCTCCGGGGTAATCGTGCCACCCGGATTGATAATTGCGGTTAAAAGCTCATTCCACAAATTCAACATGTAGACGCGGGGGCTGCCGAGTTGCTGATAACAGGACTGGTCGTAGACGCGGCCGTATCCTTCAACTGGCCTAGCGTAGGGGGCTAGGTCGTTGCTCAGTTCGCCTGTTTCGGGGTCTATGACATAATCGCCTTTAAGTTTGGTTCCCTGCAGTACAGCTTGTGCGGTATCCGCGTCATACCACTCACAAAGCTTCGTACTCATCCATACGGGAGGCTTTTCGCCAGACGGGCCGATAGCATCGAGTGGTGGTACAGAGATCGTGTTGCCCATGCCGCCTAGCGGCGAACACATCGGCACTGAGTTGTTCGAGGTCTGTGCGACGCAGTCGGCCTCGTGCGCCAACCATGCATAGGAGCCGAAGCTGCCGGCGTCGTTGTGGTTGTGACCGAACACGATCGAGAGGCCTTGCTCCTTGGCCTTCGCAATGGCCGTGTTAGCCATCCGGGTCAGCGTAAAGTAGCCAGAGGAACGCTTGCCGTCGTAGACCGCCCACGTTGGCCCTTCGCTGCTAATCGTGGGCTCCGCTTTAATGTCAAGCGCCCCGATGCTGCGGGTCAAGTCGATTGCTTCGTAGACACCCAAACCTTGGTTCAACTTACCCTGTCGGATACCGATCATCAGCGCGTTGGCGACGGCATCGCCGTGCTCCTCGCTGGCTCCTTCCGCCATCCAGACTCGCTTAAGGCAGTACCGCAGAAAATCAGCGTTTGTCGTTTTGGTTTTACCGTCGGCAGCCATAGAATCTCTCCAATGAGGCTCTGATTGTATCTAGACTCGATCGGCTATTCAGCCGCGAGCGTGTTGTAGGCGTCGATACTGAGGCCGGCGGTGAATCCACCATCTACGGCCAAGGCCTGGCCGTTTATGAAATTGCAGTCTGACGCAGCGAGGAAATGGATCATGGCGGCGATCTCTTCGGGTTCAGCGATCCGCCCCAGCGGTACCGCCTTTTGCTCCATTCTCAACTGGGCTTCGCCGCCTTCGGCATGGGCCATTGGCGTATTGACTGAGGTCGGGCAAACAGCATTGACTCGTATCTTGCGCGCACCAAGCTCAACTGCTGCCGTTCTCGTCAATCCGATAACCGCCCACTTAGAGGCGACATAGGGTGCGAGATAAGCAACACCTTGTAGGCCGGCAACTGACGCGACATTCACGATCGAGCCACCATCGTTCATCAATGGTACGGCGTGCTTGATTCCGTTCGCAACGCCCATAGTGTTGATTGAATAGTTGAAATCAAAATCCTTACCTTCAGAGTCTGCGAGTTGGTCATATCCGGCATTCACGCCGGCGTTGTTGACAACTATATCGAGCTTGCCGAGGCGGTCATGGACAGACTGCATAAGCCGCTGAATGTCATCTTCCTTCGAAACATCACAAGCGACAGAAATTGCCCCGAAAGTGCTCGCCAACTCGCTTGCGTCTCGACGGCCGGCAATGGCGACTTTGGCTCCCGCCGCCGCCATGCGTTTGGCAGACGCCAGACCTATGCCCGATGTGCCACCTGTGATGACCGCAATTTTACCTGACAGGTCGAAGAAACTCACCATACCTCACCCATGCCTTGGAAGAACACTTTGATCGCTTTGAGAGCCGCAACACTACCTTTCTCTGAAGTGCAAAAATTCAGCAATCAGTTTTGCGGCAGCAGTGTTTGCATATCAGCGCCACCAGCTGTGCGCACCAATCTGCGGGTGGATTGCTTCGTAAATTCAGTGATATATTTCCGTTTGGATAATGGCGATGTCAGCTAGCATTGTCAGAAAAGCGACAATTGCCTGTCGCTCGGGCGACGTGAGAAGGATGTGGATCTCCACCTGACTGGGATAGAAGTCTCTTTGTGCGGTGTGCCTCGGCGCGGAGCAGGCAGCCTGCATCGTCCAGAATCTGGAGCTTGTCTACTTGGACATTGACCACCATCGCTTCTCGTGCGCGCGCGATGATGTCGCCATTGCAGTTAGCTAAGCCCTGATTGACATCACTTTCCCGCGACGGATCAAAGAAGGCCTTCAAAGTCACACGCTTTGTGGCGAGTTCCGGCGGCGTCGGGCTCCAGCCCGACTCAAAGGTCGCGCCCAACGAGAATTACTAGCAGCGGGATCTACGTCATCGGCCTGAGTGCGGTGAATGCAATGACTCTTTTTTAACTGTCGGCTGTCGACGCGGGAGAGGTTTGGTACTGACACCAACATGTTGACAGTGGACAACAGACCGACGAGCCATGTTTTGTTCTTGGCCCCTTCCTGGCAAAATCGATTTGCCGGAGGTAGCGTAAGGTCTCTGCAAGTCCAATCTGGAGTGGTTCCGCACAATAGTGACATTTCTCACCGAAATGCTGACCAACTGGCTATAGTGACTAGTCCTAGGACGCTTGTTCTTTGCTGATTGGAGAGTCCTAATATCCGGGTTTCATGCTTGTTCGCCATTTAATAAGCTTTTGTTCCGGAGTCACAGAGCTCAGGTACTTGGACAATGACTAGTCATAAGATGCAGGGCCGCTTGCTCGACGCGAGGCCAGATCGAATTGACTTTAGGGACAAGCTCTACCAGCCACCCCTGATCTCGCTACCGTCTCGATTTCCCCGCTCGGAAGATATTGCTGGTTTTCTACCGAAGTATCACCGCAGTTCCAAAATTTTGGATCAGGGGACCGAAGGTGCATGTACCGGCTTCGGATTGGCAGCAGTGATCAACTATATCGTTTGGGATCGCTGGATGCGGGAGAGCTTGGCCGACCCAGATACGAAAATGCCACTTCCCCCTCACGTCAGTCCGTGGATGCTCTACGACAACGCCAGAGTGTACGACGAATGGGAGGGCGAGGACTACTCAGGATCCAGTTGCCGGGGTGCCATGAAAGGCTGGCACAAGCATGGTGTCTGTCGCGACAAGTATTGGAAGAGACGGACAAGGGCAAATCCTCGACCGGATATCAAATGGCGTTCCGACGCCGCCCTCAGGCCGCTGGGTTCTTACTACCGAGTTAATGCAAGCTCGATCAGCGATATGCAATCCGCCATCCACGAAGTTCGTGCAGTTTATTGTTCGGCGCGTGTCCACAAGGGGTGGATGCTAGATGTCGGGCACGACATAATTGATGTAGCAGGTCTAGAGCTGCCGATCATTTCGAGGGATGGTAAAATCACCGGCGGTCATGCGTTCGCAGTGGTTGGATACACGGAGCATGGCTTCATCGTTCAGAATTCGTGGGGTGAGGACTGGGGGGTTAAGGGGTTTGCACTTGTCGCTTACGCGG
>JBPCWA010000234.1:0-4096 GCA_051009975.1 Hyphomicrobiaceae bacterium
GGGAATACGATCTTCCAGTCGTTTTTCATATCAATCACCGTCCAACCTTCCTTCTTGGCCAGCGGCATGACCTTGTCGGTGTGCTTGTCGTATTTGTCCTCGCGCTCGCCATCGGTGTGGTGCAGCAACAAGGAGAACCCGCCGCCGAGTGCCGTGTACTGCAGCATGTGCAAATCACCATTTGAGTTTCCAGCAGCCAAGATCGGCCTCTTGCCCACGATTTGCTTGATCAACCGCGGCTTGCCGGCCCAGTTGGCGAAATAGCGGGTCTGATAGGTCCGCACGAGATTGGCTTTACCTTTATCGACAATGTACTCCAATCGCACTGATGTGCCGTGCACTTGTGACGGCGGCAAACCGTAAAGCTTCTGCGATAGCAGGCGCAGGAACGCCGCTTCGTCGGCGGTGAAGATATAGACCTTGAACTGGTTGGCCTCCAGATAACGGATCAGATCGACCATCGGTTGATAGATCAACTGGTGGACACCGACCTTGTATTTCGGGTGCTTCCACTGAGCCACCCACTTTTGAGCCCAGGCTTCGAAGTCATCACTGGTCATGCCACCAAAGGGTACCGCAAGAAGATCGGCGACCAGGGTATCGAAGGAGTTGTTCTCATAAAGATCGAGGAAGTACGTTTTGTCTTTCTCAGCGATCGCCTTATAGGGCTGGCGCATCTTCAGGCTGGGGTCCGCTGCGATCTGTTTCTTGATGTGGTCCAGGACGGCGAAAAAATGGATATAGAGTGGCTTCTCGTTCCACAGCGTACCGTCATTGTCGAAGGTGGCGATGCGGTCTGCCGGCGGCACATATTTTGGGGAGTCTTTGTTTGTAACTGCTTTCACGAAGGCGACGATGGCCTTCTTGGTTGCCGTTTCATTCCAGGAAGGAAGTGGTTCGGCTGTCGCCTGTGCGCTCGCTACCGGCCACAGAAGAAAAACTATGACGAGAGCACTAGCGCAATGATTGCGGGAGGTCAGACTGGTGTAGAAGCTTATCATCGGATTATCTCTCAGACAGAATATCGTCGGACGTGATCATGTATTCCGCGCCGGGAATAGGCAGGGGGCGTGGCTTCGATCCGGTTGCGATGACAATATTCTTGGCTTCCAGTATCTTGTCACCCGCCGCAACGGTGTTTGTGTTTATGAACGTTGCAGTTCCTCGAAAAGCATCATCCCGCTTTTTGGCGACGCCGGCCATCGCATCAGGAATAGCCCTGATCATGTCCTTTTCACGTCTGATGAAGTCCGACCAGTTCAACTCGGGTTTGCTAACTCTAATGCAATGCGAGGCGGCGGTATCAATCTCGTGCATTGCATGGGCTGCTGCAACGAGGACTTGCTTTGGTGTGCAACCGCGGTTCGGACAGGTTCCACTAAAATCCCATTCCTCGACAAAGGCAATCTTTTGCCCTGCCTCGTTTGCGATCGCGGAGACTCCAAATCCAGCATTGCCGCCCCCAAAAATAACTAGGTCATAGGAGTTCGTCATTGTCATTCACTCCCAATTTCGTCGTCATTAATGATCGACGTCTTTTTGCTGAGTATCAGCCTGTTGGCCCGAACGTTTCCGTATGGATTTGATCTAATGGAACGTTCTGCTTTTCGAGATCGGCCTGTACAGCCGCCATGAACCCGGTTGGGCCGCACAAATAGTAATGTGCATCGAGTTTGTCGACCAAGCGAGCCAGAAGTGCACCATCAACACGTCCCTCACTGTCATAGTTCACACCGATAACGTCATCGGGTTCCGGCCGACTATAGGTTACATGTACGTTGATGTTCTGACGCGTTGATGCCAAGTCACGAACCTCCTTCGCAAGCGGATGATGACGGCTGTCCCGGGCACCATGGATGAACCACACGGGCCGCTTGTCACTTTCCTTGGCAATGGATTGAAGGATACTCAACATTGGAGTGACACCGACGCCCGCACTTACCAGCACAAGCGGGCATTTGTTGCAGGTCATCACAAAGTCGCCTGCCGGTCGCCGACTTTCAATGACTGCGCCCGTCTCGATATGATCATGCAGATGGTTCGATGCAAGACCCTGTGGTTCACGTTTGACGCTGATCCGGTATTGGTTTTGGTTCGGAGCATTCGATAGGGAGTATGTTCGGCGAACGGCTTCTTTGGCACCCGGAATATCAAGCTCGATCGGAAGGTGCTGGCCTGGGTCGAACGAGGACAGCGGGCCGCCATCGCGCGCCTCGAAGGTAAACGATGTGACGTCTTCGCTTTCGCGTATCTTGCTAATCAAACGCAGCGATCGCACTGCTTCGGCATCGGAGTCCCATCTCAGGCTCATCGCGGAGGGCAACTCGACAACTTCTTCGATGTCGAGAGTGACCAAGCGTCGTGCACCGGGGAACTGCGCCAGTGCTTCGGAATTCCAATCGATCGAAGTCGTTCCTGTGAGTTGAAGGAGGCTACCACTTTCAAAATTGACAAATAGGTATCCCGCACGTGGATCAAGGACCAGATTTCCAATTGTGTTGAAATGATTGTTACCGGCAAAATCCGGGAACCTTAGTTGCCGGTCACCCAACACTTTGACAAACCCGCGATCACCGCCGCGATGGGACGCGTCCATTCCATACGTCGGACTTTCGCCGTCAGCGCGATAGCCACTTGCAATGAAGAAAGTATCTGCGGATCGAATCCAATCGCTCTGCGACGAGGTTAGACTACGACCAATTGTGGATTTGCCAGGTGGCACATCATCAACGCGGCGCCATTCGCGTTCACCGATGTATTGCGGGCAATTTCCAAATGTTTGATCGACTTTAAAGGTAAAGCCGTTCAAACTTGTTTCGGCGACGCGTCCGTTGACCCGGTTGCGCCGTCTTGCCGCGAGTTCGATCCCTAAAATGCCAACGTCATTCGCGTACTCAAACGCACCGCTAAGAGCGTCGCCCGGAACCGGCATTGCATGGATGATGAGAGAGCGAGGATCGGGAGACGTGATGAACCCATCCGGACCTTCAAGCAGTGTCACCCAAGGACGGCCCAAAGCGTCGCGTGCCGCCACCACCAAAAACGGTAGCGACGTGTGGAAGTCTCTGTGTTGTTCCGGAAGATAGTCACGGACGACAGTGCGTGCCCATGCTTCTATGTCGCGAACGCCTGCTCGTTCCTGGACACATTGCTCACCGAGATGAAATGGAGAGTTTTCAGTTGTCGGAATGATAGTCATGGTCCGGCCTCCTTCACCGCGAGCAGCCATTCAGCAACGGACGCACCGTCGGGCAGTAATTTTGTGTATATTTGGTTGGCGGGAGAAGTTTCCTTCCCTCTGCATTTGGCTTGGTCGTATCATGAAGCCGGCGCGATTAGCTCCATGCGAATGCCGCCTGGGATAAAACACATCATATGCTTGGTCGGCCCATCGCCCAGTGGCTCAGGGCCGAATTCAACTTCGACACCCGTTGCATCATTGAGCTTGCTATGCACTTGATCGAGAGCCGTTGCATCATCGACTTTCAGAGCAAAGTGGTGAAGCCCGACAACGTTTTTTCGATCGAAAGGAATTGCAGTATTAGGATTGGTGACTTGCCACAGTGTGATCATCGTGGTGCCGTCAGACAGGAAAACTGCAGGATAGTTTGGCATCTCGCCCACTTGATTGAAGCCAAGAATATTCGTGAAAAAACTACGGGTCTCATCGATGCTGAGCACGGTTAGTCCGATGTGATGCGCACCCTTGGTAATAGCTGATGCCGCCATGACATTAACTCCCTGGTTAGCGGTACGTTTTGGATTGATGGTTTGATTGCGTCCATCAACTTGCGTCACTCTGAAACCTTTTCTGAGCTAGTTAAACGCGGATAATTCGCAACAGTTCATTCATAGATCTGGAATGGTCGTCGGTTGGCGCTGTATTTGAACAGTGAGACAAAGCCATTCTCAGCTGTGGGGACTGTTTCTCAAAAACTCGATCACGAGTTGCGCGATTTCTGTCGGCACGTCTTCAGGACTATAGTGGCCTGCCTCCGGCAGCCGATGAACCGGCGCATTTGGGAACAGCTGGGTGAAGAGCGGCAGAAAGTGCTCATGCCGATTCTGTTTGAACTCATGGACGCGTATCCAGAGC
>JBPCWA010000235.1:0-2957 GCA_051009975.1 Hyphomicrobiaceae bacterium
AGCCTGGCCGCACGCGGCACGCGTTTCGCAAATGCCTACACGCCGTCACCACTGTGCGTCAGCGCGCGTGGGTCGATAGCAACCGGCCGCCTCGTTCATGAGACCGGTTGCTGGGATAATGCCACCGCATACGACGGGACAATTCCATCTTGGGGGCACCGCCTACAGGAGGCTGGCCATTCAGTGGTCTCTATCGGGAAATTGCACTATCGCTACGAGAGCGATCCGACGGGATTCGACGAGCAGATCATTCCAATGCATCTGGCAGATGGCGTTGGAGATCTCATGGGTTCAATCCGACCGGACCTGCCAGTGCGTACACAGTCTCGCAAATACGCCGAGAATGTCGGTCCAGGTACGACGCCCTACACCGCCTACGATCGTGACATTGCTTCTCGGGCAGAGGCCTGGCTCAGTGATCGCGCTCAGCTCCCAGCTGATGTTCCCTGGGTTTTGTTTGTCTCTTTCATAGCCCCGCACTTTCCACTGATTGTGCCTCAGAAATATCTGGATTTGTATCCGCTTGATCAGATCCCACTTCCAAAACCGGCCGACACCGAGTATCACAATTCGCACCCTTGGTGGAGCGCGTTCTTGAACTCCAACATCTTCGATCGCTATTTTATTGACGATGATCATCGCAGATTGGCGATCGCTTCATATCTTGGTCTTTGCAGCTTCACCGACGAAAACATCGGAAAGGTCCTGACAGCGCTTGCGGACACTGGTTTAAGTGACACAACGCGTGTGATCTTTTTCTCTGATCACGGTGATAATCTCGGCGCGCGCGGGATTTGGGGCAAGTCGACGATGCACGAGGAGTCGGCCGGTATACCGCTGATCATGGCCGGACCGGATATTCCAGAGGGTAAAACTTCGACAACACCGGTTTCGTTGATCGACGTTTATCCCACTGTTTTGGAGGCGACCGGGGTCGAGTGCCAGGCAAGCGCGAACGCGCACGCAACCTCGCTGCTGCAAGTTGCGAACAAGTCCGACGATCACGAACGTCTTGTGTTTAGCGAATACCACGGTGCGGCATCCGTCTCGGCCGTTTATATGCTGCGTCAAGGCCGCTTTAAATATATCCACTACACCCATTACGCGCCCGAGTTGTTTGACCTCGTCGCAGACCCCGAGGAAGCATCCAATCTTGCGACGCTTGAAACGTACATCGACGTAGTTCAGGCTTTCGAAAAACTGATGCGCTCCATCATCAATCCTGAAGCTATCGACGCACGTGCCAAAGAAGAGCAGGCAGCTCTGGTTGAGCGGCACGGAGGTGTCGACAAGATACTAAATAAAGGTGGATTATACGGGACCCCAGTTCCCGGGGGCGCATCAACGCGGGTGTCGGCGACCTGAAGTATGATTGCAATATTGCTTCTCAAAACATTCGCGTATCAGATAAGGAGGAGATCGGTGAGATCCGTGAGATCCGTTATGTGATCTCGAAGCCGGTGCGGGTAGGCAGCGTATTTTTTGTTTCCGGAAAGGGGTCTCTGTCTGATTGAATATAGGACTGAAACCTGGCGTGGAATCTTGCCTGAAATCATACGTGCAACCAGAGGTGAAACTGACGTCAAAACTGAGGAGTGACGAAGAGAGGAGCAGCAATGCCATTCTACAAAGCTCATCAACTTCAGGCGACGCCGGACGTTAAGAACCCCAATGTTATGATGGTTCAATTTGGCGGCGAATTCATTAAAGTTGGTCTTGTGACCTACCTTGAAGGGGAAGGACCACCTCCGCATTATCATCCCAACGATGAGCAGTGGATATATGCGCTTGAAGGGCGCGCGGCGTTCCTCTTGAACGACGAGGCTACGTCTGTAAGCGCGGGAGATCTTATTCACATTCCACGCAATACGGCTCACGGCATTCGGATCATCGAAGGTCCATTTCGTTTCTTTACCTGCAAGAGCCCTTCGGGTTCTGGGAAGCTGAGCGAAGATTACACCGACGTACCGAATACGGCGGAGTTGCAACAACTTCTGGCTGATGTGCCTTAAGTGTTGATGCTCGTCGAATGACCGCTGTCGACTGACCGCACTTCAGAATATATGTCAGTCCTCAGCTCTGCGACCGCTTTTGAGGCCACTTTTGAAGCTTCTACTGTCAATGCTACCGTTGCGCCTCGAGAGAAAATCTGTGAGGCCGGCAAAACCTGGTCCGAAACACCAACTGGAGGAAAATTGGATGAGAAGACGGAGTTATATACGAGCTGGTCTTATCGGCACTGTGGCAATAGCCGCACTTGGTTTGACAGCTGGTTCTGCTGCCGCCGAAAGTTATCCGAGCAAAGACATTACCTTTATCGTGCCGTACAAGCCGGGTGGTGGATCTGATGCGCAGGCGCGCCGCCTTCAGGCTGGATTGGAAAAGAACCTTGGTGTGAAGATTCGAATTGTCTACAAGACAGGCGGTGGCGGTGCAATCGGCTTCAATGAGCTCTACCGCTCGAAAGCCGATGGCTACACGATTTCCAATGTGGTCGTTCCCAATATCATCGTTACATCCCAAGGCAAAGATGTCGGCTACAAGCCGGATGAGTTTTCCTATATCGGGATGACGGAAAAATCGGTGGGGGCACTTGCGGTTTCCAAGGAAAGCCCGTTCAAAAAGCTCGAGGACTTGATCGATTATGCAAAGAAGAACCCCGGTAAGCTTACCATTGCTGGTGTAGGTAGTACTGGCAACGCGAATTTTGCTGAAATGGTAACGGCACTTGGGATCGAGGCGACATACGTTCCTATTTCTGGCGGCGTCGGAAAAATGCTACCTTTCATTATGGGCGGGCACGTGCAAGCCGGGATCCTTGCAGCTGCCCATGGCGTCAAGCACAAGCTGAAGGTCAACGTCCTCGGCATCGCCGGTACCAACGCGATCAAGGCACTTCCAGCACCGACAATGGATTCACTTGGCTTTAAAGGTTGGACCATGGAAACAACCTGGGG
>JBPCWA010000236.1:0-13508 GCA_051009975.1 Hyphomicrobiaceae bacterium
GTCAAGAATCGATGCCGGCGTGTGCCAATCAATCCTCTGTAGCACCAAAAATCCACGATTGAACCAAGATTGGAGCAAATGACCTAGTGCTCCATCGACCCTTTTTAGATCTTCGCGATCTGGGTACGTGCGCATGAACCTCAATAGGTCCTCTCGCATGCGAACAATTTCGGCAGTGCCGCCCGACGCCATGTTGAGCCTGCGGAAAAACTCTTGCGTCGGACTTTCGACACTGTCCTGTAGTCTCTGCAAGCTCACGTCTCCCGGAGCCTCCAAGAACCTATTCGCAGCGACTGCTACAGCATCAAGATCGGGCTTCAGAACTTCAGAAATGTAGGAAAAGAAAGCGAGCTTTACGTCCGGCTCCAAGATTTCGTAGTGACGCAACAATTGTCGTGCAATCGCGACGCCCGAAGCCTCACCTCGGCCCGACATCAGTGCTTGAACAAGCATTTGCAAGCCTTCCTGTGGGTCCTGCCCAAACAGGCTTTTTGGCAGCAAGTTACGGCTCTGATCCGCAACCGAGTTCAGTAGCTCTTGCAGGAACGCAAATCGGCTCATCAATCACGCCCGCCTATGACATCCTTGTTCGAGGCACGCGCCGTTCCTCGCTCTAACACCACTATTTTCCTCACTAAAACCATTGCGACGCTCGACCTTAGCTTCACTCCGTAGCATTCTGCCCGGCACTACTGCCCGGCACTACTGACCGGCACTACTGGCCGGCATTGCTGGCAGCGATTGCCGACTGGTTCCCCATCAAAAATTGCTGGCATGACTCCCGCCCGTCCACTCTTAGCATCAAACCGAGAAAGAGTCCTCAAAGCAAAGCTCACGCATGCCAATTCTCGTTGCGCATGCTAGCATGCTAGAAAGCCTATAGAAGCCCATCTTTTCTCCGCGAGGGACACACGAAATGGAAGACACGGAAACTTATGAAATCTTAGCACTAAAATACGGCTGGCAACCAAATCGTACTCGCCTTGAGAATTTCATGCGCGACGACGACCACGCAGCACCTGGTCCGATAGCATACTACGTCTGGGTAATCCGCAATGAGAACCGGACGATTCTCGTAGACACGGGGTTTGATACCGCTGAGGCGACGCGCCGTGGTCGCAAGGTCGACCACGAACCTCACACCATGCTACGCGAAATAGGCATTTTGCCCGAAAAGCTGGACACAGTAATCGTTTCCCACTTGCACTTTGATCATGCAGGAACCCTCAGCGATTTTCCCCAAGCGCGCTTCCATCTCCAAGAGAGCGAAATGGCCTATGCGACAGGAAAATGCATGTGTGAGCCATCAATGCAGCTACCATTTACGGTAGATCACGTTTGTGAAATGGTACGCCATGTCTACTCTGGGCGGGTTATTTTTCACGATGGAGACAGCTCCATCGCTCCCGGCATCACCGTACACCACGTGCCGGGTCACTCGAAAGGTCTGCAGTGCGTGCGCGTCATGACCAACCAGGGGCCCATCGTTGTGGCATCCGACGCCGCCCACTTCTATGAGAACTATGAACAACGCAAGCCGTTCTCAATCACCATCGATATGGATGCGACACTGCGCAGCTATTCCAAGCTCACCGAGCTTGCGCACTCCCCCCGACACGTTCTTCCCGGACACGATCCTTTGGTTCTCGAGCGTTATCCGGCCTGGAAGCCTGCAACGCAAGGCAGCGTGCATCGGATCGATCTACCACGACTAGATAACTAAGCGCTCCAATAAAACCGAGCGCTTCGCACGATCCATGCTCAATTCGCCTCCTAGCAGCCGAGCAGCCTAGCAGCACAAGCCGGTAAATGTGTTTGGCTCAACTCGGAGCAGCAATTCGATGAAATGTCTTAACACTCTTGGATGTCGTCCAAGAAGCTGTCAATGCGTCGAAATCCCGGAAATGCTGCATATTCTTGTGCAACTCAAATGCCGCCTCATCATCATACAATTCATAAAGGAAAAACTTGCTGTTGTCGTTCTGGTCTTGTGCAACGTCAAACTGTCGACACCCTTCCTCTTGTGCAATAGATGCTGTCGCATTCTTGATGATTGCAGAACGGAATTCTGAAATGTGTGCGGATTTGATTTCAAAGAATACAAGCACAACCAGCACTGTCGTCCTCCCTGTGTCGAGATTCCGAATCACCACGCAGGCCTGTGGCATTTTGACCAAAACCCGACAATACCCGACTTCGTGGCACATGACGCACGCGACCACCGGCTTGATCTGGCGCAATAGCCGCCAGCCGATCGGCAGCAACGAGCAAGGCCCTCATATCAATACCTGTGCTGACCCCCATGTGTTCAAACGCGAACACAAGATCCTCACTCGCCGTGTTTCCTGATGCTCCTGGTGCAAACGGGCATCCGCCGAGCCCCGCTGCGGCAACGTCGAACACCCTCAGGCCAGCTCGGTACGCAGCGAGGGCATTGCCAATGCCAAGGTGATAGGTGTCGTGACCGTGAAACGCAAATTTTACCAAGTTTCCACCGTACGCACCTAGAAGGCGATCAGAGAACACTTCAACATGATCAGTAGCGGCACGCCCCGTAGTGTCGCAAAGCCCGAATTCGACCTTCGGAACGAGTGCGAGGACTCGCTCTATAATTTGAACGACGGCTGCCTCATCCACCCGCCCCTCGAACGGGCAATCGAATGTTGTCGCTAGGTTGAAGCGTAGGAAATCGACCTCCTGGCCGAACTCCTTCCACGCCGTTTCGAAGTTGATCAAACTCTGTTCGACACTGCAGCGTACATTGTTCAAATTGTGGCTCTCCGAGACCGAGACAACCCAACAAAGATCACGGATACCAGCTGCCAATGCCAGCGCAACTCCTTTCCGATTGGGGACAAGCACTTGGCGACGCAATCCGTCGAGCGAGTCGGTTTTATCGATGACATCGGCTATGTCCGCGAATTGCGCAATAGCCGCAGGGCTTACAAACGCGCCTACTTCGACGCGTCTAAACCCAGCGTCCGCCAGCATCTCTACAGCCGCTATTTTCTCCGGAGTTGGAATAAATGTGGAGACAGCCTGAAACCCATCACGAGGCGCCACTTCTACAAGTGTAACACTTGTCATATTGTACCTTCTTCGCGCAACGCGGCGAGCTCCGCTTCATCCATACCGAGGAACTCCCGCAATACTTCCGCCGTATGTTGTCCGACCGCCGGGCCGGTCCAACGAATCTGCTTGTCCCGATCGAGACCAGCTACAACCGGAACGACCCCGGGATGCAGCAGGGGGCCATGCAATGGATCGTCCACTGTTGTAACCATTTTGCGTGCTCTGTATTGCGGATCAGCTGCAATGTCCGCTGCTGAGTAGATCTTGCTCGCCGGTATGTTCGCTTCCTCCAACTTTTCTAGAACTTCCTCGGCTGAATGAAGTCGAACCCAATTTTCGATGAGGCCATCAAGCTCGTCATTGTTTGACAGACGCGCTGCGTTGGCGACAAATCGCTCATCGTCGGCCAATGCCGGCATCCCCATTACATCGGCCAATGCCCGAAAGAGACGATCTGAGTTTGCAGCGATGAGAACCCAATGGCCGTCTTTTGATCGATAGGCATTGGAGGGCGAAGCCGTCGCAATGCGTGATCCAGCTGGTTCGCGGATTACGCCATGTCGACCATATTCCGGTAGTATTCCTTCAAGCAACGAGACTACGGATTCGCCCAACGCGACGTCAATGATGCGAACCTCTTTGTGCCCATGCGCACGCTGTTCGATAATGGCGGCCAGCGCGCCAAGTGCTCCATAAAGACCAGCGATGCTATCGCCAAATGAAACACCTGCCCTTACCGGCGCAAGATCGCTTACATCTGGCGGATGTGCGCAGAGATAACGGACGCCACCTTGCGCTTCCCCGATCACACCGAACCCCGCTCGCCCTGCACGTGGTCCGGTTTGTCCATGCCCGGATATACGTACTAGGACCAGACCGGGTCGAGCCGCTTGCAATGCAGCTGGCGTCAATCCCCACTTTTCCAGCTGGCCAGGCCTGTAGTTCTCGACGATGACATCACAGTTGGCAGCGAGCTGAAGGACAATATCTCTCGCTGATTGCGCACGTAGATTAAGAGTGACGCTACGCTTATTGCGACCGTGTAGGCTCCACCATAAAGAGCCATGCTCTTCCTGCAGTCCCCATTGCCGCACTGGATCTCCGGTGCCAGGCGGTTCAACCTTGATTACGTCTGCCCCCAAATCTGCCAATGTTCGCGTTGCAAATGGCGCGGCGATGTAGTGACCTAGTTCCAAAACGCGAACGGTTTTGAGGAGGGGTTCAGTCAAGAGTTCTGTCATCGATCATTCTGCTGATATTGTCGTTGCATCCAGGTCAGAACCATACAACTTAACGACAAAAATCGAAATCCGCACCCTCCGGAGCTTGCAGAACCGTCTCACGGAATAATCGATCATATCCACGGGTATTGATCGAGGTGGTGACCGACTTCCGGCCTTCTCGCCGACGCCCAAGTTCTGAATTATCGACCAGAAGATCTAGTGATTTGTTCGCGACACTCAATCTAATTCGATCGCCAGAGCGCACGAGACCCAATGGACCGCCCACTGCGGCTTCGGGTGCAACGTGGAGAACGATCGTTCCATATGCAGTACCACTCATGCGGGCATCTGAAATCCGCACCATATCCTTAAGACCTTGTGCCAGTAGTTTCCTGGGAATAGGCAGAAAGCCCGCTTCAGGCATTGCAAAGTCCGATCTGGGTCCCGCGTTCTGAAGGACAAGAAAGTCATCCCCTGTTACGTCCAGATTTGGGTCATCAATCCGCTCGGCCAGATCGTCCAGCGACGAAAAGACAACCGCACGGCCTTCCTTCTCAAAAAGAGATGGCGTCGCTGCCGATCGCTTTATGATGCAGCCGTCCGGGGCTAGCGAGCCGAACAATGCGACGAGCCCGCCATGGGCTTCAACGGGATCTTTGATCGACTTGATCACGCGCCGATCAACATAATTGGCATCCTCTGCCTCAAGTCGCTGGCCAAGAGTATCACCCGTCAACGTCAGACAATCGAGATTGAGGAGCGGCTTCAACTCGCGCAGCACGGCCCCGATCCCGCCCGCAGCAAAAAAGTCCTCCATATAGTATTCTTCCCCCACAGGCTTCACCGCCGCGAGAACAGGTGTCGAATCGGATAAAAGATTTAACCGACTGAGGTCCAATCTGAAGCCGGCACGTCCAGCTATCGCCGCCAGATGAATGACGCCATTCGTGGAACCGCCGATGGCCAGAAGGACGCGCAACGCATTGTCAACGGCAGCCGGCGTAACAATTTTATCTGGCGTCACATCTTCAACGGCCATTCGCACAGCTTCCCGGCCGGACGCTTCTGCAGCCCGCAAACGATCGGAGTGAACTGCCGGAATAGCCGCCGTACCGGGCAACGTCATCCCTAGACTCTCGGCAATCGCCGCCATTGTCGATGCAGTACCCATCACTGCACAACTGCCGGCGGTCGTCACCAGTCTTGCTTCGACGTCCAATATCTCCTTTTCGTCGATTTTTCCTGCCCGGTACTGCATCCAGAATTTGCGGCAGTCCGTACACGCCCCGACACGATCATCTTTGTAGCGTGACGTCATTTGTGGGCCGCCTATAAGTTGTATCGCCGGCTTACCAGCGCTGATGGCTCCCATCAGTTGCGCAGGGACAGTCTTGTCGCAACCACCCATGAGAACCACTGAATCCATTGGCTGTGCCCGAATCATCTCTTCGGTATCCAGTGCCATTAGGTTGCGAAATTTCATGGAGTTTGGCGCTAGAGTTGACTCGTGCAGAGACGTAGTTGGAAATTCCATTGCTATTCCGCCGGCTGACGCAACACCGCGTTTGACCGCCTCCAACAACTCTGGGAAATGCCGATGGCATGGATTAAAGCGCGAATGTGTGTAGGCGATTCCGACGACCGGGCGCTTCAATTCTGCACTCGTCCATCCTTGCGATTTTGCAAAAGCCCGCCGCATGTAAATTGAGAAATCCCGATCACCGTAGGATTGCAAGTCGCGCAGAAAGCCGCGATTTTTATCTGGTGTACTTGGACTATCCATTGTCATTGACCCTCCCAAAATCAGCCGATAGCCGGCCACCGCTCGCGTCGTTAACGGTTCGTAAACCACGGCGCGGCACAGTGCCATTAACATTCCATTAGCACATCAGGAGGACGCCATGGCGCACATCGGGCCAGATATTGGCAGGCGGATGACGTCCAGCTTGAACGAAGTCAAAAACGATACGGGACGGATTGCTTATTGTGGTCCCTACGTTGTCGCAGCGATCACGGGCACAGCGATTAGTCGAATCGAAGAAGAGATTAGGCGGATCCGCGATTTACCCGAAACCGCAAAAGTTGTCGTCAGCGGTACATTTACGACGGAGATCCAGGCTGCTCTCGAAACCTACGGCTACGAGATGTTGGAGATTGCGAACTACACACACCTGCCCCGCAAAGAGCGGCCGACCCTTTGGACATGGATGCAAAAACCTCGTAACGCTTGGACTCATTACATCCTAGGAGTTCACAAGGGCAAAGAAGGGCACTGGATAGCCGTCAAAGGAGTTAAAATGTGCGATACCTTCACAAATGGACGCTGGCAATTTGTCTGCGACGGGCCACACCGGGGTGCTCGTATCATGGAAGTGTTTGCGGTCAAGCGGCGACTGGCCTAGAGATAGATTCCTAGGCCAATCATTGTTGACATCCAGCATGTCTAAGAGCTGTCAGAGTTGAAAGCAGTTTCCTATGGAAAGGGTTAGCCCAGATCAATCAGACGCTCTCTCTCAGAGAGACGATCTGCCGATCATTGACGCGCATCATCACTACTGGGATCCAATTTCGAACAACCATCCGTGGCTGCGAGAAAAACCTTTGATCCCCTTTCGATACGGCGACTACACAGAAATTTGCAAGCCGTTCATGCCGTCCGACTACCAAGCCTTGACACAAAAGTTTGGCGTGATCGCAAGTGTTACGATGGAGGGCGAGTGGGACGAAAGCGATCTTGTCGCTGAGTCACAATGGATGAGCGAACTTGCTGAAACACACGGGACACCGTCCGCACACGTGGCGCGAGCAATACTTCATGATTCCAACGTTTCGCGCGTCCTTGAGCGCCACGCACAATATCCACTCGTGCGCGCGATCCGACACAAGCCAACAGTAGCATCCCACCCACAACAGATCGAAATTGGTCGATCCGGCAGCCTCTCTGACCCCCGCTGGCGCGCCGGCTACCGCCTCCTTCGTCAACATGGCTTCCACTTTGAGTTGCAAGCTCCTTGGTGGCACGTTGATGAGCTGCTTGATCTCATCGATACTGAGCCGGAAATAGCCGTCGTGATCAATCACGGCTTTCTTCCCGCTGATCGCAGTAAAGATGGACTGGCGGGCTGGAAACGCGCTATTCGCCGCGCCGCTGAGGCGCCGAATGTCTTCATGAAGATTTCCGGTCTCGGAATGTCTGGCCGGCGTTGGATCCTTGATGATCACAAGTCCATTATATACGCTTTGCTTGAGGCATTCGATGTTGACCGTGCGATGTTTGGGTCAAACTTTCCAGTCGACGGCCTAGTGGGTAGTTTCGATACGATCTACACAGGTTACCGGGATATGGTATCTGATATTGCACATTCAGACCAACTCAAGCTATTTCGTGACAATGCAGCCCGAGTGTATCGATTGACGGTCGACTCCGCCCCCCTCTAAGCTGCTGGGCGATGCCTGGCATTGAGAAACGACATGCGCATCATAGACCTAACAATGCCAATCACTGCAGACCACATTCGCTGGCCCGTTCGCCAAACCGTCAGAGGCGACCTTGACGCTGGAGACATAGCGCAGGTCACGACAATAAACCTTTCCTGCCACTCATTCACACATGTCGATGCACGTAGCCACTATTTTAGCGATGGCAGCACCATTGATGCAACACCACTCGAAGCTCTCGTCGGTCAGACGACAGTACTCGACCTGATGGACGTCGTGGCCAATGAACCCATTTCTGTTGCCAAACTCGAAGAACGTGCAAGTCGTCTATCCGAGGGTGACCGGGTTCTCCTAAAGACAGGTTGGCATCGCCACAGGCCTTTTAACACGCGCGCCTTCTGGACCGACGCACCTTACCTCACCCGTCATGCGACAGAGTGGTTGCTCGATCGTCGCATTAGAACGATTTGTTTCGATTTTCCGCAAGACTATGTCATCCGGCGTTTACTTGATGACCTTCCAAGTCCAATCAGCGAGCACGTCACCCATGACATTCTATTGCGCAACGGCGTGCACATGGTTGAATACCTCACAAACACCGCAGCCATTTCTCACCCTCAGGTCTTTCTGTCTGCAGCCCCGCTCAAGATTGCGCAGGCCGATGGCGCACCGGCGCGCGTCTACGCGATTGAGGACTAGCAAAGCAGCTCATTGAATGATGACGTAGCGCCAAACAGTCGTACGATATCCGAAGCCATAGTAAATGTGCCGCCACGGAGCGCGCAGCGTCTTGACCACCTCTTCGCTTTGGCCGCGAGGTATATGTTTTGCGAGGGCAGAACGCGATACTCGGATCCTGCGGCGGCCGTTTGCTTGCCACACAAGCACCAACGGTGGACGTTTCGTGACGGCGCCGGCTGTTGCTTCCCTCCCGCGGACAGCCTTGTCGAATGCGCGCCACCCACCATCCGATACTACCGAGTGGGGAAAATAGGCGCGGAGATTTCCTCCGAGTTCATTTCGAAATGTGATGATTTTTCCCGAGGAGAATCCGTCGGTCTTGAGCTGTTGCGCCAGAGTTGCGTAGGGCACACCCCAGCGACAAATGGAGCAAAACGGTTCCATGATGAACATGTTCGCAATCCGCCCCACAAGCGCAAAGGCAATAATGGCCAGCGAAATGAGTGCCCATCGGCTCATTTCGGCTTGGCTTGGACGGACCTGGTAAACGATCCCGAAAAGCAACACAAGTGTCGGCAAAAACAATGGAAGTAAATCGTGGTAGGCATAATTGACGAAAGAAAACAAAACGCCGGCCAAGAAAAGCACAGCGTACGCAACCACCGCATACCAACCCAAAAACTGAAGAAGAGGGCGACCTGACCAATCAATGGACGGAAGGAAGCGGGTTTGGAAATGCGCGACGACCCTCGACCAAGATGCGGCAAGCAGAAACAGCAAAAGGGACCAGTAAAACAGCAACGGCGCCCCTACGGTTTTCCGAACCACTTTCCAAAAGTCTATTCTGGGATTCGGATTATCAAATGCGGTGTGAAAACTGAGAAATTCAGCCGACCGAGCGGCATCACTAAAGATCCAACTGTAGTGCAGCGCTGACAATCCGATCGCAACGGCAAATGTCACCAAGACCATCGGTCGAAACAAACGGCCTCGAATGTCCGACACGATGAGTGCCGCCCCTGTGAAGGCGAAAACCACTAACCAGAAGCTATGTTGCGCAAGTAGGCCAATGCCAAGGACTAATCCAAGCCAAATAAAATAAACCGCACGCGGTCGCTCGACGATTTGGAAAACTGTCAGCAATGCAAGTGCAGAGCAGAGCATAGCGGGTATTAGGCCAGCGAAGCCCTCATGAAAACGCCAACCAACATGATAGATAAGTGTTAGGGCTTCTGCAGTTATGAGTGACCATATTGCATTCCGCGTAACATGATATGCTGAGAGGTAGACTGCGCCGATGGTAGCGATCAGTAGTCCGTACTTGAGCAACTGAAAACTGATCAAAGAAGGCCCGGTTATGCGCTGTACGAGCCAGGTAAGCCAAACAAACAACGGTGGTTCATTTGTGCTGTAGCCGAAATCCAGCCACTGCGCATAAATGGTCGTGAGCGGATCGTCTTCACCCAAATTCGGCGAAGCAATCAATCGAGCGCCTATGTGGACCGCGCTATAGACGCACGCCAAACCAATGGCGATCCAGAAGGTTCGCCATTTGGTGACTTCGTCCTCGGACTGCCCCGTCTGGGCCCCAACGGAAGCTACCAAATCCGCGCTCTGCTATTTCCACTCGATGGCCAGGACCTCATAGGCGCGAGCCCCCTTCGGCGTATTCACTTCGACCACGTCACCAACCGATTTGCCTATCAAAGCACGCGCAATTGGAGACGTAATTGAGACTTTTCCAGCCCGAACATCCGCCTCCATCTCGCCGACAATTTTGTATTTGACCCGCTCTTCGGTGTCTTCATCTTCAAGCTGCAGCGTCGCCCCAAACTTGACGGTGTCACCCGACAGCGTCTTGGGATCGACTACATCTGCACGCCCAAGCTTGTCTTCCAATTCCGCCACTTTTGCTTCGTTCAGCCCTTGTGCCTCTTTTGCTGCGTGATACTCCGCATTCTCGGATAAATCCCCGTGTGCCCGCGCCTCAGCGATCGCCTGAATGATGCGGGGACGCTCCTCTGATTTCCGGCGCTGCAGCTCGACCTCTAGTACAGCGTATCCTTCCACCGTCATCGGCACTCGTTCCATCGACATCGTTCACGTCTCCTATTGCACCCAAAACAGAAATAGCTGGGTCGCGTCGATTAAAGGTCACTCACGCTGTTGGAGTTAAGACCCTCGATCAGAGGAAATTCTCAAAACTACGCAGGATGCGGCTTTAAGCCAAATCGCCAATGTAGCTTTGAAGTGGCGCGACTTTCAAACTGTCGGCTCTCAGCGCCTTGATCGCTTCCGTGGCCGCAACGGCACCGGAAATAGTTGTATAATATGGGATCTGGTTCAGCAAGGCCGTTCGCCTAATGTCTTTTGAGTCGGACAAGGCCTTCATCCCTTCCGTGGTATTGAAGACAATTGCAATTTCGCCATTCTTCATGGCATCGACGATGTGCGGCCTCCCCTCCAAAACCTTGTTGACAACCTCGCAATTTAATCCTCGCTCATTTAGAAACCGCCTGGTTCCACGGGTCGCAACAACCGTGAATCCCATGTCAATCAGTTCACGAACTGGTGGTTCAATCCTGATCTTGTCCCTGTCGCGAACGGATACGAAGACCTTTCCAGAGGTCGGAAGACGTTGCCCTGCCGCAAGCTGCCCCTTAGCGAAGGCGACGGCGAAATCTCGATCGATCCCCATTACTTCACCGGTTGATCGCATCTCCGGTCCCAAGACCGTGTCCACACCTGGAAATCTTGCGAACGGAAACACAGCTTCCTTGACAGCAATATGATTGATCTCCAAAGGCGCAAGATCAAGTTCCTCCAATTTCTGCCCTGCCATCAGCCTCGCCGCAAGACCCGCCACAGGTCGACCAATTACCTTTGCAACAAAGGGGATGGTTCTGCTCGCTCTGGGATTGACTTCTAGGACGTAAATGTCAGCTTCGCGGACTGCAAATTGCACGTTCATTAATCCGACAACTTGGAGCGCGCGCGCCAGGGCCGTCGATTGACGCTCCACCTCTCGCAAAACGTGCTCATCAAGCGAATGGGCCGGTAGCGCGCAGGCAGAATCCCCCGAGTGAATTCCTGCCTCCTCAATATGCTCCATAATTCCAGCAATGAACACATTTTGCCCATCACTCATGCAATCGACGTCAATCTCTGTCGCATCGGTCAAATACCGATCTATGAGAAGCGGTCGATCTATTGAAACAAGCAACTCCGATGGGTTGCCGAGCGATGTTGTCAGCCTGCTTACATATCGATCGAGTTCTGCTGTATCATTAATAATTTCCATTGCCCGACCACCCAGGACGTATGATGGTCGGATAACGATCGGATAACCGATCTTCTCAGCCTGGCTGCGTGCTTCTTCTGGTGTGCCTGCAATACTGCTCTCCGGTTGTCGCAGACCCAATTTCGAAATCAGCGAGTTGAATTGATCGCGATCTTCAGCAAGATCGATTGCTTTTGGGGTCGTCCCCAGTATCGGGACGCCAGCTTCCTCCAGGGCCACTGAAAGCTTCAACGGAGTTTGGCCACCAAATTGGACAATCACGCCTTTCAGGGTGCCTTGCGATTGCTCAACCCTGATGATCTCCAGCACGTCTTCGGCCGTGAGTGGCTCGAAGTACAATCTGTCCGATGTATCATAGTCGGTCGAAACAGTCTCGGGATTGCAATTGACCATTATGGTTTCGTAACCGGCATCCGACAACGCGTAACAAGCGTGGCAACAACAGTAATCAAATTCAATCCCCTGACCTATGCGGTTTGGCCCTCCACCAAGAATAACGACTTTGCTGCATCGGGACGGTAACGCTTCACAGATCGGCTCGTCGGCCAGCCCCGATTCATAGGTCGAATACATATAGGCCGTAGGAGAGGCAAACTCAGCCGCGCAAGTATCAATCCTTTTGTATACAGGATGGACGCCGAGGCCGCTTCGCTCCACGGTTACTTGGGCGACATCCAGACCGGAGAGGGCCGCCAATCGCGCATCCGAAAATCCCAATGCCTTCAGTCTGCGCAACGCACGAGCTGTTCGCGGCAAACCAAATCCGCGTACGCGTTCTTCGGCATCCACGATCGCTTTGATACGCTCAATAAACCACGGGTCGTAGTGGCAGAACGAATGCACCTGCTCGACAGAAAACCCCAAACGCAGGGACTGGGCCACGCGAAGAATGCGATCCGGTGACGGTGTGCTCAAAGCCGCACGGATGACGTTCTTATCATCTCCTTTGCCCAATCCTTCAAACGCGACGTCGTCCAGTCCTGACAGGCCCGCCTCCAACGATCGAAGTGCTTTCTGCAAACTTTCTTCAAACGTCCGACCAATCGCCATTACTTCGCCGACAGACTTCATTGCGGTCGTCAAAGTCGCTTCTGCTCCGGGAAATTTCTCAAATGCAAATCGCGGAATTTTGGTTACGACATAATCAATAGTTGGCTCGAACGATGCGGGTGTGGCTCCGCCGGTTATGTCATTATCGAGTTCGTCGAGCGTATAGCCGACGGCAAGCCTGGCGGCGACTTTCGCAATTGGAAATCCCGTGGCCTTCGATGCTAACGCGGAGGACCGGGAAACTCGCGGGTTCATCTCTATAACGACAAGTCGACCGTCAAGCGGATTCACGGCAAATTGGACATTTGATCCGCCTGTCTCAACACCAATCTCGCGTAAAACAGCGATCGATGCATTACGCATGACTTGGTATTCTTTGTCTGAGAGAGTTAGTGCCGGAGCGACCGTAATCGAATCACCCGTATGCACGCCCATCGCGTCCACGTTCTCAATTGAACATACGATGATGCAGTTGTCCGATTTGTCTCGGACAACTTCCATCTCATATTCTTTCCAACCCAGCACACTCTCTTCGACCAAGACCTGCGACGTCGGCGACGCGTCGAGGCCTCGGTCGACAATTTCCAAATATTCCTGTCGATTGTAGGCGACACCACCCCCAGTACCGCCCAGGGTAAAGGATGGACGAATGATCGCCGGCAGACCAACCACGTCGAGTGCCGCCATAGCCTCACTGATATCGTGAACCAGCGCCGACTTCGGCGTAGCAAGTCCGATCCGAT
>JBPCWA010000237.1:0-5024 GCA_051009975.1 Hyphomicrobiaceae bacterium
CAACACGTATATGTCCCAGAACTGCTACGCCAGCCATCAGGGAGACAACGAAGTCCCTGAACCGAGAATTTCGGTGCTCTTCGGATTGACGCATCTGAACCTCTGAACTCAAACGCTGGAGCCAGCAGCAATATTTCAACAGTCACAAGCGACGTTCGTCAAGCCGGCCATGCCCGAAAGGGCAAACGATCTTCCTTTTGTTCCACGAAGTTATTCGACGCCAGGGAAGCTACCATGAGCATGAAACGACACGTAGCTTCGGCCGGAGTTTGGCCAGAAATTGAATGGAGGAAATCGTCCGGTTTGGCCGAACCGATCGTGTTGGTTCTCATATCTCAGCAGTTGCCTTCTCTGGATCAGGAAGATAGATCGTCTTTGCCCTCGTAAACTTCGATGACCCGGCTCGCGTCGTCCTTTCCCCAACCGGCGGCTTCCGCCCGCTGAAACATTTTCCGTGCCGCAGGAACGATTTGGAGATCGACGCCACACTCTGTGGCCAGCTCTATTGCAACGCCCATATCCTTTACAAAGATCTCCACCGCGCCACGCGGTGCGAAATCCCGGTCGAACAATCGGCTTCCCATGTGCTCAAGCATCAACCCCTGAACCGAGCTGGCCGCCAGGCATTTCTTCATGACTTCGTGCTCGAGGCCCGCACGTTCGCCGACGAGGATCATCTCGGCCAACAGGGCCGTGTTGGAGTTCACGAACAGGTTTGTGACCACCTTCATGGTGGCTCCAGTGCCGCTCGGGCCGGTATGGGACACATCTGTTGCCAGCGCTTCAAGGACAGGCCGCACCTGATGAAATACCTCAGCTTTACCCCCTACCATAATCGAGATAGTACGGGTATCGACCCGGTTGTGTGAGCCGGAGATCGGTGCATCCAGCATTTCGATTCCCTTGTCGGCCAATCTCTCAGCGAGCCGCCTCTGCCACGCGGGGTGCATCGTGCTCATTTCAACGTGTACAAGACCCTGCTTACCCGCCTGGACGATTCCCCTGGGGCCGAAAGTGTTTTCCTCGATGTGTTCGGGCTTGAGAAGAATACTGAAGGTAATGCGACTCTGCTCAGCGACCTCCTTAGCCGAAGCAGCAGTGCGCCCACCGGACTGAGCAAGCAACTTCATCCGACTTGGATCTATGTCATAACCGCAGACCTCATGGCCGTCCGCGATCATCTGCCGCGAGAGTGCAAGCCCCATCTTGCCAAGTCCTATCATTCCTAGCTTTTCAACCATCAATGGCTCTCTTTGATCCAAGCGGGACTACACTCACCCCGCAAATCCATAACTATCGTTTCGTGGCGGCGTTTCCGGCTCGCGCCAATAAAGTGTCACCCAGCGGTCGGCATGGCGCTTTCCGCGTAGATCCAATTTTGGCCCTGGCTCGGCCGATCACCCGGCCAATTGAGCTTAGCAGATCCAATTGCAAACGCTCACTCGAAGGCGGGTCTCACCCAGAACAAGCACTCTCCTATGTGCTCTTGGTCCAATAATTTTGCTCCCTAATCTGGAGATAGCGTCGGTGGTGAACTCACCCCTGCAGTGACAGCGAGGCCTATCGAAGCTAATTGTCGCGCACCCAAACCCAATTTCTGGAAGTCCGGAAACTGGCCGAAGCAAGCAGTTTCACCTATGGTTACATTGTTTCATATTTCCCTGCCATCGTCTGGCGCTGGTAGGAGCATTGGCTTGTCATGAACCACCCGTACCCATCAGGTGCCAAATGAGCGCGATCAAGACAATCGGACTTCAAGTCAATGGCAAGAGTGCAGAGGTCACCTGCAATGAGAACACACCCCTACTCTACATTTTGCGCAATGATCTTGGATTGAAAGGCGCGCGGTTTGGCTGCGGGGACGGGCTTTGTGGTGCGTGTACGGTGTTGATCGACGGTCAACCAGTCAAGTCTTGCGATGTGCCCGTATGGTCGGCCAAGGAAGGTACCATTGAGACCATCGAGATTATCCGGGACACCGCGCTCGGTCGCCAACTGGTCGAGGCGTTCATCGAGAAACAGGCTGGTCAATGCGGGTATTGTCTCACAGGCATTCTTGTTGCCGCAATCACGCTGCTCGAGGCCAATCCGCAGCCCGCTCGACAGGAAATCGCAGATGCGCTCGATGGTCATCTTTGTCGTTGCGGTGCTCACAACCGCATTCTCGACGCGGTCAAGGCAGCGAGTGATGCTTCAATTGGAGCTAAGTTATGAGATCTCCAAAGCTCCCAGCACCGATATTGAACTTTCCGCTAATCTCTCAATGGCTGAGCTTCAAAACAAAGGGAGCTGTTCGCATACGTACCGGTCGCGTCGAACTTGGACAGGGGAATTACACAGCTCTTTGCCAGATCGCGGCTGAAGAACTCGATTTAGACCTTGATTGCATCGATATTGTTGGCGGTGATACCAGAGAAACGCCAAACGAAGGGTTCACTTCCGGAAGTCAATCGATCGCCGTTGGTGGGTTGTCGGTACGTATCGCAGCCTCGGCTGCCCGTCATCTGCTTCTTGGCGAGGCCGCCACTCTGCTTCAAGCCGACGTTTGGTCGTTGAGCGTCGACGGTGGTCGGATCATAAAGAATGGGGAAGCTACGGATCTCGATTATTGGAAAGTCTCTGAGACGGTTTCTTTCGATGTTGAAGCGGCCAATCATGCCAACCCCAAACTCGCCAGTGAAAGAATGGTCGTTGGGCGGTCGCTGCCACGCCTGGAACTTAGTGAGCGCATCAGCGGCGCACCGTTCGTACAAGATCTGGACTTACCGGGCATACTTCATGGGCGCCCGATCCATCCACCGTCGATGCGCGCCACCCTACTCGCTCTAGATCTGGATGCACTTAGTCGTCGGCCTGGCGTTGTCCAAATTGTCCGAGACGGCTCGTTTTGCGGTGTTGTCGCCAAACGGGAGAGCGACGCAGTCGAAGCCGCCAAATGGGCTCATTCCAATGCTCGCTGGTCTGATGTCGCAGATGCGCTCGACGATCCCGTCTCCACTATGGGGCAATCGCGTGAAGCCAGTGAAGTCATTGTGGAAACAGGCGAAGCTGCCTCTATGGCGGGACGGACCTTCGAGACGGTCGTCTCAAGACCCTATCTTTCACACGGCTCCATTGGCCCATCATGTGCGCTCGCCCGCTGGGACGATGGGCGCCTCACAGTGTGGTCACACACCCAGGGTGTCTTTCCCCTCCGCACGGCGTTGGCTCAGGTGTTCGCCATATCTGAAACCGACATTGAGGTCATTCACGTCTATGGCGCTGGCTGCTACGGCCACAACGGAGCAGATGATGTGGCCCTCGATGCAGCTTTGCTTGCACGCGTTGTGCCGGGACGTCCGGTACGTGTACAATGGAGCCGTGAGGATGAATTCCGCGCCGCGCCGTTGGGTCCTGGCATGGTGACAGAGGTACGCGCTGTCATCGGAGGTGACAATCGCATTATTGCGATGAAAGTGACTGCCAACAGTGCGCCGCACGGCAACCGTCCAGGTCGCAACGGAGCACCAAATCTGAGAGCGGCAGCCTATCTGGAAGCACCGTTTCCGGTACCGCGGTCGAATGATGTACCCGTCGCCAACGGCGGCGGCGCGGACAGAAACTCCGTACCGCCGTACACGATACCGAATCTCAAGGTCGAGAAACGCCTCGTACACGACCTTCCCTATCGGACGTCATCGCTGCGCGGCCTTGGTGCGTTCACCAATGTGTATGCCATCGAAACCCTGATGGACGACATCGCGGTAGCCCTTGAAATGGATCCGTTGGAGTTTCGCCTCGCGCATCTTGATGACGAGCGAGCGCGAGCAACGTTAAATGGTGCGGCAAAACTAGCTGACTGGAAGAATACGCGCTCCGGCAACGGCAGTGGTTATGGTATCGGGTATGCGCGTTACAAGAATGCGGCAGCTTACTGTGCAGTGATCGTGCGCGTCGAAGTTGACGAAGAAGTGCGTGTCACGCATGCCTGGGCCCACGTGGACACGGGAGAAGTCATAAATCCCGATGGTGTCTTGAACCAAATCGAAGGCGGCATCATCCAGTCGGCAAGTTGGACGTTGAAGGAAGCGATACGGTTTGCAGAAGGCGCCGTGGCGAGCGTTAATTGGGAAGACTATCCGATTCTCAAGTTTTCAGAGGTGCCTCAGGTCGCGGTAACACTTGCCAACGAGTCTGCTGAGCCACCTCTCGGATGCGCCGAAGCTTCACAGGGCCCGACCGCAGCGGCAATAGGAAATGCTGTGCGAAATGCCTTGGGTGTGCGGGTGAGCCATTTACCGCTTACCCGCCAGGCGATCATAGCTGCATCAGGTGCTTAAGCATTTGAACCCAAATACCATCAAACCCCTCGTCCAGGATCGCAGCTCGCCTTACATGAAGCCGAACATCAACTGGCTGGTGTTGGGCCAACTATGTCTTACTGGTTGCTTTTTCCAACCAGCGTTTGGGATTTCCATAATATGATCAAAAATTTGGAGGCGGAAGAGATCATGGAAACTGTCGGGGTTATTGGTCTCGGGGACATGGGATCGGGACTTGCAAAGAATCTTATGACAGCCGGCTACGAGACTTACGGCTTCGATGTCAATGTCGTGCGTCTCGACGCCTTTGCAGCAGCTGGTGGCCACCCCGTCCATTCGGCAGCGGCAGTTGCCTCCGCTGCAACCACCGTATTTGTAATGGTCATGACTGGTGAACAAGCCAAAGCCGCCATTCTCGGCGATGGTCTGATCTCAACGATGCGACCAGGCGGTACCATTGTACTGACCGCAACAATCCGGCCATCCGAGGCCATGGACATTGGATTGGCGCTTGAAGGCTCGGGCATCAACTTGGTCGACAGTCCCGTTAGCGGTGGTTTCGCCGGCGCACAAGGTGGCGCGCTGACGATGATGGCCGCCGGAACTGATGTCGCTTTGGCTAGAGCACATCCGGCAATGGCAGCCGTGAGCAGCACAATCCATCACGTAGGCGCTGAAATCGGAATGGGGCAAACCGTAAAGGCATGCCTGCAATCGCTGACC
>JBPCWA010000238.1:0-33344 GCA_051009975.1 Hyphomicrobiaceae bacterium
CAGTCTGCATCCTCCCGCACTCTTGCTTCTCTCCCCTCAATCCCAGCATCCCTCCACGTTTCGCCAAGCCCTCGAGCGTCTCCCAAGTGAGATTGAGCCCATCAAACTTATGGTATTTCCGCTCGATTGCCGTAACCAAGCGGAAACTCTGGACGTTGTGATCAAATCCGCCAACTTCCATCAAAACAGCATCAAGCGCTCGCTCTCCAGCGTGGCCGAAGGGAGGGTGGCCAAGGTCGTGGCCAAGCGCGATGGCTTCGGATAGATCCTCATCAAGACAAAGCTGTCGCGCGATCGTTCGCGCGATCTGCGCAACTTCAAGCGAATGCGTCAAACGCGTGCGATAGTGGTCCCCCTCGTGGTATACGAACATTTGTGTTTTGTACGTCAGCCGTCTGAAAGACGTGGAGTGCAAAATGCGGTCGCGGTCGCGCTGCATGTCATTGCGCGATGGGCAAGGTAACTCGTGAAATCGGCGACCGCGGCTTGGTACAACGCTGGCCGCGTAGTCGGCAAGCGCCCGGTTGCCCGGCTTCAATCGCTCACCGTACCCGTAATGACCGTCAGCGTCGTTCTTCAGGTTTTGACGGTTCTTTGTGCGCATAATGCCTCTCATTGGTTGGCTTTTGTTGCCCAACCTGCCTTTGCACCTTGGCCTTGCTCGCGCGGACGATTACATTGGAATCATGACGATTCAGCATCGCAGCACGATTTGGCGTCGCAAACACTCTCAAACCCGTCGACAAACGACTAAATAGGTAAGCTATCGCGCCCATGTCCGAAACACTTCAAACCGTCAAAGTGACGACCACGGCCGCCCGCCGAATAAACGAAATCACGGCAGATGAACCCGTTAATAAATTGCTTCGGGTCAGTGTGGAGGGAGGGGGTTGTTCGGGTTTCCAATATAAGTTTGATCTAGTCTCCACGCCCGAGGACGATGATCTTGTGATTGTGAATGATGGCGCGACTGTGCTGGTTGACGCCGTATCCTTGCCCTTTCTTGCTGGCTCTGAGATCGATTTCGTCGATCAATTGATTGGAGCGTCGTTCCAGGTGAAGAACCCTAACGCTACAGCCGCTTGTGGCTGTGGCACCAGTTTTACGATCTAACACGTCATTCACGTTACTCGCCGTAGTAGTTATGTAGTTGTGTAGTTGTGTAGTTATGAAGATCGCAACCTGGAACATCAACGGCATCAAGGCTCGCCTTCCGGCGCTGTTGAAGTGGCTTGAAACATTCCAACCAGACGTTTTATGCCTCCAGGAGATCAAGAGCGTAGACGTCGGATTTCCAAGGGAGCCGATCGAAGATCTTGGATATAATATCGCCTTGCATGGTCAAAAGAGTTTCAATGGCGTTGCCATCTTGTCCAAGACGTTACTGTCCGACGTTTGCGTTGGTCTGGCGGGCGACGAGACCGATACCCAGGCAAGATACCTGGAAGCAACGGTGGCCACTGATGGCTCTCCAATCCGAGTTGCCTCCATCTATCTGCCAAACGGCAACCCAGTTTCAACAGATAAATACCCATACAAGCTGGCCTGGATGGATCGACTAATCGCACATGCGGAGACGCTGCTAGCCGATGAATTGCCGGTTTTATTGGCCGGTGACTACAACGTCATTCCTGAACCCGAAGACTGTTATTCGCCGACCGCGTGGCAAGAAGATGCATTGTTTCAGCCAGCCAGTAGAGACGCACTGAAAACTCTGCAATACCTTGGCTTTGCGGATGCAATTCGCAGTTGTTTTGCTGCTCCGCAAATGTACACCTTCTGGGACTATCAAGCGGGCGCGTGGCAGAAGAACAACGGCATACGTATTGACCACATCTTGCTGTCTCCACAGGCAACCGACCGCCTCAGAGAAAGTGGGATCGAAAAGGCGACGCGCAGCTGGGAAAAGCCTTCTGATCACGTGCCCGTATGGGTAGAAATTTCAGACGCATGAGCCCTCGACGCATAGCCCTCCGACGACCATAGCACGTCTACAAGGCCCTTTGCCTAGTTTGCCCCGTTTGCATGAATGTCGGCAGCCAACTTTCGTGCGCCTTGCGAAGTTCTGCTAGGGACATGGAAGCAGATTCGCCGATCGCCAATACTTCCCCGCCAATGCGCCCAACAATGCGACCAGTCAGATCCCGATTGCGCGCTTCATCCAATAAGGACTCTGCTTGGTCAGGACCAACCTCAATGACGTATCGCGCTTGGTCCTCACCAAACCAAATCGCATAATCCGGCAACTTCCCATCGACCTCATAGAGTTGCACGCCTAGATTCCCGGCAAAGGCCATTTCAAGGACGGCAACCAAGAGCCCACCGTCACTGACATCATGAACCGCCTGCACTCGCTGGCTTCGGATAAGGTCACGAACGAAGGAGCCAGTAGCTTTCTCGGCCTCCAGATCAACCAAAGGAGGCGCACCTTCGCGCTTTCCACCAACAATTTCTTGATAGAGGGACTGTCCAAGGTGCCCTTCTTCGCGACCGATCACCAGGAGAAAATTCCCTACACACTTCAATGCGATATCAGCCACGAGACTGACGTCTGGTAGAAGTCCGACGCCACCAATAGCCGGCGTTGGCGGGATCGCAACACCATTCGTCTCGTTGTAAAGCGAGACGTTCCCGGCAACCACAGGGAAATCCAATGCTTGGCACGCCAGCGCCATTCCCTGGATGCTCTCGACAAATTGGCCCATAATCTCAGGCCGCTCTGGATTACCGAAATTGAGGTTGTCGGTCAGCGCAAGCGGATCCGCACCGACTGCAGTGAGATTGCGCCAGGCCTCGGCCACGGCCTGCTTCGTTCCCATTTCTGGATCGGCCAGAACATATCGGGGGGTCACATCGCAGCTGACAGCAAGCGCTTTCTTTGTTCCATGAATTCGGACGACAGCGGCGTCCCCGCCCGGTCGCTGGATCGTGTCACCCATCACCATGTGGTCATATTGTTCCCAAATCCAGCGCCGCGAGCACGCCTGGGGATGAGCAACAATCGCTGCTAGACTCTCTAAAACATTCTTGGTGGCCGGTACACAATTAGGAGAGATAGGTTTTGCTTTGGGCGTGCTCGTCCAAGGTCGACGGTAGATGGGTGCAGAGTTCGCAAGCATTGCTACTGGAATATCAGCCTCAACTTGCCCCTTGTGACGCACGATCATGCGGCCGCTGTTGGTGGTGTGACCAACCACAGCAAAATCCAATTCCCACTTTCGAAATACCGCTTCGGCCTGCGACTGCGAGCCAGGCTTGAGCACCATTAACATTCGCTCCTGGCTCTCTGACAACATCATCTCATATGCTGTCATGCCAGCCTCGCGCTGCGGAACCTCGTCTAGATTGAGCTCGATGCCGACTCCACCCTTGTCCGCCATTTCTGAGGTCGACGATGTTAACCCTGCTGCACCCATATCTTGTATCGCGATAATCGCGTCGGACGCCATCAGCTCCAAGCAGGCCTCGATCAACAATTTTTCCGTAAATGGATCGCCGACTTGAACAGTCGGTCGCTTATCCTGAGAGTGATCATCAAACTCCGCTGACGCCATGGTCGCTCCGTGGATGCCGTCTCGTCCGGTCTTCGATCCAACGTAGACTACCGGAAGCCCCACGCCCTTCGCGGCGGAATAGAAAATTTTGTCTCGTCGCGCGAGACCGACGCACATGGCATTGACGAGAATGTTGTTATTATAGGCTGAATCGAAGTTTGTTTCACCGCCAACTGTTGGCACGCCAACGCAGTTGCCGTATCCACCGATGCCCGCAACTACTCCGCCGACGAGATGGCGCGTTTTTGGATGATCGGGGGCGCCGAAACGCAATGCATTTAGATTTGCTACTGGTCGCGCGCCCATTGTGAAGACGTCGCGCATGATCCCACCAACACCCGTTGCCGCGCCCTGATAAGGTTCGATGTAACTGGGATGGTTATGACTCTCCATCTTGAAGACGGCGCAATCACCATCGCCGAGATCGACAATACCAGCATTCTCACCTGGACCTTGAATCACATGTTGACCTTCACTTGGGAGAGTCTTGAGCCATACGCGTGACGATTTGTAGGAGCAATGCTCCGACCACATCACTGAGAATATGCCTAACTCAGTAAGTGTTGGCGTTCGCCCTATTATGTCGAGCAAGCGTTCATATTCATCAGGCTTCAGTCCGTGCTGAGCCACCAATTCTGCTGTGATGTTCGGGGCAATCATAGACGTTCCACCCTTTACATTTTCACTTCAACGTTCACCATGACCCACATTCTCTTATGTGACATCGTTCTATGAGATGTCACTCTGTGAGATGTCGCCATGTGAGATGTCGCACTATGAAAAGTCATCCGATGAGATGACGTCCAGGATCAGGCTTTCGAACACGCCCCTTCCGTCGGTGCCACCCAGCAGGGGTTCGAAGAGCCGCTCGGGATGCGGCATCATCCCGACAATACGACCATGTGAGTCGGCAATACTTGCGATATCGTTCCGTGATCCGTTGGGATTGGAATCAGGAGCGCGCTTGCCAGCACGGTTTACATAGCGCAACACAACGTTCCCCTCACCTTCCAAGCGCGCCAATGTCTCTTGATCAGCAAAGTAGCTACCCTCGTGATGTGCGATCGGAATCCTGACAACATCACCGTGCGAGTAGGCACGTGTAAATACTGTGGAAGTCGATTCGACTCGAAGATGAACGTCCCTGCAGACGTAGAGCAAGGACGCATTGCGCATTAGGACGCCCGGAAGTAAACCCGCTTCGCACAAGATCTGAAATCCGTTGCAAATGCCAAGAACCGGTGTGCCCGCGCGCGCTTTGGAAACAACATCTCGCATAATCGGCGAGTGAGCAGCCATCGCGCCACAACGCAGATAATCACCGTAAGAAAACCCACCAGGCAGAACAATCAGATCCGATTGCGGAACCTTGGTCTCGCCATGCCAAACCATCGCGACGGTCCGGCCCGTCACGACTTCGAGTGCCACCTTCACGTCGCGATCACAATTGGATCCAGGAAAGACAATTACCGAGGCATTCATTTAGGGCACCAACTCGAAAGAGTAGTTCTCAATCACTTGGTTCGCGAGAAGGTCTTGACACATCTTGTCGATCTTCGTCCGTGCTTCAGATTCATCCCTGCCAACAAGCTCAATTTCAACGAATTTACCCTGTCGAACATCTGCGATGCCATCGTAGCCAAGCGCCTGGAGCGCACGCTCAATAGCCTTTCCCTGAGGATCGAGAACGCCAGTTTTCAAAGTGATTTTGATCTCGGCCTTCATGAGCCGCCTCTCCTTCAATCAGTCTACTCGTCAAAATTAACGACGCTCCTGGCACCGTCGAAAATACATTATGTCACCAACGACTATGTGAACAACGACTATGTGAACAACGATCATCGGTCACATGTCGCCTAAACATCTGCCCCAACTAAGCACGTCCCCCTGCCTCAGCACTTGACTTTGCCTCAGTACTTGACCGCGTCCGACCAAAACATGGGACGCTATTTCTGTAGTTGATCTTGTAGATATTCCAGTCAGCGAAAGCTCAGCATCTCAATAAATATGCTGTGGCCACTCGCCATACGCGAGTAGACATAGATTGGCGCCACAACGTCGAAGACCTTCGTTTCGCGCAGGCCTAAGGCGGTGCACCATTCGGATTTGATGCCACGAGCACAGGAACCATGCCTTGGGGCGGACGACTCTCATTCAAAACGCCCAGTCGGCGTGCAACCTCTTGATAGGCCTCAAGAACATCCCCCAAATCCCTGCGGAAGCGATCCTTGTCCAGGCAATTATCAGTCTCAATATCCCAGAGTCGGCAGCTATCCGGACTGATCTCATCGGCGAGTAGAATCCGCAACTGATCATTTTCCCAGAGCCGCCCGAACTCTATCTTGAAATCCACCAATCGAATGCCAACCCCCAGGAAAAGGCCGACGAGAAAGTCGTTCACACGTAGCGCCAACTGCATGATTTCATCAAGTTCGGCCGGATTCGACCACCCAAAAGCTGTAATGTGCTCCTCCGATACGAGTGGATCGTTGAGCTCATCGTTCTTGTAGTAAAATTCCATAATGGAGCGCGGGAGCTGGACACCTTCCTCAAGTCCCAGGCGCTTAGCGATAGAACCCGCAGCAACATTACGAACAACGACCTCCAAAGGAATAATCTCGACCTCTCGGATCAGCTGTTCGCGCATATTGAGCCGACGAACGAAATGGGTTGGCACACCAATTTCTCCCAATCGCTCGAAGATAAACTCGGAGATACGATTGTTAATCACGCCCTTGCCGTCAATTTTGGCATGCTTTTTGTTATTGAAGGCTGTCGCGTCATCTTTGAAATGTTGAATGAGCGTACCTGGCTCCGGCCCCTCATAGAGCACCTTGGCCTTACCCTCATATATGCGACGACGCCTGTTCATTCTGCCAGTCCTTTGACCAGTCTCAATCATGCGATTTCGTTGTTGCGGGAACGCGCGCCATACCCTGCAAATCCGATCGCTCAGCCTGCATCTTATCGACTTGCGATACGGCGAAGTGCAGTAATGGATTGCCGATCGACTTGTCTGCTGAGACTAGCGGAATAGAGGTTAGGAAACAATGTCAACAACGCTCTTTGGCACCGATCGGTAAAGACGCCGCGGACCGTTGATTTGTCCGCCAGCGCGGGCTAATCCTCGGCCCTGAATTCCGTACTGGCTATCTGTCCTGAAGAAAGCCGAGGAGCTGCGGGTGGCGTGGAAATAGATAAGGAGTTGTAGAAATGAGTACATTTGATGAACGCGAGAAGGGATTTGAGAAAAAATTTGCCCATGACCAAGAATTACAGTTCAAGGCCGAGTCCAGACGAAATAAAATGATCGGAGAGTGGGCCGCCGCAAAATTGGGGCTCACCGATGCAGAGTTGGACAACTATGTCAAAGCTGTTCGTCGTGCAGATCTCGAGGAAGCTGGGGATGAAGACGTTGTCCGTAAGATCAGCAAGGATTTCGCCGATAGTGGCGTTCCGATCTCCGACGACGAAATAAGAAGTCAGCTCTCAGAATTCTTTGCGGATGCGGTCCGTGCACTTGAGGCCAGTTAGGCTGATTGGGACCACCTGGCCGTTCTGAGATTGGCCGTTCTGAGAGTTGGATCAGGAGATCAATCCCACCAGCAGTTCAAGATGCGAGGCGCAAAAAGCAACCGGCTCAATTGGCAGCTTGCGATCCCAAAACATGGCACAACGGAAGAGCGAGCTCCCAGTGCATGGTAGCAGAGCACAAACTGGAATTAGGATCGCGGAATTGTGACTGGTTCGATGCTTTTAGAAGCGCATGACATGAAGGGCTGGCGGGAAACGGGACCGCAGCGTTTAACCTTGATAGCTCACCAACAGCCCAACATAGAATAATACCGCTGACTGAGAGAATTTGCGATGCTCTGGCGAGCTGATCCTGGACATTGCGATCGTTTGCTTCACATTCACGCAGCCCGCTTCCACTCCAAATTTGCAACCGAAGACGTGGGCACGATGAGTACCGATCGCCTAGGCAATCAATCTGACGCGCGAGCCAAATTGAGGCGCTGGCCAGACTGAAACGCTGGTACGCAACCATCGTTCGTCAGTTTCTGGCAAAGTCTGGCTCGACACTCCCATACTCCAGGTGGCCCAAACGCAAAGTTTCGAAGCCATCGAAAGCCAAAAACAGCGAGTTCGGAATTGATCGCCGTCACACTTCCCGCATATCCAACCGATCTCGCGACAGGTCGTCGCAAAAAACGGTCTTGATCGGTCAATATTGATCAGTCGGGCTGTCCGCTGCAGAAAGAAGCGGCATCGCCGCGATACTTCTCCCTCACAATCGTGCAACATTTCGGCTCCGCGAAACTCATCAGAACATCGCGAAGCAACTGCCTACTGAGCTACGAGAAGAACTGACGCAAATCAACGATATGAGTTGACAACAGAAATTGACATGATCCTTCCGTCCAAACGTGGGCTGCAATCGGCACAAACACCGAAACTGTCCATTTGACCAGGACAACAGTAACTCACAATGATAGGGAATACGGCGCGATGAAAGACCTGGTATACCAGCGGCCGTTGACGCTCGAACATGCGTGCGCAGCTCTTGGCAGTCCCTCCGCCCGGCTTTTGGCAGGAGGCACGGATTTGATAGTCCAGTTGCGTGAAGGACGTCGTACAGCCAGCCAGCTCATCGATACAAAATACATCCCCTGTCTGCAATCAGTGACGACGCTACCAAGCGGCGGAATATCAATTGGTGCGGCGGTCTGTGTCTCGAAGCTGACATGCGATAAGCGGGTTCGATCACTCTATCCAGCCTTGGCAAGAGCCGTTGCAATGATTGGGAGCAAGCAAATCCAAAATCGAGCAACGCTCGGCGGTAACATCTGCAACGCCGCCCCGTCAGCAGACGCCGTCCCGCCGCTGGTTTGCTATGGCGCTGTCTGCCATGTCGTCGGCCCGTCAGGGGTGAGGACCGTTCCACTTATCGAGATATTTGCCGGACCAGGCCGCACGAGCCTCGCGAACAGTGAAATTCTGAGGTCGATAGAAATGCCACTACCATCCCGCAACTTGGCCGCTTGCTACATGAGATTTACGCCTCGTCGCGAGATGGACATCGCCGTCGCAGGCGTCGGAAGTATGATAGTTTGCGAAGAAGACGGACGGATATCCGACGCGCGCATTGTTTTGGCGTCCGTCGGACCAAAGCCGATTCGCGCCAGATCTGCTGAGTTCGAGCTTGTCGGTCAAACCGCCCAAGCGACAACCTTTGCGCGGGCCGGCAAGGCCGCAGCAGAAGAAGCAAAACCGATTACGGACACACGCGGATCAGCCAGCTTTCGTCGCAAGTTGATCGAGGTACTTGCACGGCGGACGCTCGCTTCGTGCCACGGCAGTTATCTAGCCGAAAGGGTCGGGGAGGTGTAGTACTGTGCCACCAATACCAATATCTCTCAGGGTTAATGGTGAAGATCGCGTCTGCCATTGCGACCCGCGCGACACACTCCTGAACGTACTTCGGGACGGACTGAGCTTATCCGGCACAAAAGAAGGCTGCAGCAACGGGAATTGCGGAGCCTGCACGATCCTCATCGATGGGTCTGCCGTTTGTGCTTGCCTGGTCATGGCATTGGAAGCTCAAGACTATGACATCATGACTATAGAAGGGCTCGCAGACCATAACGGACTGCACCCGATCCAGGACGCCATCGTCAAAGGCGGAGGAACGCAGTGCGGCTTCTGCACACCTGGGATCATCATGTCGGCTGTCGCGTTACTAAAGACCAATCCAAGACCGACCGCACAAGACATTCGGCATGCAATCGCGGGTAATATATGCCGATGCACCGGCTACGACAAAATTGTAAGCGCCATCGCCGAGGCCGCCCAAACGCTCTCGTCCAAGTCGGAGAATCATCTATGACCGTCGCCCGCCCTACCCACACACCTGACTTCCAAACCAGGGTAGTTGGCAAGTCAATTGCTCGTATCGACGGCCGCTCTCGGACGACGGGGGAAGCACGCTACCCAGCCGACATCGCCCTGCCAGGCATGTTGTACGCAAAGGTATTGCGCAGTCCACACGCACACGGCCTCATAAGATCAATAGATATCAGCAAAGCTCGCTCTCTGCCCGGAGTACACGCAGTGATTACCGGCGCAGACTTTGTTGACGTACCAGTGGGCTCTGCGATCCCGATGGGAGAAACTGGCTACGACATGTGGGCAGTGTCCGAGATCAATATGGCGCGCCGCAAAGTTTGCTGGGTTGGCCAGCCGGTTGCCGCGGTGGCTGCCGTCGATCCGTACACCGCCAGCGCAGCCTGCGATCTAATTGCAGTCGACTACAATATCTTGAAACCCGCTGTCGACCTCAAGACCGCGATCACGCCCGATGCCCCCGTCATCCACGACCACGTCTTTACAACAGGGATTGAGGGGCAAAGCCGAATCCCATCCAACATTTGCTCTCGAACCGTCATCACTCACGGTGAGGCTACAGAGGCCTATATCGCGGCGGTGGCTAAATCCAGCATTTCGGTGGCGGTAGACACCGGCCATCAAGGCTACCTGGAACCGCAAGCGACAGTCGCGCAGGTCGACGCCGATGGACTAGTCACAGTGTTCGCCTCAACCCAAGGCCAATTCACTGCGGAATTGATGATTGCCAGCATTCTCGGTCTGCCGCTGTCCAAAATCAAAGTTGTCCCGATGGAAGTTGGTGGCGGATTTGGCGGCAAGATCACTACTCATGGCGAGCCAATTGCAGCCAAGCTGTCAGCGATTGCGCGCCGACCAGTCAAACTCGTTTTGACACGCGAAGAGGTATTGCAGGGTGGATCCGGGCCCGCCGCCGGGATGAGGGTAAAAATCGACGTTGCGGCCGAACCTAAGGGCAAAATCAGCGCTATTAGAGGCACGTTCCATGTCGATGCGGGCGGCCTTCCGGGCCTCAATCCATCGCTTCTTATGCAGGCGGCCGCTGCTCTATATAGTTGCGACAACCTTCATCTGGAAGGTTTTGATGTCGTGACCAACAAGCCTCGAACAGAGGCTTATCGCGGCCCCGGCGGTATCCAGGCCTATTTCGCAATGGAGCAGGCGATGGACCAACTCTGTCAAGAGCTCTCCATCGACCCACTTGCATTTCGCAAACGCAATGCCGCAGTCACCGGAAGCCGGATGCCCATCGGCACTCCGTTCCCCCCCATCGGCTTAACGTCAATCCTCGATCGCGTTGGTCGACATAAATGTTGGCAAGAGCCGCTGGGTGTTGGTGAATGGCCGCGAGGTCGTGGACTTGCGTTGGGCTACTGGAGAGGAACGTCAATGACCTCGGCCTGCCACGTCACAATTGGTGGCGACGGCTGTCCTATACTGACGCTGGGAGCGATCGACATTTCCGGAACGCGAACGACAATGGCCCAGGTTGCTGCCGATCAATTTGAACTTTCGGTCGAGGATGTTTTCGTGCAGATGGGAGATTCAAAATCTGTAGGTTATAGCGATGGTGCCGCGGGCAGCCGCGTAGCACGAACGATGACTGCTGCAGTGGTCGAGGCCTGCGACGATGCCTTGGCGCAGTTGCGCGATCGGGCTGCAATAGCTCTGCAGGCTGTTGCTTCTCGTGTCCAGTATCGCGGTGGCGTTTTTACGATTGTCGAAAGTGGGGCCTCTATCAGCCTAGCTGAGTTGATGAAAGCAACTCTTACCGATGGGGCTATCGTCGGACGCGGAAGCTCCACAAAACTGCCGCTAGGCGTCGAAATAGGTGCCCACGTCTGTGACGTCGAAGTTGACACGGAAACTGGCCTAGTCAAAGTATTGCGGTATACCGCGTTTCAGGACGTTGGTCGCGCCCTGAACCCCGCGGCAGTGGAAGGCCAGATCCAAGGGAGCGTCGTACAAGGCCTGGGTTGGGCGCTAATGGAGTCAATCGACTATAATGAAAAAGGACAGGCTCGCAATGCCAGTCTCCTGGATTACCGCTTACCGACGGCCCTGGATGTTCCAACGATAGAATGCGTCATTCTCGAGAACCCTGTGCCAGGGGTTCCTTACGGCCTTCGCGGGGTCGGTGAAGTCCCTATTGTTCCCGTTGGTGGCTGCGTTGCCAACGCAATTGCCCGGGCGATCGGTGTACGAGTAACAAAGATGCCGATGACGCCGGAACGTGTGCTCGATGCTCTAGCGCAGAGGATATAGAGTGCACTACCCGACAGCTATATGCTCCAGAGCCGTGGAGATGACACTTGTAATCGTTGAATCAACCATTCAACACAATTAGTTGTTCGACATTGTCCAAGCAAGCACATATTTCTATGCTGGATCGTTGAGAGGTGTCGAGCCTTCGGATTCTGGCACGACGGCCCGTCGGAATTAAAATCAGTGCGAAAAACAAAGCACTCAAGATGTAATTTCGCGGACCGACTATTGGCGATGGATACGCATGTGTCGTTGGCCGAGCAGACGACGCGTGAGTAGTCCATCGACGACTGGGTTGGTGGTCTGTCTACGCGTGGGTCATAAGGTAGTCGTTTTGTGCAATCGAACGCATCAATTGGGCTTAACATTTGCGTGGCGGATTTGGTTGCACGCTCGCGTGGCGCAAGTTTGGCTAAGATTAAGTGAGCCGAGGTGATGAGACTCCTGTCCACGTTGATTTTATTCGTGACTGCGGTCATGTTGATTCCGCTCACTACGGTCGCACAACAGCGCTCAGCGTCTGTAGTCGTCGATGTTGCCGACAAGCGAGAGATTCGCGACACGCAACCAGTTATCGGTCAACTCGTCGCCACTAGGCGTTCCCGAATAGCAACGCGAATTGCCGGAATCATCGCGACGGTCAATTTTGAAGTTGGCGACCGTGTCGCAGAAGGTCATGAACTTGTCACACTCGATCCAAGTCGTATTGAAATTGACCAAAGGGCAGCCCGTGCTTCGATCAAAGTTGCGCAAGCCGAACTCAAGGTTGCCGAAGCCAAACTTAAGCTTGCCGAACAGGCATTCGAACGACAAGCTGCGCTGCGTCGCTCCACGGCGTTCTCACGAAGCCGCCATGACGACCTTAAACAGACAGCGGTCCAAGCTCGTAGCGAAATGGCAAAGGCCGATGCGCAGATCGAAAGCGCACGCTCAAATCTCGCCCGTGCGGACTTCGAATCACAGCACACGCACATAATCGCTCCGTTCACTGGCGTTGTCATCGCACGCGATGCACAGCCAGGTCAATACGTGCAACCTGGTGGCACAGTTGGAAGTTTGCTCGACATCGACAACCTTGAAATTGAAGCGGACGTCCCGGGAAATATAGCCAATGGGCTTCACGTAGGAGTGACAATTTCAGCCATTTTTGAAAATGGACTGCGCGAAGACGCCGAGGTGCGTACAATTGTGCCCGTGCAAAACGTCTCAACAAGAACCCGGCCAGTGCGCTTCCGGGTCAAACTCGCCGATTTACAAGAATCACATATTGCTATCGGGAGCCCGGTGACAATGCAGATGCCGGTCAGCGCGCCGCGGACCGTCGTTACCGCGCCGAAAGATGCGCTACTTCAAGGCCGCGGCGGGTGGATTGTATATGTTGTCAGCGATGGCAAAGCCATGCCACGCACCGTCAAACTCGGGATCGCGGTTGAAGACCGTGTCGAGATCGTCTCTGGGCTCGAGGCGGGCGAGTTGGTTGTTGTCCGAGGCAATGAGCGGTTGCGCCCTGGACAGCCAGTAAGGCCACGTCAAGTAGGCAAGAGACAGGCCGCCAAACAGGGCTAAAAATGGACCTGATCCGGATCGCTATTGAACGACCTATCGCGGTTGTAGCCGCGGTAATGATGGCAGTTTTGTTTGGCATACTTGCGCTGACGCGCATTCCGATTCAATTGATCCCCGACGTTCGCAAACCGGTAATTCAGGTCCAAACGACTTGGGGGGGAGCTGCACCGGTCGAGATCGAGCGCGAAATTGTCAATCCTCAGGAAGAAGAACTCAAGGGAATCGACGGGCTCGAGACGATGATCTCACGCTCCCAGACCGGTCGAGGGCGGATTACTCTCGAATTCGCCGTAGGCACCAACATGGACCGTGCTCTGCTCCTTGTTTCAAACCGATTGGACAGAGTTACCGGATACCCCGATGAAGCAAATGAACCGACGCTCAATACATCTGGCTCGGACGATAACCCTATCGCTTGGATTATTCTCAAGCGAAGTCAGCAAATAACCAAACCAATGGCGCACTTTGGTACATTCGCCAATGACGTCATCAAGGAGCGTATCGAACGGGTCGATGGCGTAGCCGGCGTTAACGTCTTCGGCGGCGTGGATCGTGAACTGCAAATCCTCGTTGATCCGGAACGACTCGCGAAATTTCGACTTACGGTACCGGAAGTCTTAGGCAAACTGAGGCGTGAAAGCGTTTCCGTTTCCGCCGGCAACATCGACGAAGGAAAACGCCGTTACATAGTTCGCGTAGAAGGCGAACTCGACACGTTGGAAGCAGTTCGTAGTGTGGTCCTGCGTAGTGGCGCATCTGCGCGCGGCGCCACACTTAGCACACTAGCACCCGGTAGTGCGCCGGTGCCGGGCAGCCTATTTGCTCAGGGGCCAAACGCCACCGGTCGCATATACGTTCGCGACATAGCCGACGTCCGTTTTGGCTACAAGGAACCAACCGCACGCATTCGCCATATGGGCGAGCCTGCCATAGCCATCAACGCAGTCCGCGAGACCGGTGCGAATGTAATAACAACAATGGCCGGTGTTAAGCAGGCCATAAAAGACCTGGCTGATGGTCCGCTCAAGGCCGAGAAGTTAACTCTAACTCAGGTCTATGACGAGACCGTCTATATCGACGGTGCCATCGATCTGGTGATTCAAAACATTTGGATTGGCGGGATCCTCGCTGCGGCCATCCTCTTGTTGTTTTTGCGCTCGCCCGGTGCAACCCTGGTTGTTTCGCTGGCTATCCCGGTCTCGATCGTCGCATCCTTCGTCGCAATGTCAGCCATGGGGCGTACACTCAACGTAATTTCGTTGGCGGGAATTGCATTTGCGGTGGGTATGGTCGTGGATGCAGCGATCGTCGTCCTCGAGAACATCTATCGTCTTCGCCAAAACGGGATGAACGCCACTGACGCGGCTTACCATGGCGCCCGCCAAGTGTGGGGGGCTATTTTAGTCTCGGCCCTGACCACTGTTATGGTCTTTATTCCGATCCTGGTTATGGAACTTGAGGCCGGCCAGTTGTTTCGCGACATTGCGGTAGCCATTTCCGTATCGGTGCTACTGTCACTGGTCGTCGCGATTACAGTAATACCCGCACTATCAAGTCGTCTGCTCGGAGCCAATAAATCAAAGCTCACAGTTATCCCGATTCCGATAATCGACCACTTCGGTCGACTCTTCTCATGGCTGATCCGCGGCTATGCTCGCTTGACAGTGGCCAGCCGCTTCGTCGGCATCCTCTTCGTCAGCCTGATAACGGGCGGAGCCATTTGGGGCGCAGCAACCTTTCTTCCGAAACTCGAATATCTGCCCGAAGGCAATCGCAATTTAGTTTTTGGGGTCATTCTGCCACCACCCGGGTACAACCTGCCGACTACAACTAATATCGCCGAGCGCATCGAGAGCGTTGCCCGTCCGTTGTGGGAAATGGAAGAATCGGGAGACCGTAGCCAGCCGCCGGCCATGAAGCACTTCTTTTTTGTTGCGGTCAGAGACACAACATTCGTCGGGGGGTCAGCAAAAGACCCAAAACGGGTGGCAGAGTTGGTGCCAGTCCTTTCAAAACCAATCTTCTCGGAGCCGGGCACATTTGGTTTTATCAACCAGCGTTCGTTGTTCGGACGCGGCATTGGCGGCGGCCGCGCCATTGAACTTAACGTTTCGGGGGAAAGGATCGAGGACATTCTCGACGTCGCCCTTCGCCTCACCGGCAATATTGCGGTTCATCTACCGCGAAACAAAGGAAATCAATTTCGTCCACGGCCTGGACTTGAGTTAGGGGCGCCAGAAGTCCGCGCTGTCCCGGACCGGGTGCGCTTGGCCGATGCAGGGGTGGATGCGCAAACGCTGGCAGTCTCTCTCGATGCCTACAACGACGGTGTGCGTATCAAAGAGATCACGATCGGAACTGATCGCATTGACCTGATGCTCAAAGGCCTCGCATCGTTTGACGAAAACCGTCGGACGCAGGACATTTCCGCCTACCCTGTGGTGGCACCCAATGGACGCATCATTCCAATTGCGGCGCTGGCTGAAGTCAAACTGACCGCCGGCCCAGTATCCATTCGCCACCGGGAAAGATTGCGGACGATTACTTTGGAAGTCCGCCCGGACGCCAACCTACCACTTGAAACTGCGCTCTCGATAATGCGCACAAAAGTGATGGATCCGGTTCTGCGTGATGGAGTTCCTTCGGGAGTACGCTTGTCTCTCTCCGGAGCTGCTGACCAACTGACAAAAACTTGGGACGCATTGAAAATCAATCTACTATTGTCTTTGATAATCGTATTTCTTGTTATGGCGGTACTATTCGAGAGCTTCGTACTGCCTTTGATCATATTGATTTCTGTTCCTGTCGCCGGCGCCGGTGGCGTTGCCGGTTTGGTCGTACTCAACATGTTCCACCCGCAGCAACTCGACATGCTGACCTTGCTTGGTTTCGTCATTTTGATCGGCATCGTCGTAAACAATGCAATTCTCCTAGTGCATCAGGCACAATACCATTTGCGCGAAGAAGGCATGTCGGCGAAGGATGCGATCATGGAGGCTACGCGGAACCGCATCCGACCAATCTTCATGAGCACGCTAACAAGCGTCGTCGGAATGTTGCCGCTGGTCGTTTTCCCTGGCGCCGGCTCCGAACTCTATAGGGGACTGGGTTCCGTCGTCGTCGGGGGATTATCCCTATCGGCCATCCTGACATTGCTACTCGTACCGCCGTTGCTGCGTCTCACTCTGACCACACCGCGTACTTCAGTTGTGGTGCCCGCGCCTGCCGAATAGAACAACTCTCGGCCACCTTTGAACGAGCGCAATGACCTAAGTGATTGGAGGAAACAAGCTTGATGAACCCAAATCCATTGGCTAGCCGCAGGATCAGCAGGCGCTCGCTCATCGTTGGTTCGACGGTGAGCGCATTGGGCACTATCTACGGTGCGGTAAATGCGCCAAAGGCCCAAACTCTGATAGCAACACCTCGACAAACTCGTGGCCCTTACTACCCTATCCAATGGGAGGGTGACATCGATAACGACTTGGTACAAAACAAGAGCCGATCGTCAGGCGCGTCTGGACAAGTGCTTCATGTCCAGGGTATCGTTTTTGATCTCCGCGGCCATCCGATCGATAACGCCGTCGTCGAAATATGGCATGCGGATTCTGCCGGATACTACGTCCACCCAGCAGATCTAAGAACTGGCGACAAGCGCGACACCCATTTTCAGGGGCGCGGCCGCACACGAACTGACGACGAGGGCGGGTATCGGTTTCGTACCATACGCCCGGCAGCATATCCCGGTCGGACCCCGCATATTCACTTTCGCGTGGCTGCTCCCAAAAAACGCGCACTCACCACGCAAATGTATTTCGCAGATGAGCCTGGCAATGCAAGGGACGCACTTCTGATCAGCGTGCGCGACCCAGCGCGGCGCGAAAAATTGATTACCACGCCCACGTCGATCGATCACATCGAGTACGGAGCTGCGCGCTGCTACTTTGACATCGTAGTCGTATGAAACTTTCTCTGGTCGCCGCCCTCTGTTAGACACACCCAATGTCCGGCTACCCTGTATTTGCGACCATCACAAACCGCGAAGCACAGGTACCGGCTTTGCGGCCAGTACTCGCCAAGTTCCAAACGCACCAAACAGCAAGATAAGAATGACGGAGACAATCAAGCTCCCCGCAACTGCGGCCCAAGAGAAAACGAACTGACCTTCAAGAATGTAAGTCACGACCAGCCAGGCGGCGATTGAACCAATGACCAGTGAGACCGCAGCCGTAAGTAAAGCCAGAAGGCCATATTCGACGAAGTGAGAGAGCAGCAGTTTTCTCCGAGTCGCACCGATGCACTTTAGTATAACAGATTGTAGTATTCGCCGGCGTTGCGCTGTCGCCATAGCTCCGGCCAACACCAAAGCACCGGCCAAAAGTGTGATGCTCGCCGCAACACGTACTGCAATCATAACTTGACCAAAAACCTCAGCAAACGCCTCGATGGCATCTCGCACGCGAATCAGAGAAATCGTCGGCATGGTCTTGCCGATCGCCCGCGCAATCGAAGCTTCCGAAATAGCCGAAGTGGATCGTGGAAGTTGAATTGTTGCGAGGACGTTATGCGGGGCCGCCGCAAGAGTGTTTGGCGAGAACACCATTATAAAATTTATCGCCAAACTCTCCCATTCTATTCTGCGCAGGTTGGCTATCCTGGCCGTTATATTACGACCGAGTATATTGACCGTCACGGTGTCACCAAGCTCAAGCCCCATCTCTTCTGCAAGATCATCGACAAAAGAAACGAGTGGCTCTCCTTCATAGCCTTCGTCCCACCAATCTCCCGCAACCAAATTCGATCCTTTGGGTAGCCGGTCCGCGTAGGTCAGACCGCGGTCGCCGTTGAGAACCCACTGCGCCTGTGGCTCCACTTTGGCCTCCTCAGCGGCAATGTCATTGAGCCGTACAATGCGACCGCGCAACATCGGGGCAGTCTCAATAACTGCATCAGAAACCACATTGCGCACTTCAGTCTCAAACTTGACAAGATCCTGCTTAGGGATGTCTACCGCAAAGTAGTTGGGGCTGTTTTCCGGCATGCGTCCCTTTAATTCGTCGATCAACGACGCATCGACCAAAGCCACTCCAACCAGAAGTGACAATCCGGCACCTAAAGACAAGACGACGGATCGGGTCAAACCGCCTGGTGCCGCAAGCCCTATCATCGCGAGCGCGAGTTCCGGACGTCGCGGTCGGGAAGCTCGTCTCGCAACCCAAGTCACGCCCACTCCGATCGTCCAGAACAGAAACAAGATTGCAAGCGCACCAGCAAGAAAGCCAGTCGCCAATCTTGGCGCGCCAGACGAAATTGCGGTGAATACGATGAGGAGGCTTCCTGCGACACCAATCAGAATCAGAATACGTATGCTCGGCAAACCACCGCCATTCGCAACCTCATCGCGAAAGAGCGCTGCCGGGCGGATACGCTCTGCCTGCCCCAATGGCCAAAGTACGAACAACAATGCCACCAGAAACCCGTAGAGTAAGCCGGTCGCAATATTTGACCAAGAGAATGCACTTCCCAGCGCAATAGGTAAAGCATCCGCGTAGCTAAAACTCAAAAGTCCAGGCACTGCACTTCCGATAACCAGTCCAACGACTGTACCAATGGCAGAAATGATCATGATCTGGGTCAGATAGATCCCGAGGACGGTCGAACTAGTGGCACCAACGCTCTTATACGTCGCTATAACCTTGCGGCGCCGATCGACAAAAGTTTGAACCGAGTTGGCCACTCCTACGCCACCAATCAGAAGAGCTGCCAGCCCCAATAGTGTCAAGAATTGGCGAAGACGATCCAGGACACGCTTTATCGATGGAGAAGGATTGTGGCGATCTCGCACGATGAATCCTGTCTCGCCCAATGCGGTTTTGGTGGCAGCTCGCAATCGATTCACCACAACCTCGGGTCGAGAATCGCCGTCGGGCGCAGCGATCGCATAACGCCAGTTGATCAGCGTGCCGGGTTGGACCAAACCAGTTGCCGCTAAAGTTTCGTGAGACACGACGATCCTTGGCCCGAAGGCCAATCGTGCGCTGACCTTGTCCGGCTCATTCTCAATGACGCCAGTAATCGGCAATATCTTGGTGCCAATTTTGATGAATTCATCTACTTGAAGGCCGAGCCGGTCGAGCAGACTTTGCGCCACGACGGCACCTGCAGTCTCGCGCACAGCCATGCGGAAATCGCGGTTGCCAGCAAGTTCGAAATTTCCCAATAGGGGGTAGACCTCGTCAACCGCCTTGATCTCGACAAGCGCTTGATCCTCGCCGCTCGTCAGCCGGGCCATCGATCGCATCGTTGCCGTCTCGCTTACCTGGCCGAGCTTTGCCATCGCCGCTCGTTCGTGCTCGTCTGCACGCTGGTGAACCCGGCGCAGTGCCACATCACCGCCCAGCAAGATCCGCCCCTCGCGAGCAAATCCATTGAGCAAAGCATCGGTCAAAGCACCGACGCCGGTAATCACCGCAACGCCGAGCGCAATGCAAGATATAAAGATCCCAAATCCGCCAACACCGGCGCGGAGTTCGCGCAATGCGAATCTCACAACCTGGTAGAACGGTACGTGGCCTTTTCCCGAAAGAGTGCCTGGGGCAGCCCGTGTCGCGGAAACGTTCATGCAGCCACGTCCGTTGTTGCTGTTTGAGAGATGCGACCGTCCGCCATCCGGATGACGACGTCGCACCGTTTGGCCAAACGCTCATCGTGGGTCACGAGCAACAACGTCGTGTGTTCGCGCTTCTGCAAAGCAAACATGAGATCGACGACTTGGGCTCCGGTCGCATTATCTAAATTTCCGGTAGGTTCATCGGCCAGGAGAAGCGACGGCCGTGCTGCCAATGCGCGCGCCAAGGCGACACGCTGTTGTTCGCCACCAGACAATTGAGCCGGATAATGATCAAGTCGCTGGCTCAACCCCACATCCGACAGGAGTTCGCGTGCCTTCAACGGCGCATCCGCACGATCTGTGAGCTCCAGTGGTAGTGCGACATTCTCGTACGCGGTCATTGTGGGGATCAAGTGAAAGGACTGAAAGACGATGCCAATATTGCGACCGCGAACCGCCGCGAGCTGGTCCTCGCTGAGCATCGATAAGTCGTGACCTGCCACTAGTACGCGACCGCGCGTCGCTCGCTCCAGGCCAGCAACCACCATCAACAGAGACGTTTTGCCCGAGCCAGAAGGTCCGACTATGGCTGCTGAGCGCCCGGGCACCATCTCGAGCGTCACACCACGCAAGATATCAACTGGCCCAGCCCGGCTAGATAGAGTGAGTTCGACGTTGTCCAGCTGCACGACGGAGCTTGATGCCTCAACACGGTGTTCCATTGATGCTCCTAAGTTGCCCAAATTTGCACGTCAAAGTTGCCTCATGAAGACACACATAATTGCCAATCGTGTGGACAGTTCGCGTCAATGGGGCTGCGCTCACGTTAAACCTCTCAAATATCCAGCAGAAACCGCTATATCTGTTAGCCAGGAGCACTACATCATTCATGACAAAAACACACCGGATCAATGTCTTTCCGTAACTATCTGCGCCCAGATCATAGCCATCACAGTCGCCTTCAAAACGTAAGAGCCAAGCAATGCTGCGTACGTGGAACTGCCTGTCACGGACCAAACGAACAATCGCCAGGGCGACAATCCTCGTCAGTCTACTTGTAGGCTTAACGCTGCACCTGGCGCTTTCCGTCGCAGCCGCTGATAGGCCGCTCAAGATCGTCGCTTTCGGAGACAGCCTCATGGCGGGCTTCGGACTACCAGCAAGCGATGCTTTCCCAGCCCAGTTGGAATCTGCGCTTCGTGCGAGGGGGCACCATGTTCAATTGCTCAATGCAGGTGTTTCCGGAGATACAACCACAGGCGGCCTAGCCCGTCTGGACTGGGCGGTTCCAAGCCGCATCGATGCGGTCATACTAGAATTGGGTGCGAATGACGCGCTAAGAGGGATTTCTCCGACGGTCACACGCCGCAACCTGGAACAGATCCTGTCCAAACTCAAGAGCCGCGATATCCCAGTATTGATTGCCGGAATGCGGGCGCCGGCGAATTGGGGAGCAGACTACGTTCGCGTATTCGACGGAATGTTTGGCGAACTTGCAGAAAAATACAATACTTTATTGTATCCGTTTTTCTTAGAGGGGGTTATCGAGCGAGCCGACCGCAAACTGACTGACGCTTTGCATCCGAATGCGGCCGGAGTGGGCGAAATTGTCAAAAGAATTATGCCAAAGGTAGAACACCTTATCGCCCAAGCGAAGGCCCGGCATAAAGCTTCCACGAAATTCTAAGCCGGTCTCCTTCACCTCAATTTCACCTCAATCCGAAGCAGCACCAACCTTATCAGGTTCTCGCGACAGCATGGCAACCCTAGTCTTGCGGTGGACTAATAGGTGACGACAATTCGCGTCCGTCGGGCTCCATGCCGTCGGACAAGGCCGAACAGTCGTGCGGCATTGCCTCGGGCTAGACGCACGCAGCCATGCGACGCGCGCCGTCCCAGTTGCCGGGTATAATTTGTGCCGTGAATCGCGACGCCCCCAACAAAGAAAATCGAATGGGGCATTGGAGACCAGTTGTACTTCCTCGAATACCAACTTCGTTCCAGTCGTGTTGGCCGAAATCTACCGGTTGGGGTAGAATATCCCCGACGCCCCGTTGACACTCGCCAGATATGTCGAAGACTACCGTTCACATACACGCTCATGCGCTGCGAACTGATGTCGATATTCACGCGAACAGAGGCCTCAGCTGTTAACGGTTGAAGCAGAAAAGCACCCACTACCGCGAGTGCCGCCAAGAGTGTACGCCGCATACTTACTCTCCAATTAAACTAGATCGAGTTTTAACACTGTTTACCACCAGTACATACCAGTTTAAGGACGGCAAGACACCCTCGAACAACAATGGAATACACCTATCGTAGCTAATTCGATAACAAATGGTTACTTTTGACGATTACAGTGACCTTGGAGCGTCAATTCTATTAACGCTTAATGGTTTCATAAGCTGAAAGAGCTCGTGCGCGGGCAGTTGTATGATCCACCAATGGGTTGGGATAGGACTCGCCAAGCCGAATATTCGTTGCATATAAAAGAGCAGCTGGTGCCGTCCAAGGAACGTGTATATATTTGTTGGGTAAGTCTGCTATTTCCGGAACCCATTTTCGGATATAAGCCCCTTTTGGGTCAAATTTCTCTGACTGAATTATAGGATTGAAAACTCGGAAATATGGCGCGGCATCGGCGCCACATCCCGCGACCCACTGCCAACTGGCCGCATTCGATGCAAGATCCGCATCGACCAAACAGTCCCAAAACCATGCTTCACCAGCTTGCCAAGGTTGCAGCAAGTGTTTGGTTAAGAACGACGCGACAATCATTCGAACTCGGTTGTGCATCCACCCCGTAGCCCAAAGTTCGCGCATGCCAGCGTCAACAATCGGGTAACCAGTCCGACCGCGCTGCCAAGCTCGCAGCATAGATGATTTTCTGGTGTCATCCGATTGCCACGGAAATCGCAAAAACTGGTCCTTGAATGGCGTGTCCGGCAAACTTGGGAAATGATGCAGTAGGTGGTAGGAAAATTCTCTCCAGGCCAACTCTTTTCGAAACACTTCTAAACCTTCGGCGGATTTCGGCCGTCGATCCGCGTGAAGTAAAGCGGCGCGCCAGCAAACGGCCGGGCTAATTTCGCCGAAGCGCAGATGCGGCGAGAGCCGAGACGTTGCAGTCAAGTCGGGGCGATCGCGTAGTCGGCCATATTCGCTGGCATCATCGTCTAGAAATTCGGCTAGGCGCCCGCGCGCGGCACGCTCACCGGGCACCCATGCCTGCCGCAACCCCTTTGACCAGTCCGGGTGGGTTGGTAGCAGTTCCCATTCAGCAAGCTTATCGCAATCGAGAGAACCATCGAACCCGACCACAGCCTCAGGCTCACCGATTGGCGACCTTTGGTTCGCGGCTTTAGCTGTCATTGCGCGCCAGAAGGGGGTGTAGACCTTGAACGGCGCACCTGCTTTTGTTCGCAAGTTATCTGGATCATGCAGCAGCGAACCGGAGAATCGCTTGAATTCAACTTCCCTGTCGCCGAGTTGGTGATACAGATCGTTTTCGAGAGAAGGCGCCCACGGCTCGAACGATCGGCTGCAATAGACAGCGCAAGCACGAGAATCGTGTGCGAGCGTGCATAGCTGGCGTCGTGTATTGCCGCGCCGCAAGATCAGCTCAGTGCCTCTCTCGTGCAAAGACTGGCCGAGGGCAAGTAGACTGTGATGCAGCCACCATCGCGAAGCTCCACCGAGCGCCCACTCGCCGGCTATGCCGTCGTCCAGGACAAAGACCGGCACGATCGGTCTCCCCGTTGCTGCGGCAGCGGCCAAGGCAGGATGGTCGGCCACCCTGAGATCGTTGCGAAACCATACGACAATCGGCCGTCCAACCATGCCACGCCATCTCCTGTTGCAGTGGTCTGTTTGCGGTTGCAAGGCGTACGCAAAAAGAACCCATGGGGTTCAGAACCTGCGAGCCGATCCCCTCGAATTGTTCGTACGGGTTCACCAATTGGACTGCAACTGATCGACCGAAAGAACCGGAACGACTTACCTCGCCGCTACGTTCGGCGGTCGTGCGTCATAATCTGTCCGCACCGTCATCTTTTGACTTGCGGTCATGTAGACTTATCCCGCAAATCATCCGATCGAGCGCCTAATTTCCTAGGAACAAATCAAATAGCGTCTTCGGTTTGCGGCGGCGGCTGCGCCGCGAACCGCTTCGCGAACGCCTCGCGCGTTGCCGACCGGCTCCTTGCCATTGTCCCCATTCGCCGTTGGCATTGAACCCCCACGGATCACTTCGCCGGCGCCGATTCCTTCCGGCCTGGGCTGGGCGTTGCTTTCGCAGGATGTGCTGGGTCGTCAATCCGTCGACACTGGCGATCGTGACGCGCCCCTGTCCCCACGTCCACTTCGAGACGTCCTTGCCACGCTTATGCTGGATTATGTCGACAACTGAGCGGTCACGAACATTGATAAGTGCAACATACTCAACCTCAGCACTTCCGCCTCTTGTCTCCAGTGTCCCGACCGAAAAACTGAGCAGACCGAACTTGCTAAATTGCTCGGTCTTTCGCTCCCAAGTTCGGATTCGCGGCTGCCCCTGCGACACCATCTCAAGCGGGACTTTCAGGTCATTTAACTTATCGTGGCGAGCAAAATACCGCTCACCATCGAAAACCACCTGCCATTCATCCGCACCCAGTTCGCTCATGGTTGCTGCCGTGCTGGGCCGCGCCTGACCAAGTCGGGATAAACCGTGTTCGGCGTCCTTTAGCGAAGGATTTAGTGCTAGAGCAGTGCGATAGCTTTCCGCTGCCATTTCGGTCTGCGCTAGGGCTTCCTCAATCTCGCCTTTCGCCCAATGCACGCGTGCATCCTTGGGAGCCAATTTCACAGCCTTTGCTATCTCCTCAGCGCCCTGATCCGGCTCGCCGCGCTTCTTATACATTAGGGCCCGATATGCAAAGGCGACCCCGCTACCTGGATTCAGCGTCAGTGCCTGCCCCAGATCCTGCTCGGCAAGTTCGAAATTGTCAGCCAGTATGTATGCGTTGCCTCGTTCTTGGTAGGCAATGAATGATCGCGGATTGAGCTCCAGAACCTTCGAATAATCTTTGAGTGCGGCGTTTACTTTTCGCAGCAGGAGGTAAGCCTCACCGCGGGATAAATAATTACTCTCATTCGACGGATCAAACGCAATTGCGCGACTGTAATCCTCTGCCGCCCGCTCAAACTCCTTGAGTTGCATGTGCGCAAGACCACGAAGACGGTAGGCGAGGGCGAACCGGCTATCGTTGATCAAGGCGCGATTGAGGTCACGTATGGCTGCATGTGGACGATTCTGAGATAGTTTCACCTGCGCGCGCCCGCCCAAGGGCTCGCTCTGCGACTGCGCCAGCTTGACAGCCTGGGTGTAGTCCTCCAAGGCGAAACCTACGTTGCCAGAGCGTGTGAGGGCCGCGGCGCGGTTGTTGTACGCGGCAACATAGCCAGGGGCGAGCACGATCGCACGATCGAAATCTTTGATCGCCTCATCCGTCAGACCAAGCCCGAGCAGAACGCTTCCACGATTATTGTACGCTGCCGCATATTCCGGAAATAGCCGGATTGCCTGATTGAAATCAACAATCGCCCGCTTTGTTTGACCCAAGCGCGCCATGACCACTCCGCGATCGGTCAGAATGACGCCCTTGCGATCATTGGTCAGACGTCTGTCTTGCAATGCTTCTGTGAAAAGATTGGCGGCTGTTGTCAGTTTACCTCGATTCAGAGCGAGACCCGCTTTGCGGGCAACGACAAGCCCCGTATCCGTGCCTTTCGCAGCGTAGCCGTTGACGGGAATGACACACAATCCTGCAATCGCAAAAAGAGCGGACCTAAGTTTCCACATGACAGATAACCAATCCCTCATTCGAATCTGCGATAGGCGCACCTCAAACTGGCAGAAATTCCTGATCACTAATGCACGATGCCTGTTCGCACGCTCCTAGTCTAACCCTGAACAATGGCAGCAATTGCATCCCCCAACTCCTGTGTGCTCGCACGCCCTCCCATATCGCCGGTGAGTACGGTTTTGTCTTTGATAACAGATTCAATCGCGTCCACAATTGTCCGAGCAGCCTGCTCATGCCCCAGATGATCCAGCATCATGGCACCTGACCAAATCTGTCCAATCGGGTTAGCAGTATTCTTGCCCGCAATATCAGGCGCGCTTCCATGCACTGGCTCGAACATAGACGGATACTCCTTTTCAGGATTAATATTTCCGCCCGGTGCAATGGCAATTGTTCCGGTCGTGGCGGGACCCAGATCGGATAAGATGTCGCCGAATAAATTGGATCCGACGATGACGTCAAACCAATCGGGATTTCGCACGAGATGAGCTGACAAAATATCGATGTGGTACTGATCGGTCACAATATCAGGGTACTCCGTGGCGATGTCTGCGAACCGTTCATCCCAATAGGGCATAGATATTGATATTCCGTTGGACTTCGTCGCTGAAGTGACAGACTTTCTTCCCTCAGATTTGGCCAGTTCGAATGCGTAGCGCATAACTCGATCGCAGCCCTTTTTCGTGAAGATCGCCTGCTGCACTGCCATTTCCAGATCAGTTCCTTCAAAACTCCTGCCGCCGACGGACGAGTATTCACCCTCGTTGTTTTCGCGAACAATCCAGTAATCGATCTCACCAGGCTTGCGTCCGACCAGCGGGCAGGGCAATCCCTCAAATAACCGAACCGGCCTCAAATTTATGTACTGACGAAATTCTCGGCGGATCGGGATCAATAGCCCCCAAAGAGACACGTGATCGGGGACACCAGGAAACCCGACCGCCCCCAAAAACACAGCATCATGATCGCGAATCTCCGCCAACCCATCCGCGGGCATCATCGCACCCGTTTTGTGGTATCGCTCGCAGGACCAATCATACTCGATAAACCTAAAAGCCAGATCGAAGCGGCGGGCTGCGGCCTCCAGGACCTTAATACCCTCGGGAACAACTTCGTGGCCTATGCCGTCACCCGCTATGACGGCGATTCTCATTTCGTTTGATGGCTTGACTTGGACCAAGATGCTTCTCCCATCGACTGTCGCGAACATGTTTCAAGCATGCCTGACGCTCCAATAGCCCTAATCACAGAACTGATTAGCTGGAGCTAGTATTTCTCGAATCTGACGCAGAACACGCGGGATGCAATCAGGAATATCCTCTGCAATCAGCCCCGGCCCCAGATACTCAGCACAGACACCATGCAGCCAGACAGCGGCCGAGGCCGCCTGCCATGCTGGCATTTGCTGGGCCAGAAGCCCGGCAATCAGACCTGCCAAGACATCTCCGGATCCCGCAGTAGCAAGTTCTGGCGGGGCATTGCAATTGATTGTGGCTCTCCCATCCGGCGCCGCGATCACGGTATCTGGTCCCTTCAGAACGACGACGGCTCCGGCTTTGCGGGCAGCTTGACGCGCCCGGTCTAGCTTGCAGTCCGATGTCGGACCGAAGAGACGGGCGTATTCACCCTCATGAGGTGTGAGCACGACACCTCCTGCATTCGCGGAACGCGCTCTTATCGCCTGCCAAAGTGCTGACGACTTGCCTGTGAACACGGTCAAGGCATCAGCATCGAGAACGACAGCCCTTTCCAAGGCAAGGGCCGCAGAAACATTTATCTCTGTTGCTTCCGTAACACCGGCCCCGGGACCGATGAGAACCGCGTTCTTGCGTGGATCCTTAAGAATTTCTGCCAGGCCATCATCCCGCGATAGTGGACCTATCATGATACTTGTGAGATGGGCTGCGTTGACACTAACGGCGTCTTTAGGAGAGGCAACAGTGACAAGGCCTGCTCCAACTCTGAGCGCCGCGCGAGCACCAAGACGTGCAGCTCCGGTGGCGTGTGCAGCGCCCGAAAGCACCACAGCGTGGCCTCGAGAGTACTTGTGACCGACTACGGGTGGGGAGGGCCAAAATTTGGACCACAACAACGGAGCATTACGCCAAGTCTTGGCGTCGACCGTGGCCAAGATCTCGTCCGAAATGGCGATGTCACGCACGCGAACGCGCCCCGAGGCTTGCCTTCCAGGGAAGAGTACATGGCCGGTCTTCGCACGAAAGAAGGTCACTGTTTGATCTGCGCGAACGCATTCGCCGACCTCGCCAGAGCCTGTCCCCAGACTGCGTCCGCTCGTCCCATCTATGCCCGATGGAAGGTCAACCGCAAGAATAGACACTCTTCGCTGCGCATTGCGATTAACGGCGACTTCGTTCAGAGCACGAATGATGGCAGAAAGACCCTCGTCTCCCGCTCGGAGTCCTGTACCGAACAATGCGTCCACATAAAGAACAGCACGGTCGTCCGAATAGGGAAGGCTCTTAAAATTGGGGTCGTCGTGCGCATTGATGACTTTATCTTTAATCCGATGTGCTTCAGACGCAGTATGTTTTTGCAATTCCCGTTGTCGGTGTAGTATCAGAGGTTCGATCGCACCACGCCATAGCACTGCCATCGCTTTGGCATCACCTGACAATCTGGCACGATCACCATAGAGACACAGTCGAACGTTGAAACCGCGCTCTTTTAGGTGACGGGCCGCGACGAAACCGTCGCCGCCGTTATTGCCTGGGCCGCACAGGACCACAATCAGCTCATTATAGTTTACCATTTCTGCGGCAACATCGGCGACCGCGATACCTGCGTTTTCCATCAGAGTTCGACTGGGCACGCCGGCTTCGATGGCTAAGCGGTCAGCACGTCCCATCTCATCTGCAGTCAATAGAGTGAGATCATCGCCATCCAATGTTCAACATCCCTCTTCGTATTGGCCGAGCTCGATTAGATTATCATCAGGATCACGGATATATATTGAGTTAATAGACCCATTGGCCCCCGTTCGCGGCACAGGACCAAGCTCAACCGGTACGCCGAAAGCGGCAAGCCGAGTGAGTGCCGCCTCGAGGTCATCCACTATCAGACAAATGTCCGCTGATCCTGCCACCGCATGTCTGGCCCGCGGAGAGAACTCATGACCAACCTCGTGCAAATTAATTTTGCAGTTGGCGAAACCCAATGCCCTGCGCTCTTGTGAACCAAATACAATGTCCTCCATGCCAAGAACATCGCAATAAAACTTTCGCGTCGCAGCGATGGATGCAACGGTCATTACGAAATGATCAAGTCCGGCGATACGCATGGTCTCGCTCCAAATTCCGCATAATATTTTCACCTCCACTGACGAGTGGACTGCCCCACATTAAACAGAATTCACCAGAAAACCGTTTACACAATCAGGGCCTGATTTGAACCTCATCGATCCAGGCTCGCTCAGAGCTTGATCCCAGCTGATCCTAAACTGTTCTCCCCCTGACCGCATATAAAACGTCACGGCGCAAATTTTGTGCAAAATGCCCACACTTTTGGCACCTCGTAACGGCTCAGAGTGCTCGACAAGTGGGCACCATGTGTTTAACACGCTGAATACGTTTACTTTATCATGCGTCCAATTAGTTGGCATGACCTATGCTAACGGAGTCTTGAACGAAGTCTCAAGCATTGTCTTAAGCGAAGCCTCAAACGTGCATCGTGTTCAGGCACGCTGGGAAAATGACCCATCTATAGGATGATCGCGTCATGAAGAAAATTGAAGCCATCATTAAGCCCTTCAAACTCGATGAGGTGAAGGAAGCGCTTCAGGAAATAGGACTGCAAGGCATAACAGTCGTCGAAGCGAAAGGTTTTGGCCGGCAAAAGGGGCACACTGAACTTTATCGCGGCGCAGAGTATGTGGTCGATTTCTTGCCGAAGGTGAAAGTGGAAGTGATCCTGGCCGATGAACAGCTCGACAAAGCCGTCGAAGCTATTCAAGCGGCTGCGAAGACTGGCCGCATTGGCGATGGCAAGATTTTTATCTCTACCATCGACGAAGCAATTCGGATCCGCACCGGCGAAACGGGCGCTGATGCGATCTGACTGCTCGCAAGCAGTTCATCAACCCGCCGACGGTGGCGCCCACACCTTGCTCGAAAAATGGGTGGGGCTTCTGGCATCGTCAAACCAGCGGGAAAATTGAACCGGTCATCGCATCCATCCGGTTTTCCCGCAGACCTCTCGGCTCAAAGCCGGGCCTCCAAATGGAAATTTGTAGATACATAGGGAGTTAGTATGTCGACACCTGCTGATCTCGTAAAATCAATCACGGAAAAAGACGTCAAGTTCGTCGATTTCCGCTTCACTGATACTCGCGGAAAGATGCAGCATGTCACAGCCGACGCAGCGGTTGTGGACGAAGGAATGTTTGCCGAAGGATACCCATTTGACGGATCATCTATCGCTGGCTGGAAAGGCATTGAAGCGTCGGACATGCTGCTCATGGTTGACTCCGAGTCGGCCCATATCGATCCGTTCTTTGCGCAAAAAACAATGGCTGTCTTTTGCGATGTCGTCGAACCCTCGACCGGTGAACTCTACGAACGCGACCCCCGTGGTACGGCGAAAAAGGCCGAGGCCTACCTAAAGAGCACTGGCGTTGGCGATACCGTCTTCTTCGGACCCGAGGCGGAATTCTTTATCTTCGATGATGTGAAATTCCGAGCAGACCCCTACGACACTGGGTTTAAACTCGACTCCTCGGAGCTACCTGCAAATTCCGACCGCGACTACGAAATGGGCAATCTTGGTCACCGCCCGCGCGCGAAGGGCGGCTATTTCCCCGTGCCGCCCGTCGACAGCTGCCAGGACATACGCTCGGAAATGTTGTCAGTTATGGCGGAGATGGGCGTCGTCACTGAAAAGCATCACCACGAAGTAGGCTCTTCTCAGCACGAGCTTGGAATTAAGTTCCAGCAAATGGTGACAATGGCCGACCATTTGCAGATCTACAAGTACGCGATACACAACGTGGCGCAGGCCTATGGCAAGTCAGCAACTTTCATGCCGAAGCCGGTGTTCGGAGACAATGGCTCCGGCATGCACTGCCACCAATCAATATGGAAATCGGGCGAGCCAACCTTCGCTGGTAATCAGTACTCGGACCTGTCAGAGACCTGCCTCTACTATATCGGCGGGATCCTGAAGCACGCCCGAGCGATTAATGCCTTCTCAAATGCGTCCACCAACTCCTACAAGAGATTGGTTCCGGGCTATGAGGCCCCCGTGCTCTTGGCATATTCGGCGCGCAATCGCTCCGCGTCTTGCCGCATCCCGTACACGACTTCACCAAAAGCCAAGCGCGTTGAGGTGCGATTTCCTGATCCGACCGCGAACCCTTACCTCGCATTCGCGGCCATGCTGATGGCAGGGCTTGACGGGATCCAGAACAAGATCCACCCGGGCGATCCTATGGACAAAAACCTCTATGACCTGCCACCTGCCGAATTGGCGGAAATCCCAACGGTCTCGGGCTCATTGCGCGAAGCACTGACAAATTTGGACGCCGATCGGGCCTTCTTGAAGACAGGTAGCGTATTCTCAGACGATCTAATCGATGCCTATATTGAACTCAAAATGGAGGAAGTCGAGTACTTCGAACAAACCCCTCATCCTGTCGAGTTTGATCTTTATTACTCGGTTTAGGTACCGAGCCTGCGTTTCAATTCAAGGGCGTCCAATACAGTTGGGCGCCCTAAATTATTGTCGCGTCCACCAAATCAAGAACGAGGTTTTTGAGCATCTCAGCTCACGTGTTGACCTCGCCAGGAACCCACCCGACTGGACCAGAATTGGGCTCAGTGTTTGCCCAAACAACTGCCGCGGCACGCCCCCGTCGCTGGATCGACGATAGATTCCGTCTCATTGAAAAAACCTCGAATGGCGCAAGCCACTCGAGGTTTTTGGGAAGAGAGTTTTTGGCTAGGTCCAGGACGCGATCACCTGGGCGAAACGTCATCGAGCTATGTTGAACATGAAATCGCGTTGATCAAAGTTGGATCAACGCAATAGCTCAAATCACATCGTCAATCGCGCCTTAGCTCAGCCTTTTTGGCTTATTGCTTAACGACGACCGGTGCTGGAACGTCAGAAGCACCGAGACCATTCGGATGCGGAACCTCACGACGGCAAGCTGTAACAGCTGCTGCAGTGCAAAGAAGTGCGACGACGAAGAGCGTGCCCCGTTTTCCCATTGTCCTATCTCCTATGACAGATCTGGATCACAAGAGCCATATGATCTGAACCGCTGGTGGTTGAGCAAGAAAACCTTGACAGCAAACTAGATTTTCAGATGCCCCTGATGCCGGAGGGCAACAGTTTTGCAAACTTGGCAGGCCTAACACCGAGTTGCGGTTACAGCGCAAGCGCGTGAGTTGCCGGCAAACCACAATGCTAAGGATCTATTAGGCACACACGCAGAATTATGCCCCCAGATCGAGCGTTTCAAACTATCATTTGATTTACGTTGGTCGGGTCCGCGACCTTAAATCTCTCGAGGGGCAAGCATGCTTGGTAGATGTCGAATTCAATTTCTCGCCGCCGCGATCATTGCTGGCAGTATGTGGAGCGTTAGCACCGCCACTGCTGCAACTTTGAAGGCAACCGTCGACCTGTCGCAGCAACGCATGCATGTCTACGTTGACGGCAAAAAGAGATACACGTGGCGTGTCTCCACCGGCAAAAGAGGCTGGCGCACGCGACCAGGCTACTATACGCCCTTTGCACAGAAGCGGAAATTTTATTCTAGCAAATGGCGCATGAATCTACCGTATTTGACATGGATCGGCTCCGACGGAACGGCCATTCACGGCACCTATCGTACCAGCAAGCTGGGCCGACCTGCATCACACGGCTGCATTCGATTGAGTGTAGGCAACGCGGCAAAATTCTATCATTTGGTCAAGAGGCACGGCTTTTGGTCCACCCAAGTCGTTGTCCAGCCCTAGCAAAAACAGAGGCCGCCGGTATATTCGGCCAACTCGCACCTCATCCTGTCAATTACGCAAATCTGCTCCGACAACCTGGCGCCGCCGACATTCGTGGCGGCCCACCTAGGTTCCTTGCACGGGCTCAACGATGAGTACCGTTCCATGTGTTCCGACGACTTTGGCTTTTCCTCCCCGCGGAATATCCGGACCTTCAACAGACCAAAGCGAGTCACCTATACGCGCTCGACCTCGCCCTGCGGCGATGGCTTCTTCGATAACGATGACGCGTCCGACATACTGGCTAGTCCGCTCGTTGAGGTCCGGCTCGTCAGAAGGAGAAACAGAAGGCCGCGTATATTGGCGAAATATGAATACCGAACCGCATGCAACCATGGCGAAAATAATGAGTTGCCATTGCCAAGCCACGTCAACGTTCAGTGCAAGAATCCCCACCACCGTTGCAGAGACACCAAACCAGGCAAAGTATATACCAGGGGCAAAGGATTCGAGAACAAATAGGATGACCGCGAGGATCAACCAATTCCAAGCCCCCAAATTTAGAAGGATATCGCTTAGAGATTGCATAAGCAGTACCTCGTGCATCAGGTCATTGCGAAAACTGAACCCAACGGAATGTTTC
>JBPCWA010000239.1:0-7286 GCA_051009975.1 Hyphomicrobiaceae bacterium
GCGTGTATTTTGTCGTCTGGCGTTTTCGCTTGGGCAGCCTGGGCTTCCAAATCCGAATAGAAACGGTCCCGGTAGCGTTGCACGAGTGCGAGCCCGAGATCTTCTTTCTGGCGAAAGTAGTAGTGGACGCTCGAGCTCTTGATCCCGAGCTTCTCTGCCAAATCGCGGAAACTAACAGCATGGTAGCCGCGAAGTCGAATGGCGTCCTCTGCACAATCGAGCAATGTGGACAATGTATCGCTCATTTATCAAGCCTGGTGATCACAGCTTCGTGAATCTACCTATCTATCGATAGGCAGCCTTGAGACTATTCGATTCAGGAGACAAATCATTGCCTACCTTCCGGTAGATAGTTAGATAGACATACAAGTAATTGGATGCAGAACTCAACGAGTATCTAAAATTTTGAAGCCTTCCCAGATCCGGCGCGCATTCGCATCGCGCTCGCTGTCGTAAAAGTTGATATGCCAACGGCGAGCGAAAGAAGTCAGAGTTTTTGGCTAAAAACCCTGAAGCGACGTTTCCGGTACACTGCGTTAGCCTGTCCTCAAAAATGCGCCGAGCAGAGAAGATACAGGAAATGGTGCGAAAAGACACGAACAGGCCTGATAGAAAATCCAGAAATCTAAAGCAAAACGACGAGAGATCATGTAGCAATCGAACGAAGGTTCACTTTCGAAACGGACTGGTAAGATGCAACTGAATGCTGACTTTTCTCAACGCGTGTCGGTCCATGCGGTTACGATGGGCTGGAAGGCCTCGCCTATGCCTGGTGTTGACCGACGCATGCTCGACAGACTTGGCGATGAGGTGGCGCGCGCAACGACGATTGTCCGCTACGCACCTGAGAGCAAATTTTCACCCCACGTCCACACAGGAGGAGAAGAATTCTTCGTACTCGAAGGCATATTCCAGGATGAGCACGGAGATTTCCCGGCCGGCAGCTATATTCGCAATCCGCCCGATTCGAGCCATACGCCAGGCTCAACAGCCGGCTGCACAATCTTCGTAAAGCTCTGGCAGTTTGACATGGCAGACCGTAGTCACGTTCGCATCGACACCAACAAGATGGCATTTGTCGCTGATGTAGAACGCAACGGCGTCGAGGTTTTGCCATTGTTTCATGATGACCGAGAGGATGTCTGCCTTGAACGATGGGCCGCCGACACAACCATCGATCTTGTGGCACCGGACGGCATGGAAATTCTCGTGCTAGATGGAACATTCACGGAAGAGGGCGAAGCATTCGCCCGGCAGTCGTGGCTGCGCATGCCGAGAAATAGTTCGAGCCAAGCCAAAGTTGGCGCAAAAGGTGCGCGCGTCTGGATCAAGCGCGGTCACCTGGCGGAGGAACCGCAGCCTCCGGCAGTATGAGGCAAGCGCCCCCCCCCTGTAAATCAGCCCAAAAAGCTCCTACGGCAAGCACTGTTGTGGTGCCTGCCAGTTTTGATTGCCGTGGCACTATCCAGCCTCCTAAGCTCGCGCAGAAGCTGTCGATGCGGTCACTTGAAGGAATACTGACATGAAGTCAGAGGCTTTCCTTTGGTCAAGCAATCAGGGAACAAGAACGATCTTTCCGTAAGCCCCAGGCTCTAGAACGGCAACGTGAGCAGCTGCAGCTTTGTATAAGGGCATTTCCCTACCAATCACAGGCTTAAGCGTGGATTCTGCAACGCCGGCGAGAATGTCTTCGATGACTAGACGCATTTTTTCAGGCGCAGCATTCCATAATGCGATACCTCTGATGTCTAGCTCTTTCATCATGGCAACCCGCGGGTTCACAGTTATCTCCCCGCGATTGCCGATCACGATGATGCGACCATACTTCGCGACGACGTCCATATCGACCGCAAGGTTCACATTGGCGAGCATCTCCAGTACGAGCGCAGGGCCGTGACCATTAGTGAAGCTCTTGACTTCCTCTAGATAACCGACCCTCGAGTGGTTCACTGCGAAGTCGACGCCTTCATCCCTGAGTAACGCCAATCCCTTCTCAGTTCCGGCACTTCCGATAACCTTTAATCCAGCACGCTTTGCCAACTGTATCGCTGACGTTCCAACGGACCCGCTGGCTCCATGGATAAAGACGACCTCACCAGCCTGTGCGGAGCCGCGCTCAAATAGCGCATAATGTGCCGTAGTGTAGGAGACGCCGAAAGCAGCCGCTTGAGCGAACGTCACGTTCTCGGGCAGTGGAATCACTTCCTCAGCCTTGCGTTTGACCTTTTCTGCGTAACAACCGGTTAGATCGAAACTGAGACCCGTGCCGATAAAAACAGGATCGCCAATGGAGAAGTCGTTGACACCGGCGCCCAGGGCAGAGATTTTACCTCCGGCGTCGCCGCCCGGCGTATATGGCAGGTCCGGCACAATCGCGTAAGTGCCTGTGCGCATGTACGTATCGGCCGGGTTGACGCCTGCCGCATGCACTTCAACGACCACTTCACCCGTACCCGGGACTGGATCATCGACGTCATCGAATTTCAGAACTTCAGGCCCGCCAAAGGCATGGGCACGAATTGCCTTCATAAATCTTTCCTTGAGCTAGTCGTATCCAAGAAGGCCAATGCTTATTTGTTAAGTTTCGTACCTTGGCACACGACGCACATAGAATGCATTATCAAACTTCAAATACCAAAAAGATGACGGACCCAAACCATGACCAAGCTTGACGGCGGGTGCCAGTGTGATGCAGTTCGCTATGTGGCAGCAGGCGACGTGGACCAGGTCCTTGCATGCCACTGTTCTGATTGTCAAAAACAAACTGGGAGCGCGTTTGCGTTGATCGTAGTGATCGACGAAAGTAAATTCAAAGTCATAAAGGGCCAAGTGAAAACGTTTGTCACAAGTGCCGACTCCGGGCGCCAGAAGCTGGGCGCATTCTGTGTGCATTGCGGAGGCAGAATCTATCATAAAATTGCTTGGCGCCCCGGCAAGCTGTCGCTGAGGGGCGGCACGCTGGACGATGCCAGTTGGCTTGTCCCCAGTGTTCATCTGTGGACCTCGCGCAAACAACCCTGGGTGATCCTACCACCTGATGCAGTCGTGTTTGAAACGCAGCCCGAATAACAACAACTCCCTCCTCAACTCGCAGTCTTGCGTCGCAAGAATCGGTCGAGACAGATTATTTGGCAGAACTTCGAACTTCCTATTCTACAGAAAGGAACCGGCATGAGCCTATCAGACATCCGCGCCCTCACATTCGACACAGGCGGTACTATCCTGGATTGGCACACAGGCTTTTCAACCGTCCTTGCTGAGATTGGCGAAAAACACGGCATCAAGCGCAATTGGCACGACCTTGCAAACGACATCCGCCGCAAAGGGCTCGGCAAAATGTTGAACCTCGGTAAGGATACACCGCCAAGTTACAACTTTGATGGCGCACACCGCATGGCGCTCGAAGAGGTTATTGCCGACAACGACCTATCTTCATTCACGGAAGAAGATCGCCACGTGATTGCGTACGACGCGCCTCACAACTTTGAGTGCTGGACGGACTTTCCAGGCGTCCTGCCGAGATTGCGTAAGAGTTTCATCTGCGCGTCCTTCACGATATTGAGCTTTCGCATCATCATGGACACCGCCCGCCGCAATGGTCTCTCATGGGATGCTGTCTTCTCGTGTGAAGCGATCGGCAAGTACAAGATCCTGCCAGAAGCCTACGATACCGTCGCACACTATCTCCAATTGCCCCCGGCGCAGATCTGCATGGTTGCATGTCACAACTTTGATCTCGATGCAGCGAAGGCACGTGGATACAATACTGCTTTCGTGAAGCGTCCACGCGAGTGGGGCCATGACAGCCCTCCCGACCCGTCTCCGAATCCGGACCACGACATTATCGTCGATGACTTCCCCGCCCTGGCAGAGGCATTGGGCGTGAACGTGTAGCCGAACTGTAGCTTTCGCAGCCATAATACATTCGATCACCTTTTGAGAAGGACTGACCGCTCACACGGCGAATGTACAACGATGTGATGCCAGTGCGCTACAGCGGTCATCCGTTCCATATCGCCATGAAGGAAGTACTGCTGAGGTCTCAACTCAGTATTACCTTTTTCCAATATATAAGATGCGCGTGTGCGAGAGTTCCCAGTGTTCGCTTTGGCCACTGTCCACGCCCGACTACGACCGTCGTTGGTTTACGCGGCGCCCCTCGTCTTGCCTTTCCATTCACCTTGGGGTGACCAAAACACTTGCCACCGCAGACTTGCACTGAACTTCAAAGTTCGATACCCGTTTTGAAGCTGAATGCCCACACATCTGAGCTACTGAGCTACGGATCTTAGAAATCATTCTTGTCGGACCCTGAGCCTAGTTCCATGCATGCACGTTCCCCAATCCGCGCAGCCATTCGACTACCTCGACGAAAAGCGTTCGACACTTTACCCAACCCCAAAATACCCAGCCACACTCTCGGCGCCAAGCTCCAAAGTCATAGCTTGCTTCACTCCAACTTGCGTAGTTCCCACACAAGTCGCACCAATTTGCACCTCCAAAACAGCCCATGCCCTGACGCTCTCGTCCACTACAGGGTCGAAAACCGCAAATATATTGCGTACGCATTTGCCACGATCGTGATTTCCTGTCTTTGCCAAAGTCCAGCATCGGCACAATCCAACGACCTAACGACCGTACGGGTCGCGAAAGTCCAAAGAGACTCGACCGCGGATCATGGGCGGTACGTTGGCCGGGTCGAAGCAATAAAAACGGTCGACATCAAAGCACGCGTAACTGGTATCCTTGAAAAGCGCGATTTCACAGAGGGTGGCAAGGTAAAAAAAGGGCAACTCCTATATGTCATAGAAAAGGCGTTATATCTAGCAGATGTTGCAAAAGCCAAGGCAAACGTAGCGGGCGCCAATGCCAACATCAAAAACTCAAAGAAGATATTGGAACGTGAAAGGACACTACGTACCAAAGGAGATATCGCTCAATCCAGTCTGGACGCGGCGCAGGCAAAATTTGAAGCAGATGTCGCTATCTCCCAACAGCACAAGGCGGAACTGGATACTGCAAACATAAATTTGAGTTATACCGATATTCATAGTCCCATTGACGGACGCATCAGCAAGACAAACGTCGATGTTGGAAATTTGATAGAGAGCAGCACCGGAACACTAGCAACCGTAGTCAGCTTGGACCCGATCTATGTAACATTTTATGTTAGTGAAAAAACGCTTACGGCGGACCGACAGCGTGGATTAATGGGCCCGAACGACTCATCGCTTGACATTAAAATAAAACTTTCGGACGGAAGCGAGTACCCTCACGGTGGTCGAATTGACTATATCTGGACGGAAATTGATCGAAACACGGATACGGTAGAGCTACGCGCTAAGTTTCCCAATCCGAAGAGTGTTTTGATTCCCAATCAATTCGTTAGTGTCTCTGTTTCCTCTGACCAGTCGGAAAGTTCTTTATTGATACCACAGCCTTCTGTTCAATACGACAAGAATGGCCACTTTGTTTACACCTTGGACAAATCCAATCGAGTAGTGCGCACCTCTGTAATCCTTGGCCAACAAATTGCCGGAAATTGGCAGGTCAAATCAGGGCTTAGGGCCGGACAAAGTGTAATCGTACAGGGCCTTCAAAGGGTCCGTCCCGGCGACACTGTCAAACCAGTTGAACGCCAAAACTAGCCCGAAAGCACAAAAATGCTATCACGCTTTTTCATCGACAGACCAAATTTTGCGTTTGTTATCTCTATGGTTGCATCTCTCGTAGGCGCGATCGCAATCACTCTCATACCAATCTCTGAATATCCAGATATCACACCTCCGCAGGTCGTTGTCAGCGCAAACTTTCCGGGGGCAAACGCCGCGCTAATCGAAAAAACCGTCGCTATTCCGATCGAACAGCGCGTCAATGGCGTCGAAGACATGCTCTACATGTCGTCGACGAGCTCCAACGACGGAAAATACAAGCTTACGGTGACATTCAGAGTAGGCACCGACCCAGATATAGCCGCGGTCAACGTTCAAAACCGAGTATCTATCGCCCAGCCGTTGCTGCCCGCTTCCGTCAAGCAGCAGGGCGTCACGACGACCAAACAATCTTCAAATATGTTGCTGGTCATCGCCCTCACCTCGCCAGACTCTTCACGCAATGCTATTTTTCTAAGCAATTACGCATCAACCAAAATTCAAGATCGTCTTACGCGCATCCCCGGTGTCGGCACAGTCTCCCAATTCGGCCCACTGGAATACAGCATGAGGGTCTGGTTCAATCCTCAGAAACTGACGTCTCTAGGTTTGACCGCGAGCGATGTATCCCAGGCAATTCAAGCCCAAAACATCGGCGCAACTGCGGGGCAGGTGGGGGCCCCACCGTTCGCCGGTGATACGAGCTTCGAGTTCGTGTTGCAAGGACGAGGCCTTCTGGATTCTGTCGAGGCGTTTAGGGACGTCGTAGTCAAGGCCGACGCCGGAAAAATTGTCAAATTGTCCGACATTGCACGTGTCGAACTTGGATCGCGCTCGTACTCCTCCTTCTCTTCATTGGACAATCGACCGGCGACTGCAATCGCGATCTATCAGTCACCGGGAGCAAACGCCCTCGACGTGGCCGACCGGGTATATTCCGCCCTGAAAACTATGAAAGGCGGATTTCCATCAGGTATCGCTTATACACTTCCCTACGACATCACCCGCGCGGTTAGAGCTTCTATTGAAGAAATTATTGTCACTCTGGGCATTACCGCCGTCTTGGTCGTCGCCGTTGTCTTCCTATTCCTGCTCAGTTGGCGAGCAGTGCTCATCCCGACTATTGCCATTCCGGTATCCTTACTCGGCACTATCGGCGCGCTCTATCTCATCGGTTTCAGTGCGAACTTGATTACGCTCTTCGGTTTGATATTGGCCATCACGCTCGTCGTCGACGATGCGATAATCATCGTCGAAAATACTGAGCGCATCATGGAGGAGGAGAACCTTAGCCCACGCGAGGCCACCCTAAAAGCAATGTCACAGGTCACTGGTCCTATCATTGCCACCACATTCGTCTTGGCCGCAGTATTTATTCCAGTCTGTTTCTTTCCCGGAATTACTGGTCGCATCTACCTCCAATTTGCGCTAACCATCACCATTGCATTCACTATATCTGCACTAAATGCATTGACGCTAACGCCCGTTTTGTGTGCGAATTTACTGAAACGAAGCGCTAGATCTGGCGGATCGCACATACTTCGATTCATTCCGGCGACCGTCGATAGAGTAAGGGATTTTTATGTTGCTGTAGTGCGAATCCTGATCAGAACGCTACCTATATGGCTCATTGCC
>JBPCWA010000240.1:0-3119 GCA_051009975.1 Hyphomicrobiaceae bacterium
CAGCTAATGTCTGCTTGTCCTTAACTCCGGCCGCCCCGGACTCGTTGGTGGTGACCCGGTGTACTGACGCGTGCGTGGATATTTCGGCGAACGGGCTTCGGAACTGACCAGGCATTGGGTGCCAGATGCGCCACGAATAGTCTAACAGGGTTCACGACCAATGACGATTGAAGCGGATACTAAAGAGCATCAAATGCCATGTCTGGCACTTGTCTCCACGGTAAGATGAGCCTCGCCATCGGTGCGTTGCTCAACCGAGCCCGTCGAATTTTGTGCTACTCTAAGCCGAGTTTGTTGATCTGGGAATTCAATGGAACATCTTGCTCGCGACCGCACAACTCCTGAGTGACGCGGATCCTGCTTCCCGATCTTTCTTGCAACACCGGGTGATGCTCGTCACGAGTCAAACTGAGAAAATCAACACTGCGCAAAGCGCAACCTTTCAACTCTCAACAGTTGCCGCCTTTCTGTGTCGGAGCTTTGTCTCGCGATAGAATACGTAGAGGCCAGCTAGAACGATAATAGTGGCGCCTGCAAGCGTCCATCCATCGGGTAGTTCGCCAAATGCGATATAGCCAATGATGATTGCCCAGAGCAGGGAGGTGTATTTGAAGGGTGCAACAAGGCCAGCCTCGCCGCGCCGGAATGCATCGATCATCAAGTAGTGACCACCGCAAACAAGGGAGCCGCTCAGAGCGAATTTCATAAGATCATTGATACGAAATTCGCTCCATCCGAAAGGAATGCTCGCGATGCCAGCCAGCATAATCACGATTGTAGTGATGCTAAGCATAGCGAGCGTAGATTCTGCCTGCGAAATACGCCGTGTGATGAGATCCCGTAGCCCGCCGCACATCGCACCAGCAATCGGAAACAGGATCGCCCATTGAAATGCCTCGGTTCCGGGCCGGACCATGATGAGGACGCCAGCAAATCCCACCAGAACAGCGAGCCAGCGTCGCCAACCAACTCGCTCACTCAGGACGAATGGTGCCATCGCCGTGATGAAGAGCGGTCCCATGAAAATTGCGGAAATCGCGGTAGCAAGTGGAAGAAACTGCAAACCAGTCACAAACAGGAATGTGCTGCCAATCACGAGGAGACCGCGCAGGCCGTGTCCTTTGGCGCTCTTGATGCGTAACGCTGACAAGCCACCTTGGCGAATTGCAAAAAGGAATATCCATGGCCAAACGAAAATACTTCGAATAAACAACAGCTGACCGACCGGGTATGTACTCGACATCGATTTGATGATTGCGTCACTTGCCGTCAGAAACGCAACGGCGCCAACCATGCAAGCAATGGCAGGTATCGCTTGTTCTGCGGTTGCGACAATCGGCGTGAAAGATTTGGCCAAGTTAATCCGTTCATCGCAGGAACGTGTCTCCAAGAAGACGGCAAACACGAGCGGCAGGTCGGTGGCAAAGCACTGCAATTTCTTAGGTAGAATGCGCGCACGTTAGACGCGCTCGCCAAGTTCCCAGTGCACGATACAGCTTCAGCTTACCTTGTCGATGAGAAGTTGGGCTCAAATCCCAAGCGCTGTTGACAGGTATCGGACTCGGCGTGTTCCACCTAATGGAGCGAAAACTAAGCTGTCCACGCGCGCCACAAGAACGATAGTCCTGAAAACAGTACCATGGCCTCGATAATTGAGACGTGTACTCCTGCCGACATCCGAGAGATCAACCAGCGTGCCGCGAATGCTCCGGGGAATGTTACAAGCCCGACAGCAAGGCCGATCATTAGCTCTGGAATTTTGATGAGTCCGTAGACAGAAAACATCCCTGTTCGCACGAAAGAAATAAGAAGCCCAATTACGGCGTCAGTTCCCCCCAGTGCTGGGCCGCCGAGGCCCATTCCTAGCAGTATGGCGATTAACAACACACCAACACCCGGTGTCATCCCGGTCAGTACGCCGAAGAGGAAGCCACCCGCGAAAAGGCCGCCTTGCCCAACCTGGATGCTACGACCCGAGAGCAGGCGCCTGAGACCTATGGTGGAAATGAGAAACAGGCCAAGAAACATTGCGAGAAAATCAACGGGGAGGCTCTTGTAGATGTAAGTCCCGACGAAGACACCGGGAATGATTGCCATGGCCAATGTGCCTAAGAGATCCAGCCGAACATGCGTTCGATAAACCCAAATTCGGGCCGTGTTCGCGATCATCATTGCTACGGCCATGACTGGGATAACGCCCTTGACGCCAACGAGCGGGACGAGAAATGGCATGACAAGGATACCACCGCCAAATCCGCTGAGTGCGCCGAGAATGGAAGAAAGGAAGGCTGCAGCCAGAGCGATTGCCAGGTCGACCGTGAACCACTCCAAGTACTAGCTCCTGTCAATAGGGGTTTGCAGATGATCACTTGGTTCACGGAAGTGATGGCTAAGACTCTAGATCTACTGAATGGGCAACGGAGCAGGACGCTTCGGGGGCCGAGACGCCACTTATCGCGCCTCCTGCTTTGACTCCAACCGCATTCAGTTTCATCGGGCAGGATATTTGCTGAGTCGGACGTGGTGCAAGCAAGCTCTTCAAATCAACCCAAGCGAATTCCGCCAGAAGTTTTGCCCATCAACGATCTGTCGCCAGGAATTTTTTCGATATCGGACATGGCTCGCCACCGGTGTCAACACTGGCACGACTGTTGTCTCCCTATGCGATCAAGCGTTGGCGGGCGGCCTGCTTCTCTACTGCATTTGAAGACGGCGGGGCAGCTGATATGCTCGACGCCGAAAGATGAAGAGGGGCATTGCAGAGATGAACACGGAAGCCGCTCAGGAAAGGCTCTCAACACGAGTGCAAGCGGTGAGGCCGTCGCCGACACTCAATATGGCAGCGAGGACGCGGAAGCTCAAAGAAGAGGGGCGCGAGGTTATCATCCTTAGCATGGGCGAACCGGATTTCGATACCGAGGAATTCATCAAGGAAGCCGGTGTCGCGGCCATCCGACGGAACGAGACGAAATACACAGAAGTCAGTGGCACGAGAGAATTTCGCGAAGCGCTTTCTCAGAAATTCAAGCACGACAACGGAATCGACTACGCCGCGGACCAGATCATCGTCTCTAGCGGGCTTAAGCCAATCCTTTTAAATGCCATTTATGCGACGGTCG
>JBPCWA010000241.1:0-4295 GCA_051009975.1 Hyphomicrobiaceae bacterium
ACTAGCGCGGCGCGGCTTCGGCGTCGAGGTTAGCGGGCCCGATATTTCGCCACTTGCGGTTCAGGACGCAATGGCTGAGGAAGTTATGACGGCGCTACTTGGAGACTGGGTCAGGAGGAGTTGCCGAGATTGGCGATAGTTCCAATGGTGCCCTGGACCAAAGGTTCGCTCATATTACTGCCGTATATCGAGGGCACGAAAAGAGACCCGCACAGCGTGCGGGCCTGAGTTTGGAGACACCGAAATAGATAAAAATGTTATATCGTTACAGACATGTTTCGTCAATTGAGACGTCGGAGTCCTGCAATCATTCGGTCGTATTGGTTGACTTCTAGCGGGTAAGCTCCCGATCTGCTATCGATGTACCATCGATGTTCTAGTGGTTCAGGTCTGACTTTCCAGCGATTGAACTATCAAGGTAAGATTGTGCTTGAACATCCAAGGGTGGCCCGTGGGAGGCCCCGCCTTTGGCAGATAAAGTGTCGGAGAAGAGCCGACAGCCGGCGTGCGATCACTGAGGCCCGAAGGGACTCAATATAGTTCGCCGCGCTGGTCCGGTATGTTTGAACATTTATCGGAAGCGCGATCCAGGGATGCGGATCGATCTCTCCATCGACCATGAGCGGCTCATCGCTGTCGATTGCCACGCAGACTCTGATCTTTGTGTCCGGCGTTTCGATCAATGACTTGGAATATGTCTCGAACGTCGGTGACTTTTGGCGAGTAAACGTGTGCATCGGCGTTTGGTCCAACAAGTGTCGTAACCAAAAGCGCGATCTCCCGTCACATACAGGACAATGTCCCCGAGGATTGAAAAGTGCACGACGACCTTGATCTTGTCCGCCTGTGCAGGCACGGCGCTTGCCACAACGGCAAGCGCAAGCGCCGCGAAGTGAATTACGAGGCGCTTCATGACATTCAATTCCTTTGCTGGCCTGTCGTCAGATATCAACGGTCTTGTCAGCGTCTTGTGATACCTTAAGTGCGGAGCTGCCGGGGCGATTGCGCAGCTGAAATGTTAGTCTCAGACCGTGCGGTCCCAGCAAGAGACTGAATGCAAAAATTGCACCGGCTACAAGCACGATTGCAGGGCCGGAGGGTACTTCAGGCAGATAGTACGATAGGATTAGTCCGGTCCAAGAACTCATCAGCGCAAACACAAATGTTAGGATGAGGTATGATGTGATGGTCGAGACCCAATAACGGGCGGCGGTGGCTGGCAGGATCATCAGACCAACCGCCATCAACGTGCCAAGGGCCTTGAACGCGCCGAGCAAATTCAAGACTAGTAGGAACATGAACCAGTGACGGACGACACCGTGGTATCTGGATTGGCTTTCAAAGAAAATGGGATCGATCGTTGCGACAACTAGCGGACGCAGAATGACTGCGAACGAAACCAGTGTGATGGTCGCAGTCGCGCCGATCAGAATTAGGGTCGCATCATTGATGCCAAGGATGGAGCCGAAGAGAAAGCTCCTGAGCGGCACAGCTGAACCAGCCGCAGAGAGAATGAAAATTCCGAGCGCTAGAGCAATCAAATAAAGTGACGCGAGGCTTGCATCTTCGCGGAGGATCGTTTTCTGCGCCAAGAGTGAAGTGATAAGGGCGACACTGATGCCTGCAATCAGTCCGCCTATGATCATGGAGACGACTGACAGGCCCGCGATCACAAAAGCGATGACGATACCGGGCACAATTGCGTGCGCCATCGCTTCACCTGCAAGTGACAGGCGGCGGAGAACAAGAAATGCGCCGACAGGAGCCACCGAAAGACTAAGAACTGTCGTGGCAACTAGAGCTCGCCTCATGAATCCGAAATCCAACCAATCAAGCATCCGTGCAGATCTCCGACGCTTGACTGGCGCCATTTTGTGTTCGACGTCCGGTGTACATCGCTTCGATCCACTGTGATTGGCTCGGCGATAGGTACGCTTGATCGATCAGGTTGGCCGGTGTCAGCACCTGACGCGGAGCACCAAATCGTGCTCGACCGTTGCCGAGCAGCAGCGCCTTGTTGCAATGCTGAAGAACGGCTGAGAGATCGTGTAAAACCAGTATGATAGCCCGTCCTTCTGCGGCCCAGGTGTCGATCAGTTGCAGGAGATTTGTCTCAGTTGTCTGGTCAACCGCACTGAATGGTTCATCTAGTAGAATGAGCGGTGCGTTCTGCACCATCGTGCGTGCGAACAGAGCCCGCTGCAGCTGTCCGGCCGACAAGACATGCAGCGGTTGATCCGCGATGCTCGAGATATTGGTCCGCTGCAGCGCAGATTGGATTCGATTTTGTGCGGCAAAATCCAATCGGCCAAGAAGCCCGAGGCCGTGCCACGCTCCCATGGCTGCCAGGTCGCGCACCCTGATAGGAAAACGTCCATCAAATTCGGTACGTTGGCCCAAGTAGGCAATAGATGAGGGTTTACCGTTCGGCCAAAGCAAAGCGCCAGAGAGCGGCGCTGTGATGCCGAGCAGCGTCTTCACCAGTGTTGACTTGCCAGAGCCGTTATGACCGACGACGGCGAGTACATCGCCTTGCTCGAGCTCAAATGACAAAGAGCTAACGACTGGTGCGTCGGCATAGCCGAGCGCGAGTGCGGCGGCTTCAAGTAGCATATTGGATCCCAAGGAACTGGATTGAATGGCATACTCAGTTGCTACCGATCGACCAATGGCAACCGGTTAAGTGCCTAGGATCGTGTAGGCGATGAGGGCCCAGATCGCGATGCACAGCAGGCCACAGACCAGCAAGCTGTCAAACATACTGATCGCTGTGAGATCCCGTTGTGTGCTGTCAATTTCTCGTGGCACTGAAGGCGAGGACATGCTAGCGCTCCTTCGTGGGGTCACCCGCCCCGTTCGATGGCAAAAAGTAGGCGCCCGGCAGGTCTTCTGGCTCGCGGTTATAGGCCTCTAGCTCACCTTCCCAGCTCAAATGAGCCAGTGGTTCATAGAGCGGGCCAACCGCACACAGTTGCGGGGACAGCCCCGGTATTGCTCCCTGTTGGGTACGGCGCACCGGGTTCCCTTTTAAGCCTCGTCCTTGCGGCTCGAAGCACCAAGCTTTACCTGTCTAGAGGCAGGCGCACAGGATGACAAGTACTTTAGACGCGCACCGCTCTACATACCCACCGAGCGGATTGTGGCATCCGACCTCCTTGAACTAGGCAGGAACTGGATCGTGCTGCAGGGCCGCGGGTACTGTGTACTTGACTACGTGCTCCCAGAGTAAGCTCAGTCAGCTTTGCGCAAGTCATTTGAGTCGGACGGTAGCTCGACTAATGCCTCAACCAGCCAATGCACTCAACCAGCATCGCACTCAACCAGCATCGCACGCGGTGCGAGCAAGATGCGGCTAAACTGAATCAAGTATCAGAGGTGCGTCAGCTGAAACGCGGTGGCTCGTATCCATGACCCGAGATGAAATAGAAAGCGAGATTGGCGACATAAAGAATAAGAGCAATTGTGAAAATCCAGCCAATACGGAATCTCTTTGGTTTGCGGTGGTCGTGACCAGGCCCCGTCTCGCGGCAAGTGACCCAGTAACTGAAGAGATGTAGTCCAAATCCGATGGCCAAAAGCAGGCCGGAAGCAAACAGGATTTGCAACTCGTAGTCGTGGATAAATCTATGAAATACGAAAAACGCGCCACCGAGTCCAATTTGGCTGCCAGCGCTAAATACAGCGACAAGAATGGGCAACCCACAACAGAATATGTGCGACAGTTCGGCCAACAAGCTTACCGTTGTCGCGGTCCTCTTCAATTCTGCCATTCCTTCAACACCGGTCGCGAGACTACCATGGCACTAAGTTCGAAGTTTAGCACTGTTATAGCATTACATTGGGTGCATCTGTCAACGATGGGTAACGCTTCAATAACGACGCACCAACCGATTAGGATTGAGCAAGCTGCCGTGAGGCATGAGCGAAAACAAGATGATTGTGAGTGCCAATCAGTTCGGCGATGTTGACAGCGTTCGATCCAAGAGATGAGGGCACGTATCACGACTTCGTGCACCCTCGAATAGCTCGTGCAGGCTGAGGTCGGATTGGTGCATCCCTTTATGAGTCACGATGCGTTCGCGCAACATAATCTTGATCACAAGGTCGATTTTAGGCGATGCAAATGTTGTCGTGATCGTGGTCGTTCAACTGCGGCCGGGAAGACCCTATAGAGGCAGGAGGAGTAGTATCGCGAGAACGTTGATGTAACGCGTGCAGGCTTCCACGGCGAACGCCCCAGTGACCGCTACGACGAATTTTGCTGTTGGATTGCGATGCATGGTCACGTTTCACCC